>DKIB01000058.1:0-6642 GCA_002454015.1 Proteobacteria bacterium UBA6729
GATCGTAGCCTTGGTAGGCCTTTACCCTACCAACAAGCTAATCAGGCGCGGGCTCATCCAATAGTGCGAGGTCCGAAGATCCCCCGCTTTCCCCCGTAGGGCGTATGCGGTATTAGCTCAGGTTTCCCCGAGTTATCCCCCGCTACTGGGCAGATTCCCACGTGTTACTCACCCGTTCGCCACTCGCCGCCAGGGGGCAAGCCCCCCGCGCTGCCGTTCGACTTGCATGTGTTAAGCATGCCGCCAGCGTTCAATCTGAGCCAGGATCAAACTCTTCAAAAAAAAGATTTTCCCGTCTTGCGACGGAATGATCCTTGGTAACGCATGCACAGACAATGCCTTGGTTGTCATACCTTGGCAAGCTGCACACTGAATGGTGACACCTCGCCGATAACCGACGCAGGCACCCACACACATGGCTCAACCAGTAATGTCAAAGAACGGTGGTGTCTCTACAACCCCACTTAAGGCGAGCCAGTCTAGCGCATGCTCCCGGCAATGTCAATGCCTGCAGGAAAAAAAGTGCGGCCCGTTGCCGGATGGATGCGATATACCGTGAATACAAGCGAAATCAATAGCTTATGATGATAGTGTTGGGCTGGACAAGCGTTGTGCAGCTCCGGTCTGGTGCATAGAGCGCTGCCCGCATTGATTACGGCGATGTCTGTCTGTGTGGCGGTGGATTCCGGCAGCGGTGAAGACAGACCCCCGGTTATAATCCCCGGCCATGAATGCTGTATCTCCCCCCCTGGTGTCGGCCCGCCAGGTCAGTCGCCGCTACGGTCAGCATCTGGCTGTGGATACGGTGAGCTTTGAGCTGCCGCGCGGACAGGTGGTGGGTCTGCTGGGTCCCAATGGGGCCGGCAAGACCTCGCTGCTGAAGATGATGAGCGGCTGTCTGGCCCTGAGTGCGGGACAGATCCTGATCGAGGGCAGTGATATCACCGAGGTACCAGCTCAGGCCTGCAGGGCACTGGGCTTTCTGCCAGAACGCTGTCCCCTTTATGAGGAGTTGACGGTTGCAGAGTATCTGGATTTCTTTGCGACGATCCGTGGGGTGACCCGGCCCCGCCCGGCCCGGGAGGCTGCCCTGGTCAGTTGTGGGCTGGTGGATTGCCGGGATCGGCTGATCCGCAATCTTTCCCATGGGTACAGACAGCGTGTGGGTCTGGCCCAGGCCATCATTCATACGCCCCGGGTGTTGTTACTGGATGAACCTGCCGCGGGTCTGGACCCGATTCAGATCAAGGAGATACGGGGCTTGCTACGCCGGTTGGCCTCCACTTGTTGCGTGGTGCTGTCCACACACATCCTTGCCGAGGCGCAGACCCTGTGCGACCGGGTGTTGATTATCCACCAGGGACAGCTGTGCCTGGACAGTGAGATGACGGATATGGTCTCCGGGCACAGCTTCCGCATCCGCCTGCGTCATGCGCCGCCGCCCTCGTTTCTGGAGTTGGAGGGGATCACTGCGGTGGAAGCACTGGCTGATGGCAGCTTCAGATTGCAGCACCTCCCGGGTACTGCCGCCCAGGAGCGGCTGGCTCGCCATGCCGTAGCACAGCGGTGGGGTTTGCTGGAACTGATTCCGGAACGCAATTCTCTGGAAGAAACCTTTCTGCGGTTGACCCGGGGGGGTGTTGGGACATGAGGGGGATACTCAGCCTGGCGGCCTGTGAGCTGCGGCGTGCGCTGGGTTCCTGGCTGGCCTGGGTGTTGAGTGCGTTCGTGGTGATGCTGGCGGCTCTGCTGTTCTGTATACAGTTGTTGAAATCGCAGCAGATGGGCGCTGATCAGAGCATCAGCTATGTGCTGTTGCGAGGACTGTACAACTACATGGCCTTGTTGCTGACGCTGGTGGCACCGATGCTGACCATGCATCTGCTGAGCGATGAGCAGCGTTCGGGGGCGCTGGAACTGCTGAACTCTACGCCACTGTCCTGCACACAGATCATGCTCGGCAAATTTCTGGGTGGACTGGTGTTGTTGCTGGTGCCCGTGCTGTTGCTCAGTCTGATGCCGCTGAGCCTGCTGCCATTTGTGGCACTGGACCTGCGGGTGGTTGCCGTATACACAGGGAGCATCCTGTTGTATGTCGGGGCATTAACCGCGTTGGGGCTGTACGCTTCCAGTCTGGGAGAACGCCCGGCGGTGGCTGCCATACTGAGCCTGTTCATGATTTTTTTGTTGTGGTTGTGTGGTTTGTCGCGCTACTTCATGGCGCCGGACGAGCCTTTGACGCAGGTGTTGTCTTATCTTTACCTGCTTGGACATTACCATGAACTGTTGACGGGCTGGGTCAGTCTGACAGATGTCTGCTATTATTTGTTGCTGATCGGTCTGTGTATGGGGCTGACCACGCAACGTCTGGAGAGTCGCCGCCGCCTGCCATGAACGCGCACACCCATTACCGTCTGCAAAGCCTGCTGTTCCGCGCCTTGCTGGTGCTTGCTGTAGCCCTGCTGGCCTGGCTCAGTACGGTGCATGATCGGCGCCTGGACTGGACGAATCGACATAGTCTTTCCGAGGCCAGCCGGGCACTGGTGCAGGGCATATCCACTGTGGTGGATGTGGAGGTCTATGCGGAACGTCTGGCGTTTCGCCAACCGGCAGCCGGCTTTTTGGAGCGCTATCGCCAAGCGGGGTTGCAGATCAGGGTAGAGTACGTGAATCCGTCTGCCCGACCGGATCGGGTGCGCGCGCGCGGGGTGGAGCATCAAGGCGAGCTGGTGATTCTCTATCAGGGTGGTGCAGAGCGTGTGCAGGTGCAGTCCGGCGGTTACCGGGAACAGGATTTCAGTCGAGCCCTGCAACGGCTGTTGTCCGGTCGCCGCACCCTGTTGCAGTTTCTGAGTGGTCATGGTGAGCGCAAGCCGCAGGGCGGGGCGAACCATGATCTGGATGCCTGGGTTGGCCTGCTGAAGGAGCACGGTTATCAAGCGCAGTTGCTGGATCTCAGTCAGGCGGCCATGCTGCCGGACAGCAGCGCTACCCTGATACTGGCTGGTCTCCATACCGGGCTGCTGGAGTATGAGTTGCAACAGCTGGACAAGTATCTGCAACAGGGCGGCAATCTGTTGTGGCTGACCGACCCGGGTGAGGTTCATGATCGCGGTCGCCTGACGGCACAACTGGGCATAACCCGACCCGCGGGCAGTATCCTTTCTCCCCATTCAGGTCTGGCAGAGGACCCGGGGTTGTTGCTGACCGGGCCGGAGAACTACCTCGATCATATTGCCCTGGAACGTTTTGATTATCTGGGCCTGTTTCCTGAGGTGGCCCCGGTACAGCCGCAACCGGAATCCGGCTGGACGGCCTACCCGCTGGTACAAAGTGGCAGGGACAGCTGGCTGGAAACCGGCTCACTCAGCGGTGATGCGCAGTACGATGCCGATACTGATGTCAGTGGCCCACTGCCGATCATCCTGGCCCTGGAACGTCCGCATCCGCAGGCGGATACGCAACGCCCGCGACAGCGCGTGGTGGTAACCGGTGACGGTGATTTTCTGTCCAATACCTTCATCCGCAATGGCGGTAACGCTACACTGGGCTTGTTGCTGGTGAACTGGCTCAGCGTGAACAGTGATGCACAACCCTTCTTTGCCGACATCGCCAAACCCAAAGACGCCAGACTCAACATGAGCCCGCGTATGCAGGGAGGATACCTGCTCGGTTTCAGCCTGGCCCTGCCATTGCTGTTGCTCGGTACAGGCTGGACGGTACAGTATCGCCGTCGGCGTCGCTGATCATCATGCTGTCTCCATGAGAGCCGGGGCACGCACCAATCTGTGGCTTGCCGTGCTGGTGGCGGTGCTGTTGGTGGCCGGGATTGAGACCCTGCGGCATCAGTATGAGGCAGAGGAGGACAGTCGAGTCCCCTTGTTGGCATTGCAGGCGGTACGGGAACTGCATATAGAGCGGCGGCAGCGCAACACCGTGCACCTGCGACGGAACGGCGACTGGCGGATGCTGGCACCGCTGTCGCTGCCGGCGGATCAGCTGCGGGTGCAGCGCCTGCTCGATGAACTGCACTTTCGGCACAGTGAGCGTGTGGCTGATGCCAGAGCGGATGCAGAACTGTATGGTTTGCAGGAAGCCGCTGTGCGCATCCGGGTCAGAACAGACACGACTACGCATGAAGTGATGTATGGTGATTTGCATCCCATAACACAGCAACGTTATATAGCCATAGACGGTGACATTTACCTGGCCGAGGGCGAACTCTATCCGGCGTTGCTGGCGCAGGATCTGTTCATGGCGGAGCATTATCTGTTGCCCCGCGGGTTCAGGGCAGCCGTGCTGGAGTATCGTGGACAGCGCATCCCGCTGAGTGTGGCGGAGGGGGGTCCGTCCCGCTTGGCCTGGGATAATGCCCGAGCCCTGAATGTAGAGGCCGGTGCAGCCTCCGGTGAGCCACTGGTGATCGAGGCAGCGGATGGCCGCCGCATAGAACTGCAGCTGTTACCGGATACCGTTAACTTGCAGCTGGCACGTCCGGAGCTGGGCATCCACTATCAGTTCCAGTCGTCATTGCGGAGGGAACTGTTGCCGGACGACGACGATGCCGGAGCTGCCGGAGGTTGAGACGGTACGGCGGGCGCTGGCCCCCGACATCCGGGGGCAGCGTATTGCCCGGGTAGTGGTGCGGCAGCCACGCCTGCGTTGGCCGGTGTCCCCGGGGTTGCGTCGCGAGGCCCCCGGACAACGGGTGCAGACCGTGCAGCGGCGAGGCAAGTATCTGCTGTTGGGGTTGGATACCGGCACGGTGATCCTGCATCTGGGCATGTCCGGCAGTCTGCGCATCCTGAACAAGGCTGCACCGCCGGAGCCGCATGATCATCTGGATCTGTGTTTTTGTTCGGGACGGATGTTGCGGCTGCGCGACCCGCGCCGCTTTGGTTCCGTGCACTGGACCCGCGTCGACCCGCAGCGGCATCGCCTGCTGCGTCATCTGGGTCCCGAGCCGTTGGCATCCACATTCAATGGTGACTACCTGTATCACACCAGTCGTGGGCGGCGGCTGGCCATGAAGACCCTGCTGATGGATGCCCGTGTGGTGGCGGGCATCGGTAACATCTATGCGAATGAGGCCCTGTTTGTTGCCGGGGTGCACCCGGCGCGCCATGCCGGGCGGGTGTCACGGTTACGTTGTGATCGCCTGGTGGAGGCCGTGCATGATGTGCTGCGCCGGGCCATCCGTGCCGGGGGCACAACCCTGCGTGATTTTCGGCATCCGGATGGGGCGGCGGGCTACTTCAGGACCGACCTCAAGGTGTACGGTCGGGAGGGGCAGCCATGTGTGTACTGCGGAGCGTTGCTGCGCCGTCGGCTCCTGAACCAGCGCTCGTGCTTCTACTGCCCGAGCTGTCAGCGCTGACAGACCGGTTGTTGCTGCGCCAGCACCTGGGCGGTGCCCGCGCCACGTGGATCGGCAGCGGCCTGCAGCTGCCCGGAGCGCAACTCCCATTGCACGGCATGCATATTGCCGTAGCTTCGATCCAGCTCGCGCAGTTGGTGTCCCAGTGCGGTGAGTTTGCTGCGTGCCGCCAGCGGTAGTGCAGCCGACTCAAACTGCACCTCATCCGGCAGATACTGGTGGTGGTAGCGTGGCAGGCGTACCCAGGAGTCCGGACCCTGCCCGCGACTGAAGTCGAGCACCCCGAGCAGCACCATGCTGATGATGCGACTGCCCCCCGGTGTGCCGAGCACCCCGATGCGACCCGCGTCCTCCAGAAAGCTGGGGCTCATGCTGGACAAGGGGCGCTTGCCCGGTGCGATGGCATTGGCGGCGCTGCCGGTCAGGCCGTAGGCATTGGGCACACCGGGCTGGCTTGCGAAGTCGTCCATTTCATTGTTCAGCAGCACACCGGTGCCGGGGACCGTGAAGGCGGCGCCGAACGGCAGGTTGATGCTGAGTGTAGCCGCTACACGATTGCCCTGTGTATCGATCACTGAGAAGTGCGTGGTGTCCGTGCCCGTGCCGGAGGTATCGCTTACGGCTTGTGGCAGGTCGGTGCTGGCGGTGGCCGCAGTCGGGTCAAAGGAGGCGGCGAGTCGGGCGGCGTAGGCAGAGCCCAACAACTGCTCCGTCGGTATCTGTATATAATCCGGGTCGCCCAGATACAGAGCCCGGGCATGGTAGGCGCGGCGCATGGCCTCGATCACACGATGCAACTGTGCCGTGCGGTCTGTCGGGGCCTCCAGCCGGTCCAGTATATTCAGGGCCAGTGCCATAACGATCCCGCCGGAGGAGGGTGGGGCGGCAGACACCACCCGTATGCCACGGTAGTGGAAACGTATCGGTGCGCGTTCCTGTACCCGGTAAGTGTGCAGATCGTTGCGTGTCCATATCCCCCCTGCGGCGCGCACCTCACGTACCAGTCGCGCCGCGTAGTCCCCCGCATAGAATCCATCGTGGCCTTCCCGGGCCAGCAGGGCCAGGGTGTGGGCCAGCTCCGGCTGGCGGATGCGCACACCGCTCGCGGGTACGGCTTGTGCACGCAGGAAGAGGCGTGCAGATTCCGGGTCGGCGCGCAATGCCGCCAGGCGATAGCGGGCCCGGTTCTGGTACACAGAGTCCACCGTGAACCCGCGTTGTGCGAGTCGTATCGCCGGGGCCAGGGCGCGGGCCAGTGGCAGGCA
>DKIB01000058.1:6694-6828 GCA_002454015.1 Proteobacteria bacterium UBA6729
CCGGCGGCTCCTGGCCCATCCAGACTGCCCCGACTGGACCCCACATACATGTCCCGCCGTGCGGCACCCGGGGCCGTTTCACGACCGTCCAGCATGCGCTGCAAGCCATCAGAGGCACGATGCAACAACCAGAA
>DKIB01000058.1:6914-7338 GCA_002454015.1 Proteobacteria bacterium UBA6729
ACTGCTGCATCAAAGGCATTGCCCCCGGCACGGAGCAGCTCTGCCCCGGCAGCGGTGGCATCCGGATGTGCGGTAGACAGGGCAGCAGACTGTGCATGAGCCGCGGTCCACCCACCACTGCACAGCATGGCCAGCAGCCATGCACGAAGCTTCATAACGACGCACGGCGTGCGGCCAGTGCTTGCTGCACCGGAGCGGATACATAGGCACTGACATCCCCGCCGTGGGCGGCGAGCTCACGCACGATGCTGGAGGAGAGGAAGATATAACGCTGTGCAGGCATCAGAAACAGTGTCTCCAGTTCCGGCATCAGTTCCCGGTTCACGGCGGCCAGCTGGAACTCAAAATCAAAATCGGATACGGCGCGCAGACCGCGCACCAGAAAGTGGGCGTGCAATCGCCGCGCCAGTTCCACCACCAGGCA
>DKIB01000058.1:7468-18414 GCA_002454015.1 Proteobacteria bacterium UBA6729
TATGGCCCAGCGTGATCGGGTCGAAGCTGCCCGGATAAATGGCGATAGACTTCCTCATAACGGGTGGGCATCCCCTGCAATCTGCACGATGGCATCCAGTTTCTCACTGATTTCCGGGTCAATCTCATCATCCGGTACATGCCTGACCAGTTGGTGGAATGCACTCTTTCCCATCAGGTTTGCAAGCTGCAGTGCGGAGAAATATTGCTTGAACAGAGGCTCCAGAAACTCATCACTGACCTTGAGATCTTCCCCCCAGGGAGAGCCCTTGCCCAATTGTTCCAGCGCCCTTTGGGTAGAGAGAATCTCCTTCTGCATCTGTTCTTTTCGCTCTTCGGCAGTAATCAGGTTCAGCAACGGAGCGGGTTGTCTGTCATCATTGACTGAATTCCGTGCATACTCCTCCAGTGTATGTTGGGTGCAGAGATAGTTCTCGATCTCCCGCTTTTTCCACATCAGACAGGTAACCGATGCAATATTGGGCAGCTCGTCCAGACGATCAAACAGGGCAAGGCCTTGCAGTTTCGGACTTGCCTCCTTGAGGCCATGAAAATGACGCCGGACTGCACGAGGCTGATCAGCCACATAGCGCACAAACGGTCGTTCCAACGGCCTGGCAGCTGCATGCCCGAGTCGATCTGCAAATGCCTGCAGTATCTGCAGATCAGTAGCGCCTTCCAGATACAGCACCCACCCGAGCTGCTCAGCCAGCAGGTAATCCTCAAAGCCGATTTCCATCAGGGCCTTGCGCAGCTGGCTGCTGTTATTGACTGCATGTGGTCTGCCTGTAAAGGCAATGACCCTGTCCGTTTCTTTGGCCTCATTGAGGATCACCTCCGAGTGGCTTGCCAGGATAATCTGGTTGCCATGCTCTTGCGCTACATCGGCGATCAATCTGTAGTTCTGGCGTTGTCGCAGGATTTCCAGATGTGCGTCCGGCTCATCCAGCAACAGCACGGCCCCGGGGTTGGAATATAGGTGTGCCAGAAGCAGCAGCGTTTGTTGCAGCCCCCTGCCTGTGCAGGAAAGGTCCAGAGTAATGCCGTGCTCCTGGTAGTCCATTTCGATCTCGCCACGAGCACTGTTATAGCGTGGCGGGCACAGAACCACACCAAACAGCTGCTTGATATGTGTCACCAGTTGTGACCAGTACTCTTCATTTTCATGTATACAAAAACAGAGATTGCGCAATATCTCGGCGGTACGCCCCTCCCCGATGCGTACATTGATTGCCCCGGTATCAATGCGGGTCTCTGTGCTGGACAGTCCGGACATCGGCGTCAAAAAGCCAATCCGGATCTTGTCCAGGCCCGCTGGAACCTCCATGCGGTCCTGGCCGGTTGCTTCAGTGCGCAATGGTCTGCAGTACAAGGATTCCTTGTTGGCATAGTCAAACTCCATGCCACAGGTCCAGGTCCCGCCGTTGCTGGTCCCCTGCAGAGTAATCTCTACCCGCACATTCTGCACCCGGGCATGATCCGTCTCACGCATACGCAGCCCGTGCCACAGCCGATTTGCATCTGCCACCGGCACGGCCAGCAGGTCGCGGCGATTGATCGTAACGCCCTTGCGCCTTCGCGCTGACCCGCTGGTCCGCTGCTTCTCAAGCCAGTGCTTGAGGCCGATGTCCCACAAAGCGATAGCCTGCATGGCCGAGGTCTTTCCAGAGTTATTGGGACCGATGAACATCACCCGGTTGCCCAGCTCCACCTCAACGGTATCAAAGCGCTTGAAGTTACGAATGATTAGCCTGGTCAACATGGTCTCATTCCCTGTTCTTGTTGACTGAACCGGGCAACTGTGGTCAGTATACCACTGAAAGAAGGAGAGGGCCCCGGCAGACCGCCGCCTGCTGCATCCTTCCTGACTCCCGTGGAGGTTCCCTCTCTCAAAAGAAAACAGGAATCTTTGATTGTATCCTGAAGCATGACCCGCTTGCTTTTGGGCAGTGCCAAAAGCGGTTTGCCCTCTACCCTGACTGTCCTGGGTATGGAGACATAATAGCGGTTGTCTCATTGACAGAACAGGGTTGGAGGGGGTGTGCAAAAGATTGCGTGCACAAGATGTCCTGCAATATTTGGAGAAGAGTCGGAATTTGCAGAAGCTCGGGTGGTTTGCGGGGGAGGACTGCCGTGACGGTATTGAATGCACAGGAGCTGTCTGGGGATTGGGGCTGTGGAACGGTGCTGTACGGAGCACCAGCCATGCAGCCATTCAGGCAGGCCTTGTCCCGGGCCTGGTGGGCATTCCCGTACCGTTCTACGATCACATGGGATGCCCTTTGCGGGCCAGGCTCCGTGTCCCGCAGGGACAGGATGCGTGCCCTGGCTCCGGGGTGGGCTGCAGCAGGGCGTAGGTTACGCGCCCGGCCCGGTCCTTGCGGAGCAGGGTGAAGCCGGGGGGTGGGCACTGGCCGGGGGAGTGCTCCAGGTACAGCAGGCCGTCGGGCGGCAGGAGGTGGCGTTGTGCCAGGATCCGGCAGCAGCGGTGCAGCAGTTCGGGTTGATCGTAGGGCGGATCCAGGAAGATGAGTTGGTAGGACTCGGTGCAGTGCTGTAGCCAGTGTGCGGCATCGGCACAATGGATGTGTATCGGTGCTGTTGGGGTCAGGGTCTGGACTGTGGTCTGTAGTGCCCGGGTCAGTTTGGGGTGGGACTCTATCAGGGTGGCGCTGGCGGCCCCGCGGGAGATGGCTTCCAGGCCGAGGATGCCGGTGCCTGCACAGAGGTCCAGGCAGTGGCTGTGCTGGATGCGGGGGCCGATCCAGTTGAACAGGGTCTCGCGAACCCGGTCCGGGGTTGGACGCAGGGCTGGCACCGGGGGGACTGACAGGCGCCGCCCGCGCCAGTCGCCGCCGATGATGCGGATACGCCCGGTGGGCATTGTGACTTCAGTGTTCTGCTGGTTTTCCAGCGCTGCCCACGGTGACGATGAGCAGGCGATCCGGGTGCAGATGTTTGCGGAGCGCACGCTGCACATCTTCCAGGGTAATGGCGCGGATCCGATCACGAAAGTTTTGCATGTAGTCCAGTGGCATGTTGTGGTAGCTGAGCCAGGTCAGATAGTTTGCCAGGTCGGCGTTGCTGTCTATACGCAACGGGAATCCGCCGGTGATGTTGCTCTGGGCCTGTGCCAGTTCAGTTGCCGTGGGACCGGATTCCCGCATGCGTTCCAGTTCTGCCTTGAGCAGTGTGGTGGCTTCTCTGGCCTGGTCACTGCGGGTCTGCATGCCCGCCACGAATGGGCCGCGCTCGTAACGCGGCGAGAAGTAGCTGTATACGGAGTAGGCCAGGCCACGTTGTTCCCGCACCTCATCAAACAGGCGGTTCACCATGCTACCGCCGCCGAGTATATGGTTGCCTATGTACAGGGCCAGACGCTCGGGGTCACTGACCCGGATGCCCAGATGGCCGATCAGGATATGGGCCTGCGCCGAGGGGTGATAGAAATACAGTCGACGGGCGGGGCTCGCCGTATCGGGTACGGCCGGCATGGGCATGGGAGCCGGTCCTGTCGGCAGGGTTGCAGACAGGCGGGAGGCGATCTGTTCCGCCCGCTCGCGGTTGAGTGCACCGACCAGCACCAGTCGGGCGCCATCAGCGGTGTAGTGGTTGCGATAAAAATCACGTACGGCGCTGCGGGTGATGGCATTGACGCTGTCAGCCTCTCCCGATGCGGGGGCACCGTAGGGATGCTTGCCGTACAGGGTGCGATTGAAGTGATAGCTTGCCAGCTCGCCCGGGTCCTGTCCACGCGCCTCTATGTCTACCAGCATGCGCTTGCGTACCCGCGACAGGGCATCCGGGTCAAAGTCCGGGGCCCCCACTACATCCATCAGGTTATCCAGTACCGGGTCAAGGTGCTGGATAAGGCTGCGCAGACTTAACGTGGTGTAATCATGAGTGACGGCTACGTCAAAGATGGCCCCTGTGGATTCAAAGCGGTTGGCGATGTCCTGTGTGGCATGTCCGCCAGCCCCCTGATCCAGCAGCTCGCTGGTGATGACGGCAAGGCCCGGGGTCTGGGCATCCCGGACCCGACCGGCATCCAGTACGATGCGCAGGTCGATGATCGGCAGTTCGTGGGTCTCCACCAGATACACATCCATGCCCGCGGAGGTCTCCCAATGCTGTATCTCGGGCGTTGCTTGTGCCGTTGTTGCCATCAACAACAGCCCCACACCGAGCAGGCTATGATGCCGTTCAATGCACATGGCCCGCTGGCGGTGCCGACCTGGGTTTGCGGCCCTCGGGGATCGGTTGCGGATCCAGTTCGGCGGTGGTGAGCTGCTCTTCCAGCAAGTACTTTTGTGCGACCTTCTGTACCTGTACAGCGGTGACTGCCTCAACGCGTTCTACAAATTCATCCAGCAGGCTGAGGGGCAGGCCCACCGCGTCGGTCAGTCCGATCAGCAATGCCTGTACATACAAGGAGTCCCGTTCGTAGATCTCTTCAGCGATCACCTGATTTTTGATCTTTTGCAGCTCCGCTGTGTCCACAGTCTGTTCGCGCAGTATCCGCAATTGCTCCAGCACGGCTGACTCCAGTTCAGTCACGCCGCGACCATGGGCCGGGGTGGCGGTGATCACCATGGCGGTTTGCAGGCGAGCGAGCGGGTTGTACTGGGCATTGACAGTGGTAGCAACCTGGTCGCCGCGGATCAGTCGCTCCGCCAGTCGGGAACTCTCACCGCCCGTGAGTACCTCGGCCAGTACCAGCAGTGCATAGGGTTCCCACACGGGTACTGCTTCATGCAGGTGGGAGGTGGCGATGGAGGGAACCTTGAAGGTCATCACCAGGTAGGGCACATTGGCGGGCAGTTTCAGGGTGAGCCGTCGCGGCCCGTGTTGTGCAGGCTCCGTGGATGGCCAGGGGTCGGGGGTTGGCTCGCCCTTTGGTACCGCGCCAAAGTGACGCTGCGCCAGTGTCAGTACCTCCTCCGGGTTGACATCGCCTACTACTACCACCGTGGCGTTGTTGGGTGTGTACCAGCGTTGATACCACTGTCGCAGCTGCTCGTTCTGCAGGTGCTCCAGATCGGCCATCCAGCCGATCACCGGATTGCGATAGGCATTCACCTGATAGGTGGCTGCCAGTGCAGCCTCGTAGGCATAGGCGTTGGGGTCGTCGTCCACGCGCCAGCGGCGCTCTTCCTTGATGACCTCAATCTCGCGTTCAAACACCTCGGCATCCAGCACCAGCCGATGCATCCGATCTGCCTCCAGACGAAAGCTGAGCTCCAGACGGGCACTCTCCAGTTGTTGGTGGTAGGCCGTGTAGTCAGAGCCGGTGAAGGCGTTTTCATCACCGCCGTTCATGGAGATTATGCGCGAGAATTCATTGCCGGGGTGTGTGCTGGTGCCCTTGAACATCATGTGTTCCAGTGCGTGTGAGATGCCGGTTTGCCCGTTCTGCTCGTAGCTGCCCCCCACGCGGTACCAGACCTGTGAGGCCACCACCGGTGCGCGGTGGTCTTCTTTCACCACCAGCTTCAGACCATTGTCCAGTTGATATTCGTGCATGATTCCCGCAGGTCCGGACCAGCCATGTACCGGACACGCCAATGTTACTACATATAACCCCCATCGCCAGAGGCTCGGGTGTCCAATGCTACCACTCCTGTGCATACTCAAGTTCCCGGTCAGGGGCGTCAGGGGACCCTGCGAACTGTGACCGGTGCGCTATGGTAACACGACCCCGGTTGCTCAGGTCAGGGTCTTGGTATAGATTGGATTCATGACTAGCTGGTCCACGTCCCCCGGCACCCCGCCTGTGCGTGCCGGGATCTGAGCGTTGCCCTGGATCCCGTACTGTATTGGGTAGCGGCCTGCCTGCTGATCGGACTGGTTGCCGGGGTAGCAGGCGGCTTGCTCGGTCTGGGCGGGGGTACCGTGCTGGTGCCTGTGCTGTATCTGGTGTTTTTGTGGCAGGGGGTGTCCCCCGGGTTGCAGATGCCGCTGGCGCTGGCGACCTCTCTCGGTGCGGTGCTGTTTACAGCCATCTCCTCCACTTGGCAGCACCAGCGGCATGGTACGGTGGAGTGGCGGGTGCTGGCTGCCCTGGTGCCCGGCATCCTGCTCGGGGGACTGCTCGGCGGGCAGGTGGTTGATGCACTGCCCGGCATCGTGCTGCGCCGATTATTTGGCATCTATCTGGTGCTGGTAGCCCTGCATATGCTGTGGGGATGGTTGCCTGCGGGCGGGCGGAGCCGGGCGGGCTCGCTGGCCGGGGTAGTGATCGGCACCCTGGCAACGATCATGGGGGTCGCCGGGGGCATCATGGTGGTGCCCTATCTGCTGTGGTGTGGTCTGGAGTTGCGTCGGGCGATCTCCACCGCCGCCGCGGTCGGTATTCCCGTCGCGGCTGCCGGTGCAGCGGGTCTGGTGCTGAGCGGCTGGGGACACCCGGAGCTGCCGCCCGGTAGCCTGGGCTATGTACATCTGTATACTGTCCTGTATCTGCTGCCGGGTTGTCTCCTCGGGGCTGCCCTCGGGGCGTGGCTGACACACCGCACCCCGGTGCCCTGGCTGCGCCGTATCTTCGCCGTGACCATGGCCCTGATCGGTTTATGGATGTTGTATTGATATGAGCACCAGACCTGCATCGCATGGCTCAAGATGGACCCGCTCACAATTGCTGGTGGCCTTCGGCCTGTATTGCCAGACGCCGTTTGGCAAAATGCATGGCAGAAACCCGCAGCTCATTCAGTATGCTGCATTGATCGGCAGGTCCCCGGACGCACTGGCGATGAAAATGGTGAATATAGCCAGTCTGGATCCTGCCATTACCTCAACCGGGAGAACAGGGTTGATGGCGGTTGCGGCTGCCGACCGGGCCATGTGGGAGGAAATGCACAGTGATTGGCAGAAGTTTGCGCTGGAATCATCTGCAGAGATTGCAGGCCTGACGGCAGCGGATGCAACCGGCATACGCGAGTCTGAGGGGCATGGGGACTACGCGGGTGCAGATAGAGTCGCGCCAGCCAGGATGCGTATCGGTCAGGCCTTTTTTCGCAGGGCCGTGCTCAGTGCCTATAACCAGCAGTGTTGCATTACCGGGTTGGCCATACCGGGATTGCTGGTTGCCAGTCACATTATCCCCTGGCGGGACGCCGACAACAACAAATTGAACCCACGCAATGGATTATGCCTGTCGGCCTTGCACGACAAGGCCTTTGACCGGGGGATTCTGACGATAGACAGGGAGTTTGCGGTTTGCGTATCCAAAAAGGTGGTGGCCGATGCGTTTTATAAGTCTGCCATTTTGCGTTATGATAATCAGCGTATAAATTTGCCGAACAGGTTCCGGCCGGATGCCGAGTTTCTGGAGTATCATCGTGCAAATATTTTTGAGCAGGGCAGGCGGGTATGAGTGCAGGGGTTCGTAGTGCAGTGGATATGCAGTTCTGCATGCAGTGTGGTTCAGGCGCTGTAGAGCGGCGCATCCCGGAACTGGACAATCGCCCGCGTGATGTATGCAGTGCCTGCGGGCATATCCACTATGAGAACCCGCGCGTCATCGCCGGGTGCCTGGCCCTGTGGCAGGACCGCATCCTGCTGTGCAAGCGCAACATCGATCCACGCATGGGGTTGTGGAGTCTGCCCGCCGGGTTCATGGAGTCGGGGGAGACCGCAGCGGACGCTGCCATCCGCGAGACCTTGGAAGAGGCCAACAGTCGGGTGGAGGTGACAGGGTTGTATGCTCTGCTGAGCCTGCCGCATGCCGATCAGGTTTATGCGATCTATCGAGCCCGGATGCTGGGTCCGGAGTGTGCGCCCGGCGTGGAGAGCCAGAGCGTTGCACTGGTGACCCCCGAGCAGATTCCCTGGGATCAGTTGGCCTTTGCCACGATACGCTACACACTGGAACTGTATCTTGCCGACCTGCAACACGGGGTACTCCGTATCCATGCCGGTGATGTGCTGCGTGAGGATGGCGGCGCTTCGCGTCTGCGCTTGCACGCCGCGTAGCGGGGATGCTGCACATGGACCGACCTGACCCGCACAGTGCCACCCTGCACGCAATCGATGCACTGTTGCCGCAGACGCAGTGTGGCCGCTGTGGCTACCCCGGGTGTCGCCCCTACGCCACAGCCGTTGCTGCCGGGACGGCGGCAGCAACCCTGTGTGCGCCGGGGGGGGCAGTCACGGCACGGGCCCTGGCGCGATTGCTGGGACATGAGCCTCCGGTGCGGCCGCCGCCGGACGAAGCTGCCCGGGTGGCGCTGGTGCGGGAGGCCGATTGTATCGGCTGTGTACGCTGCATCCAGGTCTGCCCGGTGGATGCTGTCATCGGTGCCCCCGGCTGGATGCACACGGTAGTCGCCGCTGACTGTACCGGGTGTGGCCTTTGTGTGTCAGCCTGCCCGGTGGATTGCATCGAGTGGGTAGAGGGGGGCGCATGAAAACGGTTCCGGCAGGCTTTCCCGGCGGCTTGCGGCTGCAAACACACAAACGGACCACCAGTGAGGGGCTGTCCCGGTTGGTGCCGCTGCCGGAGCGCATCATATTGCCCCTGCAACAGCATATCGGTCTGCCGCCCGCACCACTGGTGAAGGTGGGGGATACGGTATTGAAGGGGCAGGTCATTGCCGACAGTGAGCACTATGTGAGTGTCCCCCTGCACGCCAGCACTTCCGGGCGGGTCAGTGACATGGATATGTATCCGGTTGCGGGTGGCAGGACACTCTGCATCGTCATTGAGCCCGATGGTCAGGATCGGTGGAGTGATATTCGGCCTACCCATGATTATCAGGGTCGGGATCCGAAGGTGGTGCATAAATTGATCCGTGCCTGTGGCATCGTGGGCCTGGGGGGTGCCGGGTTCCCCACTCATGTGAAGGTGCATGAGGGGGTGGAGAACGAGGTGCATACCCTCATTATCAATGGCGTGGAATGCGAGCCGTACATCACCTGTGACGACCGCCTGATCCGGGAGAAGGCTGAATATGTGGTGGCCGGCACCCGCATGATGGCCCATGCCCTCAAGGCCGGACGCAGTATCATCGCCGTTGAGGAGGATATGCCGGAGGCGGCTACCGCACTGGAACAGGCCCTGCATGGGACACAGGATATTGAGTTGATAGCGGTGGCCACATGCTATCCGGCCGGTGGAGAAAAACAGCTGGTACAGGCATTGACCGGTCGTGAGGTGCCCAGTGGGGGGCTGGCCATACATGTAGGTGTGGTCGTGCAGAATGTTGCAACCGCAGCCGCCACGTACCGTGCCGTGACCCGTGGGGAGCCGGTGGTATCGCGATATATAACGGTTACCGGGGCCGTCTCACAGCCGGGCAATCTGCAGGTGTTGTTGGGTTCCCCGGTCGGTGATTGCCTGCAGATGTGTGATTGCGATGTCGACGGCAGGGTCGTGCTCGGTGGCCCGATGATGGGTCGCATGCTTGAAGACACCGCCGCCCCGGTTACCAAGACCGTCAACTGTATTCTGGTGGGTAGCGCCGCCACTGTGAGCACTGCGGAGCAGCCCTGCATACGCTGTGGCAACTGTGTAGATGTATGTCCGGTGCGGCTGATGCCGCACGAGTTGCATCAGGCCGCCCGCGCAGACGATCTGGAGAGTCTCAGGGAACTGCACCTGTTTGATTGCATAGAGTGTGGCTGTTGCGCCTATGTATGCCCGAGTCACATTCCGCTGGTGCTGGATTACCGCAATGCCAAGGAGGCCATTGCTGCCCAGGAACGCCGTCGGGTCGGCGCCGACCGGGCTCGAGCCCGGTTTGAGGAGCGCAATGCCAGACTGCATCAGCAGCAACAGCAACGCACCCCGGTTTCTGCCCCGGAAGATGCGGCTGAACGGCTGGAGTATGTCAGGCAGGCAGCGGCGCGCAACAAATCATGATCCGGCCGGCTGGCTGCACATACGGGCAGGGTAGCAGCCGCCGTATGTGCGTGTGGCTGGTCACGGTGTTTGTCATCGGCCTGTCGTCAGGCGGGGCGCAGGTAGTACCGTCCCCGCAGCACCCTGCACATAACAGCCTTGCCGCTATGCGTGGTGAGTATCAGGGCGCTTACAAAGGCGCAGCTGTGCGGGTCTGGGTGGAGCCCTTGCCGGTCGATTCGGGGCCGTTTAACAGCGCTGCCCTGCTGGTGTTCCGGGAGGCGCGCCGGGAGGCCCTGATAGCGCACATGCAAGCGCTTGTTGCAGACATTGATCCGTATTACCGTGAGATGTGTGCCAACGCCATATATGTGGAGGAAGACCAGCGCTACTATATCAGTCTGCCCTATACCGGTATCCCCGGTGCGGGGCTGGCTCTGTTGCGTGATGACGGACTGGAGCCTGACTGGGAGAGGATTGGCTATCGCACGGGGCGCCTCATCAATGAAGAGTATATTCAGCTGCGTGGCAAGGAATACGCCATCAAGAAACTGCGGCGTGATCCGGATACAGGCCTGTTGCGAGACATACAATTTACGCGCACCGGCTTTTTGCAGAATCCCTTTGCCAACCCTGTTGTGCGGTTGCAATACCTGCACAGTCGGCCTGCAGAAGCGGAACTGCTGCTGGCCTACCTGCGCAACAAGTCAGCTGCCATGGAGGATGTGCAGCGTTATGAACCGGGCACCGCGTACCCTGCCATCTGTGATCGATTCTGAAGCAGGCTTCAGCCGAATGCCTGCATGGACATGCCGATGATGCCCAATGTGATCAGGTAGATCGGCGTACCCCGGAACGGTGCCGGGGCATACTGCAGGCGCTTGCGCAGGTGTGTACAGACCAGCAGCAGCAGCGCCAGTCCCAGCCCGGCCCCCAGGGCATTGGCCAGCAGTGGCAGTGCCTCCGTGGCATCCCCGTAGACGATACCCAGCAACAGGGCGTTGCATAGTGCCAGGGGCACCAGGGTCTGTATGCGCACATCCCAGGGGGAGGGCAGCCGGGCTATCACTCCCCCGGCAGCAGCGGCCAGCAGGGCCATCAACGGCAGG
>DKIB01000058.1:18493-18875 GCA_002454015.1 Proteobacteria bacterium UBA6729
CGGTGTGACCCGGCCTCCACGGTGTAGGCACCGACACCGCGGTCCAGTACCAGATTGTCGGCGGTGGCCAGCACCAGCAGCAATGTTGCGGCCTCGCTCATCGCACCTGCATACCCGGTTGTGCGTCGGCATCGGGTGCCAGCAGGAAGATCCCCTTGCCATCCCCGGCGGCCAGTACCATGCCCGCAGAGACCCCAAAGCGCGTCTTGCGCGGGGCCAGGTTGGCAACCAGGATCACCAGTCGCTCATGCAGTTGCTCCGGCGTGTATGCACTGCGGATGCCTGCCAGCACCTGACGTTCCCCGGTGCCGGTGTCCAGATGCAGTCGCAGCAGGCGGTCCGCCCCCTCCACGTATTCTGCCTGACGGATGCGGGCGACCCG
>DKIB01000058.1:18939-19097 GCA_002454015.1 Proteobacteria bacterium UBA6729
GGCTCAGCAGGATGCTCCGGGGTCAGGATGCGCTGCACACGCGCGGCATCCACACGCTGCAACAGCGGCTTGAACTTGCTGATACTGTGTCCCAGCAGGGGTTGCTGTGCATGCTCCCATTGCAATTCCGGGATGCCCAGAAATGTCTCGGAACGACC
>DKIB01000058.1:19114-19290 GCA_002454015.1 Proteobacteria bacterium UBA6729
GCCAGCATCGGCAGCACGGGCTTCAGGTAGACCACGAGCTGTCGGTAGCAGTTCAGGGCCATGGTGGCGATGGCCTGCAGCCCGGCATCGGCTTCACGCCTTGCCAGCTGCCACGGCTTGTGCTGATCTATATAGCGGTTGGCACGGTCTGCCAGTTCCATGACCCGGCGTGTAAC
>DKIB01000049.1:0-1582 GCA_002454015.1 Proteobacteria bacterium UBA6729
CCAAACTGGAGGCCGGACTCAAGGATTTCCGGGATGACCTGAATCGGCTGGAAACCAAACTCGGGGCAGAGATGGCGACCAGGGCGGGTCTGGACCAACTGGAGACCAAACTGGAGAGAGAGCGGGCTCGTTCGGATTTGAAAATGCTCTGGGGCCTGTCCTCAATGACCGGGCTCATCCTGATGACCCTGGGCATCTGCACGACCCTTATCATTGGCTGACGCCGCTACGCGGTCTCTGGTGACGGGGTTGCCGGGACTGGAGGTACAGGGGTCCAGCCACCCCCCAGGGCCTTGTAGAGGCGCACCAGATGCAGGGCCAGCTCGCCCTGACTGGAACGGGCCTGATCGTGCGCAGAAAGTGCGGTACGGCGGGCCTCCAGCACCTCCAAAAAACTGCTTGCACCCGCTTCGTAGCATGCCATGGCAACGGTAGCAGCGGCGCGCTCCAGCGCCGCACTGCGCAACCGTTCTTCCGTGAAGGCGATGAGGGCATCCTCAACCGCTTCCAATGCCCGCAACAGCGTGGCCTCGTAGTGAATCATTGCCTCCTCCTGAACGGCCTTCTGTATGGCGATGCGCTGACGGGTACGACCTCCATCAAACAGCTTCCACTGCAGTGCAGGACCGATACCAAAGGTGCGCTGGTCCGTATCGGAGAGGCTGAGGGACAGCGCTTCCAGCCCGATTGACCCATTGAGTGCAAATTTGGGATAGAGTTCTGCCTCCGCTACGCCGATGCGGGCCGTCTCCGCTGCCAGCCTGCGTTCGGCACGGCGTATATCCGGTCGGCGCCGCAGCATCTCTGCAGGCACGCCCACGGCAAGGTGTACGGGTGGCTCCGGGGTGGGCGCAGCAGCCCCCAACACATCTGCCAATGCGCCCGGGGGTGCGCCGACCAGTACGGCCAGGTGATTCTGCAAGCGACCCATATTCTGGTTAAGCAGGTGGATTTGGGCACGGCTCTGTTCCAGCCCGGATTGAGCACGGTCTACATCCAGTGCTGTGCCCGCACCAGCAGCAAGTTTCGCCTGGACCAGCTCCAGGGTACACTGCTGTGCATCCCGGTTTGCTACAGCCACCAGATGACGTTGCTGCAGGGTTCTGAGTTCTATGTAATTGAGAGCGACCTCTGCCAGCACCGACACCAGCACATCATGGCGTGCCGCNNGCCTCGGCCGCCTCCAGCTCCGCCGCCGCCGCCTCGGCGGCACGCCGTTGGCCCCCAAAGATATCCAGCTCCCAGGTCGCATCAAAGGTGGCTGTATACAACTCGGTGATATCGCTATCGACACCTGTACGGGTCGCCCGCCCGGTGGCAGTTGCCATCGGCAGGTTGTTGACCATGGCCCGCTGACCGCGCGCCTGTCGCAATTGTGCACGGGCAATACGGAGTTCGAGATTGGCCTGGATGGCACGCTCGATCAAACTGTTTAATGTTGCCTCCTGCAGGGTCTGCCACCATGCGGCCAGTACCTCTGGATCCGCAGCAATGCGTCCATCGACTGACTGGGCATGCCAGTCAGTGGGGACAGTCGTCTCCGGTGGCACATAGTCCGGGCCTGCTGTCAGACAACCGACCA
>DKIB01000049.1:1636-1769 GCA_002454015.1 Proteobacteria bacterium UBA6729
CCTGAACATCAGACTGTATAACACCGGAACAAAGCCCAGCGTCAGCAGGGTACCCATGCCCAGTCCGCACATGATAACGATGGCCATGCCATACCAGAACTCGCCACCGAACAATGCCAGGGGCAGCAGGCCG
>DKIB01000049.1:1776-5933 GCA_002454015.1 Proteobacteria bacterium UBA6729
GATCGGTCGTGCCCGCGACAATGCCGCCGCCACGACCGCCGCATCAACGGCCATCCCCTCCACACGCATTTGATCGATGCGATCGATCAGGACAATGCCATTGTTGACGATAATCCCTGCCAGACTGAAGAACCCCAGCATCGCAGTAAAATCAAAATATGCACGCCACGCAACCAACCCAAAATTCGCACCGATCACCACCAGTGGTATGGTCAACAGTATAATCGCAACGCGCCGGAAGGAATTGAATTGCAACAGCAACAGCAGGAAGATTGTCACCAGTGCATGTGGGGCGAACGCCAACAGCTTGCTGTTTGACTCCTGTGCGTTTTTGATCTCACCCTCCATCTGCAACCGATAACCGGGCGGCAGCTGGAGGGCAGCAAGTGCCTGCTGCATACGCGCATACAGTTCCATTGAGGTCAACTGCGGATGCTTGCCGGAGACTGTCAGGGCGCGCTGCTGGTTGTGTCTGCGAATCTGGCTGGGCTCCACATCACCGGCAAAGTCCGCGATCTGCAACAGGGGTACCACCACACCCCTGGATTGGGAATAGACCTCCACCGTACGCAGGCGGCCCAGACTGGTACGCGCCTCAGCCCGGGCACGAATCATTACCGGGATAACCTGATCCCCCTCCCGATACAGGGTGATGGTCTCGCCATCAAAGTAGGCAGACAGGGTTCGGGCAACCTCCTCGCTGCTGACACCGGCACGGCGGGCACGTTCCTGATCGATCTCAACGCGCAGTTTCAATACCGGATTCTCCCAGTCGTTACGAACCGCGGTTGTCCCCGGCACGCTGTGGAAGATATCCCTGACCTGGACTCCCAGCGCACGCAAACGGCGCAGCTCCGGCCCATACAGACGCACCTGTACCGTCCCCAGTGCCGCCAACCCCAAAGACAGTATCTCCGTTCGTCCAGTGGCTGCAGGCAGTTGCTGCTGTATAAACGCCTCGGTACGCGCCATGACTGCGGCCAACTCTGCATGGGTACGGGTATTCACCACCAGAAATGCCTTGTTGGGCTGTGAGTCATTGGGGGCCAACGCCAGAAAAAACCGCGGTCCACCACCGCCCACATACAGTAGCGTATCGGTGACTTCAGGATTGTGCTGGCGATCTGCAAGGTAAGCAGCCAGGGTTCGGGCAGTGCTGACAGTGGCCGAGACATGAGCCTCGGCCGGCAGATCTATGTAGGCGGTGAACTGATTGCGTTCCGACGGGCCCAGTGAACGTTGCCTGACGAAGCCAAAACTCCAGGCTGCCGCATATAACAGACCGAGTGACAACGCCAGAACCAGGGCGCGTCTGCTGAGTGCCCAGCCCAAAAATGCCCGGTAATACCGCCAGGCAGCAGGGGCACGGCGGGGCGGCGTATCCCCTGACGCAGGGGCAGCCGTCAGGAACCAGTAGCACAGGGCCGGTACCATGGAAATGGACAGCAACCATGAGCTGAGCAATGCCAGGCTCAACACCTGGCCGAGCGACCTGAGGAACTCGCCGGTATGATCAGCAATCAGGATCAGAGGCATAAACGCCATGATGGTGGTAAGTGAACTGGTCAACAGGGGCACGGCCAGGCTGCCCGGGGCTCCCAGTGCCGCATCCAGCCGTGTTGCGCCAGCATCCATGCGCCGCCGGATATCCTCAGCAATCACAACCCCGTTGTCCACGAGCAGCCCCAGTGCAACGATGATGGCGGCAATGGATACACGATGCATTTCTATACCCCAGATGGACATGCCAATCAGGGTCAGCATCATGGTGAGCGGCACCATGGCACCGACGATAAGTCCCATACGCCATCCCAGAAACAACATCACCACCACCAGTACTACGGCCATGGTCTGCAACAGATTGGCCGTGGCTGCGCTTACTGCGGCCTGGACCTGCGTTGGCTGAAAGATGGCGATGTCCAGCTGCATGCCGAGTGGCAGCCGGGTACGCAGGGCAGCCACCTGTGTTGCCACCTGACGACCCAGTTCTACAACATTGGATGCCGGGATCATGGAGACCCCGAGCACTATGGCTGGTCGGTTGTTATAAAAAACCGGAGCCTCGGGTGGTTCACTGTAAGCGCGGCGCACCTTTGCCAGATCCCGCAGATAGACCAGTCCACCACCCCGCGTCTCAATGGCAAGATTACGAATCTCCTCAACGGAACGAAAATCTCCAGAGGGTTCAATGGTCACACTTTGCCCGTCTGCGTTGACACTGCCCCCGGGCAGCACGATGTTCTGCCCACGCAAGGCCGCGACGATAGCAGACGGGGTCAGGTCAAACTGTGCCATGGTATCCGGTGTAAACTCGATCCAGATGCGCTGTTCCTGCACGCCGTACAAGTCAGTACGTGCTACCAGAGGCAGGGTGTTGAGCGTATCGCGCACCGTCCTGGCAACCTCGTACAACTCTGCCATGGAGTAGTCCTCACCACTCAGGGCCAAGGTCACTACCGCAACGCGACCATAGTCGTCGTTCACCATGGGACCTTGCGTACCCTCCGGCAACATGGCACGCAGATCATCCATCTTGTTGCGCACATCCGTCCAGATGGGTTCCATATCGGTATAACGGGGATGTACACTGGGGGTAACTATGGTTGTGCCGGTCATTGACACCGACCGGATCTCATCCACCTCTGGAAGCTCTTTCAGTTTCTCCTCAATGGGTCGGGTGACAAGTTGTTCCATACGCTCCGGCGACAGCCCCGGAAAGGTAGCCACGACCTGGGCATTGCGGATGGTGATCTCCGGGTCTTCCTGACGGGGCTGTACGGCATAAGCGTAGAGGCCCCAGACCAGCGCAGTGACCGTCAGGAACGCCACCACGCGCACATGTTGAATGGTGAAGCGTGCGAGTTTATCCATCCGTTGACCACAGCTCCACGCGCATGCCCTCACGCAACAGTGCAACGCCTGCAGAGATGACCTTGTCTCCCGGTGCAAGTCCCTCGTACACCTCGATCATATTGCCACGCACGCCACCGACCACAATGCGCTGCAGGGCCAGCCGCCCGGATTCTGCGTAGGTATATACATGGGCCACACGGTTGGCCCGATCTGCCTCCAGCGTGGGGGACAGCAGGCCGACCTCCACAGCCAGTGCAGACAGGGGAATTACAAAGACGGTGCGCCCCTGCAGATAACGGTCGAAGTTGAACGTTACACCGGCGGTCATTCCGGGGCGCAGGTCCAGCCCGGAACCTGCCAGATGGATCTCCACCGGGAAGGCATTACCCGAGGTGGCACTGGAACTGATGATGCTTACTGTGCCCGCCACCGTGGCCTCGTTCAGGGTGGGGAAGTGCACCTGCACCACCTGTCCATAATCCACCTCGCGGATCAGCGTCTCCGGAACGCGAATCGCCACATTCAGGTTGTTGGCCGCCTGCAGCACCAAGGCCTCCTGACCGACACTGAGTTCCTGAAATGGTTCAATGGCACGCTCCGAAACAATACCGGCAAACGGTGCCAGCAACTCGGCATGCGCCAGATCACGCTCCTTGCGTTGCAGTTCGCTGGCAGTCGTGCGCAGCTGCCCGCGTGCCGTCGCGTGGTTGGCTGTGGCCGTCTCCACCTCTGCCTGGGCGATCGCCCCCTGGGCATACAGAGTACGGGTACGCTCCAGTGCCTGTGCGCTTTCCCTGACCCGAGCCCGGTCTGCAACCAGCTGTGCACGGACACCCTCCACCGCCAGACGCAGCGGCGTTGCATCCAGCCGCGCCAGCAACTGACCCGCACGCACCCGATCCCCCCGCTCAACCAGGATCTCCTCCACCGTACCGCCGATACCAAAACTGAGCGGTGCGATCTCGGCCGCAATCACCTTGCCGGAAATACGCCGGGACTGCCCTTGGGCGTGTTCACCCACGACGAAGTATTTGACCCTGGGCAGGGTGACCGCCGTTGATTCCGTGGCCTGCTCACACCCGAACAGCAACAAAATCACCGCTACCGCGCCATATCCATGCGACCGGTTCATCAGAAAATCCTCCAAAGGGTTCCGTGGAGCAGTATAGCTGAATTCAGGGGATTTGAATACCGATGCAGAGGCCGGTAATTTTCAATACTGCACCTGAATCTACCCGCTACCAGGCCCAGACCGACAGCGCGTATCAGGCCCCTGCCCTGACGGGTCGGGACTCCAGCGCCTG
>DKIB01000049.1:5987-6265 GCA_002454015.1 Proteobacteria bacterium UBA6729
CCCCGTCCTGCCCGTTTGGACCCCTCAGGCCTGCTGTCACCGGACATCCGGCCGCCACCAGGGCTTGCAAAATGGTTGTGCAACATCAGACCCTGATGCATGATTCTCTCTGTTCTCAAGGTATACAGGCATGTCTGATATGTTCTTGAGCCAAAGATGAAATGAAGGCATCACCCCCGGCTTGTTTTTGGCGGGCGATTCATCATGCGAGAGCATGATATCAATGGGGTTGACGCGGTCGTGTGGGTTCCCGGTCGCGCTGCATGGTTGACTCCTTC
>DKIB01000069.1:0-6614 GCA_002454015.1 Proteobacteria bacterium UBA6729
TTGGCGCACTCCATCCATAGTGGGCGTTGTAGTTGGCTTGTGGGGCATGTCAAGCCCCCTGTCCAACGACAGTGAACCTGAAGGGGTCTGAACGGGCCAGGAGGTGTGTCCATGCAAACCCGTGAGTTGCGGACTCTGGGCCAGACCCGTCTTCAGGGAGTCAGGACAGGCCATGGAGGTCGCCGGGGCCTGGTGAGGGCGGATGTGGTTGCAGCAGTGCCGGTGTCGACTGAAGGCCCGTTGACAGCGGCGAGTTTGAGTTCGCCGGGGCATCGGTTCCAGGTGGTGCTGTCGGCTCTTGCAACGGCGACTGTTGAACCGGGGCCGCCCCGGGTGCAGGACATACGGAGGCAATCAGGCGAGCCCGGGGCATCGATCCCGGGGGTGTTGTCGGCTCCTGCAACAGCGACGGTTGGACCGGGGCCGCCCCGGGTGCGAGACGCGCAGGGGCATGGCAGGCGGGCCCGTGGCTTCAGAGTCCGAGGGTAAAGTTGAGCAGTGTGCTGAGGTCTGCCCGGGCACGGCGGTGGCCAGGCTGATGCGACCACACGGTGCCCAGGGTGAGCTCGCCACCAGCCAGTGTGGTGGTCCAGTGCAGGGCCAGATCCAGCTGCCTGCCTGCGGGAGACAGTGAGAGGTGATGCTGCTCATACAGCACGGTGCCGCCAGGCGTGCGACCGGTGGGCAGCTGTAGCTGCAAGCCGCCGTGCTCCACCCGCACCGGTTGCTGCAGGGCGAGCTGCAGGGTGCCGTTGTACACCCCCTGACGCTGCAGGGAGAGCGACCAGCCGCTGCTGAGCAGGGGACCTGCCGCCTGCAACAGCGGCCCGTCCACGGCAGGCCAGGCCACCCCCAGTTCGGCGGCGAGTGCGGTACGCCAGGGGCCGCTGTCCAGTCCACCGCTGAATCCGGCGATGAGGCTGTTTCCGCCAAGGTTGCCGAATGCCCCGGAGGAACGCATCTGCAACAGGCTGTCTGACTCGTCCAGCCAGCCGAGTCCCAGGCCGAAGCCGGGGGTGGGAGTCCAGGCCACCCCCAGCCCCTGCATACCACCAGCGGATGCAAAGGCAGTAATCGCAAGCGTTTGCGTGGACCCGCGATAGGCCTGCAGCGGACTGAAGTGAGAACCCCGGGCCGATGGGACGGAGGCAGCCCGGGTCCAGTCCGCCACACTGCTCTGCAGGGCCGGTGGGTGGGCAGGCAGGTCCCGTACAAAGCGGGTCGCATCCATCCAGAACGGTGCACCCAGACTGTCAAATACTGCCAGTTCACGGCCTGCCAGTGCCTGCAGCAATGCATCCCCGGTGGCCCCACCACCCCGCAGCAGACTGCCCGCTACCGGGAGACCGGTATGGACCTGTACACCGCCGGTGGTCAATGTCCCCACCGGGGCCGCGGCCGTATCCAGATTGATCATGCCCCGTCCGTAGAGGGAGGACAGTTCGCAGTTTGAGCGGTCCCCATCAATGTCCAGGTGTGCGGGGCACTCGGCCCCCGGCGGGACCGGGTCCGGGGTTACCTCTGCCGTCTGATAGAGACGGTCCAGCAGTTGTACATTGCTGAGATCACCCCTGAAGGCATGCTCCAGCAGGGCCAGACCGCCGGATACATGGGGGGCTGCAAAGGAAGTGCCATTGACACCACGCACGCCACGTGCGCCCGGGGTCGGGGGGTCCTCGTCCAGGTCGGGACCATAGTAGAGCACGGGTACACCCGCCCCGGGGGCGGCGAGGCACCATCTGGCTGCAACTCCGCAGCGGTTGGAAAAGGCGGCGATACGCCGATCCCGATCCACGGCGACCACCGCCACCCAGTTATCGCGCAGTTCTGCAATGTGTACCGGCAGGCCTGCCAACAGCTCGGGGGAAGTCGCCCGAAAATGGTTGGCTGTGTGCACTGTGCTGTTGCCTTCACAATGCCTTGTACCCGCGATGCAGCCACCCCCGAAACCGTTGGCATTGCCGGCGGCTACCACATGGACGAACTGCTCGCCATCAGCCGTACGAAACTCTGCCCGTATGAACAGGGCGGCGAGTAACCGCAGTGACGCTTCGGTGTAATCCTCGATCAGACCGTGTTGCCCGAAGCTGAGGTTGATGGCATTCGGCAGGACGGGGTTGTCGATGGGGACCGGCAGCGGGGGGGTGAACGTAATGCGCCTGGGCTTGAGTGGTACCCTGGCCAGGACCCGGGCCAGATAGTTGCCATAGCCTTGCAATTGATCCACGCCGATGGGCGTGTAGGGTCTGGTCACATCGGCGCTGCCCAGTGGCAGGGCAATGACACTGACTACCGCACCGGGCGCCACGCCCAGCACATCATTCTCTTCAAGATCATAGCGGGCTGATATCACCCCGGTCACGGCGGTGCCGTGTGAGAATTCATCTCCCTGCTCATCCTGCCCCGAGCGGAAGAACAGATCCTCGAGCACCAGACTCTCCGGAAGGTCGGGGTGTTCCCGATCCACCCCGGTATCCACGATGACTACATAGCCACCGATACCGGGCGGCAGAAAGCGACCCTCCTGGTCTTGCCCATCACGTGCCCGGATGCGTGCAAAGGCCCTGCTGGCGCCGATTGCGTCCAGACCCCATTGCAGCCTGTAATCATCGCGTGCCTCAACCGGAATCAGTGGGGGCTCCACAACCGGAGTCGGCAGGGGGTCCACAATCGGAACCAGCAGGGGGTCCACCAATATGCCAGCCGCTGGTGTGCCCGCACCATCCCCTCCCGCACAGGCAGACAGCAGGGGCACCCCGACCATGACCAGTACCCATCGGGACACTGATATCAGTCCGGTAACCAGGGGGCCAGGTCGTCCAGCAGCCGCAGGGTGCTGCCACGGTTGGCATGGATCACCTGCCGCCCGCGACGACCGGCAGCGGTGCGCAGCTCCGCATCAGACAACCACTGTGACAGGTTGGACATCAGTTGACCGGTGTCCTGCACGATGCGGGCGGCACCGACCTCTACCAGGGCCTCCACGGCATCACAAAAGTTGTGGTAATGCCGACCGATCAATATCGGTATCCCCAGCGCTGCGGGTTCCAGCACATTATGCCCACCGTGCGGTACCAGACTGCCCCCCACGAAGACCACCTCGGTGGCCCCGCAGAACGGCAGCAGTTCGCCCAGGGTGTCCAGTATGTACACGGCATCGCCCTCCCCCGGCCGCTGGCCGAGACTGCGCCGCGCCACGTTGGTGAAGCCCTCGCGCCTGCACAGCTGCAACACCGCCTCGGCACGCACCGGATGGCGGGGGGCCAGGATCAACAACAGCTGCGGATGCTCGCTGCGAACCCGCTGCAGGACACGCAACAACATCGCCTCCTCCCCCTCGTGCGTACTGGCCGCCAACCAGGCTGGACGGTGACGCAGCAGTTCCCGCCGGATGTGGATCACGCGATCATCCAGCTCCGCAGGCAACTCCAGATCAAACTTCAGGTTGCCGGGCACCCGCACCTGCTCTGCAGACACCCCCAGGTTGCGAAAGCGTCCGGCATCCAACTCACTCTGGGCGGCCACCAGGCACAGCCGACTGAGCAGGGGTCGAAACAGGGTGGACAGCAGTTGATAGCCCCGCCAGGAACGTGCCGAGACGCGGGCGTTGATCAGGGCAACGGGAATGTTCCGGGCATGACAGGCCGCAAACAGCGTCGGCCAGATCTCGTTCTCGGCCACCAGCGCGAGTGTGGGACGCAGCTGCCCCAGAAAACGGCGCACCGCATACGGTGCATCAAAGGGCAGGAAGGAGTGTGCGATGGTGTCACCCCACAGGGCGCGAATCGTGCTGATCCCGCCCGGTGTGGTGGTGGTAAGGTACAGGCATTCCGTCGGCAGCACTGCGCGCAACCGCCGTATCAGTGGGGCCAGTGATCGAAGTTCCCCTACGGAGACCGCATGCAGCCAGATACGCACATCACGGGGCGTGGCAGCCGGCCGGACGGTGGTTTGCCCCAGGCGCTGTCGCCAACCCTGCAGATAGGCCGGGTCGCGCAGGCCACACCATGCCAGACGCAGATACGCCAGAGGCAGCAACAGCGTGGCGATGATGGCATAGCCTCCCAGCCAGAACTTATGTGGCATCGGGGAACAACCAGGGCACCTGCACACTGCGCCGCTGCTCATAGGCACGAATGACCTCCCTGTGCCGGAGGATCTCACCGATGCGGTCCAGACCATGCAACAAGCGACGGCGCACCACCGCATCCAGCGCAAAGCTGTGCTCATGACCGGCAGGATCGACCAGCCGTTGTTGACTGACATCGACCGTCAGACTATAGCCCTGCTGCGCCTGAACCCCGGCAAACAGCGACTCCACCACGGCGACCTCCAGACGAATCAGCAGCAGGCCATTGTTGTCTGCGTTGGTAGCAAAGATATCCGCAAAGCTCGGGGCCACCACGGCACGGAAACCGTATTCCTGCAACGCCCATACCGCATGCTCACGGGATGAACCACAGCCGAAGTTTTCACGCGTCAGCAGAATCCTGGCATTGCGGTAACGCGACTGGTTAAGGACAAAGTCCGGGTTCTGGCGACGCTTGCCATGATCATCACCCGGTTCACCAGCATCCAGATAACGCCATTCGTCAAACAGCACCGCACCAAAACCGGTGCGGCGGATCGATTTCAGATACTGCTTGGGAACGATGGCATCGGTGTCCACATTGGGGCGATCCAGCGGCGCCACACAAGCACTGAATCGGGTTACTGCAGAGGCTGGCATGATTACAGAAACTCGCGCACATCCACGAAGTGCCCGGCCACCGCTGCCGCCGCCGCCATCGCCGGACTGAGCAGATGGGTGCGCCCACCCCGCCCCTGACGTCCCTCAAAGTTGCGGTTGGAGGTGGACGCGCAACGTTCACCGGGCTGCAGCCGGTCCGGATTCATCCCCAGACACATGGAACAACCCGGCTCACGCCATTCAAAGCCTGCATCCACAAAGAGCTGCGCCAGACCCTCCTGCTCCGCTTGCAGGCGCACCGGTACTGACCCCGGCACCACCATGGCCTGACGGATGTTGGCAGCCACGCGCCGCCCCTGCACCACCTGTGCCGCCGCACGCAGATCGGCAATGCGGGCATTGGTGCAGGAGCCGATAAACACCTTGTCCGGTCGCAGCTCCTGCATCGGGGTGCCGGGCGCAAGCCCCATGTATTCCAGGGCGTGTTGCATGTGGGTACGCTGCGGTCCCTGTGGAAGCTCCGCCGGGTCAGGCACCCGGTCATGTATGGACACCACCATCTCCGGGTTGGTGCCCCAGGTGAGCTGTGGTGCCAGGGTCCGGGCATCCATACAGAACTCGCGGGCAAAGTGCGCCCCGGGGTCCGGCACCAACTGTCGCCAGGCGTCCACCGCAGCCTCCCAGGCAGCACCGGTGGGTGCCAGCGGGCGTCCACGCACATAGTCAACAGTGACATCGTCCACTGCCACCATCCCGGCACGGGCTCCCGACTCTATGCTCATATTGCACAGGGTCATGCGCCCCTCCATGTCCAGCCCGCGCACCGCCGAACCGGCGTACTCAATCACATGACCGGTACCCCCCGCTGTACCCATACGACCGATCAGCGCCAACGCCAGGTCCTTTGCCCCTACACCCGGACCGAAGTTGCCCTCCACCTGTACACGCATGTTCTGTGCCTTGTGCATGGGCAGGCACTGGGTCGCCAGCACACACTCCACCTCCGAGGTGCCTATACCAAAGGCCAGTGCGCCCAGGGCCCCGTTGGTGGAGGTATGTGAATCCCCGCAGACGATGCTCATGCCGGGCAGACAGGCCCCCTGCTCCGGCCCGGTCACATGCACAATGCCCTGGCGAGCATCGCCCAGACGATACAGGGCAATGTCCGCCTGTGCACAGTTGTCCCGCAGGGCCTGAATCTGCTCAATGGCAGCCGGGTCATGCATCTCACGGTCCGCAGTAGTGGGAACTATATGGTCTTCCACCGCCAGAATGCGCCCGGCACGCCAGATCTTGCGCCCAGCCAACCGCAACCCCTCAAAGGCCTGGGGCGAGGTCACCTCATGCACCAGATGCCGATCTATATAGAGCAGGGTTGCACCGTCCTCCAGCTCCATGACCCGGTGCTGTTCCCAGAGCTTGTCATACAAGGTCATATTCACAAGTGTATATAGTACCAGCTGGTTGTCCCCATTGCTCCCCTGCAACTTTGCGGGCGGGGCGACCCGGACGGCCAGCCTGCAGATGCTCAGGCCGGGGCCTCTGCCGATTCCTGACCGGCAGGACGGGCGGAACCCACACGGCGCAAGGCCTGCGGGCAGTTGGGGGAACGCATCCCCGGCAGGGAGATGCCCTGCAGGACAAAAGGCATCACGGTGGTGTGGAGCCCACTGAGCAGATGCAGCCCCAGAGGACTGCGACTGCACGGTAATCCGGACTCAGAAGCGCAACCGGGTGTTGAACAGACCGCTGTGACTCACCGATTCCCCGGTATGATGCCGCTCGGCCTCCAACTCAAACTCCACGCCCGGCCGCCATTGCAACAGCAATCCTGTACTCCAGCGCTGCGACTCCCCCTGCCACTGCATCCGGCCAAAGGGATTGAACAGCCCGCCACGCACACCCATCCCGTAGCCCAACTCAC
>DKIB01000069.1:6649-6771 GCA_002454015.1 Proteobacteria bacterium UBA6729
TGCGAGGTATCCAGACCCGGCTGCGAGGTAGCCCCCAGTGCCGGACTCAGCGAGAACCGCAAACCCCGCCCGTCACGGCCCCGGTCATACCGCAGGGACCCCCCCACACCGTGCTCCTCGTT
>DKIB01000079.1:0-8941 GCA_002454015.1 Proteobacteria bacterium UBA6729
CCCCTGTATTAAAACGCTATAGCGCACCGTGCCACTCGGCTGGATGCCCGCTGTCACGGACACGATGGTGACGGCCGGTGGAAACGAGGGCGACGTGGTGACCGGGCGGGCATCCTCACATAGGCAGAAACACGGCTGAACTCAGGGGGCCCAGCACCCGGCGGACCAGCCGGCCGCCCTGGGCGGTGATGAACCGGGAGAGGTTATCCTGGGTGGCGATCAGCTTGCCGAACTGCAGCGCAAGGCCCGGGTTGCCGCTCTCCCCACTCCGTAACAGGGGTGCCCCGTCGGCATCCACGGTGCTGCGTAGCCGCCATGCGGCCAACTCCAGATTGCGGGCACTGTTGTACAGCAGCTGGGCATTTGGCGATTCATAAAAGTAGAACTCTGATTTGCCGCCGTAGGACACATCTACCATGTACAGCAGCCCCGCCACAAAGGCGAACACCCGATCCCCTGCATACTCGGGGTCCAGGGCCAGTTTGATGGCCGCCCCGCCGCGCCGCCCCTGCAGGCCCGGCAGCCGCCAGTCATGCTCGCTGTCAAACAGCAGGCGTATGGACGCCTCCATGCCCAGTGCCCCGGGGCGCTGCACCCGGGACGGATTGTGCTGGTACAGCTGTTGGGCCAGCGCCCGCAGCTGCGCCCGGCTGGCCAGCAGACTCAGTTCCACCATCTTGTTCGCGTCGGTCTTGAGCAGGAGCTGCACCAGATGATCGCCCTGCCGACGCTCCGGGGTCTGTGGCCCCACCGTCAGGCAGCCACCCAGCAGGGCGCTGCACAGCAGTGTCGCTACCCGCCTCACAATCGCCAACGGTAATCCTGCCGACTGAATCCGCACAGAGCCCGGTCCATGTCACGCCCCAGGGCCATCACCTGGAAGCGCTCCCCCATGCCGCCCGGCAGCAGCAGCTGCCGGAGTGCAGCACGGTCTGCAACAGGCTCGGGTATCCCGCAACCGAGCAGGAATCCGGCCTGCGAGGCATAGCCGCAGAGCTCCAGGCCCGCCTGCTCGCCGGCCTCGGCAAGACGGGTAAAATCGACGGAGGCACTGATATCCTGCTCCCCTACCCGTATCAGCGGGTCGGCCGTGGCGGTATGGCTGTGGTGGCACAGCAGGGTACCCATGGAACGCTCCGGGTGCAGGTATTCGGCACGCGGGTAGCCATAATCCAGACAGAGTACCAGTCCGCGTTGCAATTGTGCACTGAGGGCCTGCAAACAGGGCTGCATCTGCAAGTTCAGCTCGGTCGTGTAGCCATCCGTGAACGGCCCCCAGCGCAGTAACTCGGCGGCGGGTGCAAAGACCGCGCCTGCCTGCCACCGGAAATGCCCCGCCTCGCTGCCCACCCGCAGCTCGCAGAAGTGCTCAGACCGCATCCGTACGCGGTGGCAAGGCAGCGCATCAAACAGTTCATTGGCGAGGATCAGTCCTGTGAAGGGCTGATCCGGGGCGGCCTGCAGCCATTCTGTCGGCACCTCCACCTGCCGCAGGGTTGCTGCCTGCCGGGCACGCAGGGCCGGGCTGCGCTCCAGGATGCGGTAGCGCAGTGGCAAACTGTCCAGCCGTGCCAGTTCTCCCAGCAACTCGCGGGCCAGCACCCCACTGCCTGCCCCCACCTCCAGAATCTCGCCGCCACCCAGGTACTCCAGCACCTCGGCACACTGCCGTGCCAGGCTCCCGGCAAACAGCGGGGTCAACTCCGGGGCGGTCACAAAATCCCCCCCGGTACCGAACTCCACGGCACCGGAGGTGTAATATCCGCACTCAGGCTCGTACAATGCCAACTCCATGAAACGTGCAAAACTGATGGAGCCCGCCTGGTCGATCTCCGCACCCACGCGCTGGCGGAGCCGGGTACAGCGCGTGGCGTTGTCGGTGGATCGGTGCATGGCCGCTCAGTCGCCCCGGTGATGCAGACCCCGACGGCACTGGTCACCGGTGGTGCACAGCGCATCGGTCGTGCCATCAGCCTGGCCCTGCATCAGGCCGGTTATGCGGTGGGGGTGCACTACCATCGCTCGGCGGCGGCGGCCGAGGCCCTGGTGGCGGAATGCAATCAGCGCCGCCCGGACTCGGCCCAAGCAGTGCAGGCGGATCTGGGTACCATCCGGGGCTGTCACGAGTTGACGCGGCAGGCACTCCAGTGGCCGATGCACGTGCTGGTCAACAATGCTGCAGTGTTCCGCCCCACGCCGATGGCGGACATCAGCACGGCAGACTGGGATGCCATTCTGGCCCTGAACCTGCGTGCCCCGCTGGAACTGGCCCGGGGCATGGCAGGAGCCCTGCAGGGCGGCAGCATCATCAACATCACCGATATCTACGCCCACCGCCCCCTGCAGGGACACCTGCTGTACTGCATCAGCCAGGCGGGGCTCACCATGTGCACTCAGGTGCTGGCGCTGGAACTGGCCCCCGGGGTACGGGTCAATGCGGTGGCCCCCGGGGCGATCCTGCCACCCGCCGGGGACACCGACAGGGCACAGGCGATCCGGCAGAGCATTCCGCTCGGCGGGATGGGCACCCCGGAGGATGTCGCCGGGGCAGTGCTGTACCTGGTGCGGGATGCGGGCTACCTCAGTGGACAGACACTGATCCTGGATGGCGGGCGACTGCTGCCGGTGCCCCCCTGAACCAACTACTAGAACTCGGGCAGCGCGCTGTCCAGAAACCATTTCTTGAGCTCATAGTGGTACCACCAGCTATGCCGATAGCGCAGCTGGCGCACCGTCGGATCATCCACGCGGTAGTAGCCGATTATCGACACTACATGAGCCCCATCCTTGTTCTCGTTAAGGGTTTGATTGACCGTATTGAAGAAGGCGATGCGGATCGGCTCCTGCGTAGCCGGGTCCATGACCTCCGAGCCATCCTCTCCCTGCGGCAGCGTTGTAACAGCGGCATGGTCTGCCAGCACCGCCGGATCTGCGGCTGTCTGCGACAGCTGAAATCCAGCGGCAACATCAAAATGGCCCCAACGGATCAGCGCCCGAAACTCCCCCAGTCGGTCCGACAGACGGGAGGCGCGTTCCTGTGGTTCCAGCTTCCCGGCGCAGGCAACCAGCGACAGCACCAGTACCAGTACCAGCACACCGCACCGGACCATCACAGACGCACCGGGCGCAGTGCCGGACCGCCCTGAAACCCACCCCACAGCGCACCGATGCAGGAACCATTCAGGGGATGCACCTGATCACCGGCGATCTCGGCAAGGGGCCGCAGTGCAAAGGAGCGGGTCAGCAGATCCGGATGGGGCAGGCACGGCGGGCGACCCCGGGCACGGTCTCCGTACAGCAGCAGGTCCAGGTCCAGGGTCCGTGAACCATGACGTTGACCGCCACGACTGCGACCGTGGCGCTTCTCAATGGCGTGCAACTCGCGCAGCAGGGCCGCTGGCTCCAACTCCGTAGTAAAGCCGATCACCATGTTGTAGAACTTTGCTCCGGTGAAGTTCACGGCCACACTCTCGTACACCGATGATACCACCAGGGTGCCGAAACGATGCTGCAATGCCACCAGGGCGGCACGCAGGTTGTACTTGCGCATGCGGTTGCTGCCTATGCCCACATAGACCTGCTCAATGACCACGTTCGATCTCCACCCCCACGTCAGTGACTCCCCGCACGGCACCGCGCTTGTTGACCCGCAGGCGTAACCGGGTCACCGGAAACTCCGTCAACAACCGCCGGGCAACCTCCTCCGCCAATGACTCCACCAGATGGTAATGACTGTCACTCACGATCTCGCGTACCCGCTTCGCAATGCGCTTGTAATCCAGCGTATCCTCTACCCGATCACTGTCAGCAGCAGGCTGTGTATCCGTGTACAGTTCCAGATCCAGCATCAGGGTCTGCCGCACCTGACGCTCCCAGTCAAAGAGCCCGATCAGCGCATCCACCTTCAGTCCACGCAGAAAGACCACGTCTCCACAGGCCGCCATCACGCCACACTTGCCCTGCACCGCAGGGCGTTGATTTCAGCAGGCCCGGCCATCACCATCGCAGTCTACCACACCCCCTGTCGGTGACAAAGCCTGACCCAACCCGAACGTGGCAATTTTTTGGAGGGCTGATTTCGTGGCTCTCCCTTGACATGCATACCGATTCCGGTTAGTCTCCGGAGCCGCCGAAGGGCACGGGTTCCGGGGCATTCGGGAGCCCGCAAAGCGAGGCAAGCAAGATGAACAGGATACAGATTTTCCAGAACGGATTCGCCACGGCAATGGTGTTGCTCCTGCCTGTGTTTTTGGCCTTTGTGCAAGTGTCTTGCGCTGCCGCATCACCCGCGGCGGGGGAAGGCATTGCAACCCCGCCTGCAGGTGCGGGGCCAGTCGGGATACCCCCGGAGTACACGCTGGTCATTGCGGATGAGACAACCGGGCTGCGTTTGCCGATGCAGGTGGATAGCGCTGACATGGCGGACCAGACCCTGCGGCTGGCCCTGGGCGGTGGTACATGGGCTCCGGAGGCTGCGGCACACCGGTTGATGCTCAGGGGTGGAGGTATGGTTCCTTCGATAGGCTTTGCCGGGATGGAGAGTGCGGTAGCCGAGACTGCCGGGACGGTGCAGCTGATGTTGGTGGTGACCGGTACCCTGCGTGGGCCGTTGTCCGTAAACTGGCTGGCCCGGTTGATAGAGGGTGAGGCAGAAGTGGGNNACAGTGCGCTACCGACTACGTTCGATATGCTTGCGAGCGGTACGGTGGAGGTAAGCGCAGCTACCATGGTGTTGGAGGTGATGATCCGTGACGATGCCCTGCAGGAGTCGGCAGATGGTGAGGAGTTGCAGTTGGTGTTGCGGAATGGCACAGGCTACAACCTGGGTGTGCGTACGGAGCATCGGTTGAGGGTACGTGAGGGGGTGTGTGATCGCACGGTGTCAGCCCAACTGTCGGCAGCGGTGGCAGCGGAGGCGTGTGAGAGGGTAGACAGTGTGGCGCTGGCAGCGCTGAGTGACGGCCTGGATCTGTCGGGCGCGGCTCTGACTGCGTTAACGGCCACGGACCTTGCAAATCTGGAGAACTTGCGACAACTGGATCTGGGTAATAACCAGTTGACGAGTTTGCCGATCAATGTGTTTGATGACCTGTACTCGTTGGAGCAACTGCAGCTGAACAATAACGAGTTGCTGAGTTTGCCGATCAATGTGTTTGATCGTCTTGGACGGCTGGTGAGGTTGGACCTTTCCGGCAATGCCAACCTGGTTCTGGCGGCGGGGATACTGGATCGCTATCTGCACCAGGCTGTGCAGGACTTGAGGTTGCCGATGGTGTCTGTGCTGTCGGCAAGGCTGGCTGCCGGGGAGTCTCCGGTTGCCGGGGGTACGGTGCGATTTGATGTGCGTTTGGACAGGGCATTGCCGTTTGCGCTGGAGGTTCCTTACTCCTACGGTGGCGATGTGGCACCCTTGCCGGACCCGGACAGGGTGCGATTTGATGCCGGGGAGACCCTGCAGTCGATCAGTGTGGCGTTGCCGACCGATGCAGCGGTGAGTAGCAGTCTGACTCTGCAGCTGGGGGACCCCGTGGTGTTTACGACGACAGGTGGTGAGGCCCCTGCATCGACAGTGGTGGTGGGTACAACGGTCTCGTTTGGAGCGCGGTCGGTAACAGCGGTGGTGGAACCCGGGTCACCGATGACACGAGTGTTGTTTGTGCGGGCCGGGGATGTGGTGTCGGAGCGTGCAGTGGACAGGGTGTCGGTGCCGATAGTGGTACGCAACCTGCCTGCCGGTGCGCGTGTGGATCTGGAGGTGACGGTGTCGCAGTCCCCTGCGGAAAATCAGCGCTTGCGGAATCGCTATGCACTCCGCATCGGTGACGCTACGGATACCTTCCTGGAGGATAGTTCACGCGGGGGCATGATGGGCGGCGCTACCTTTGTTGCGAACCTGAGCGTCAACAACAATACGGCAGCGGTGGCGGATGTGACCATGAATGTGGTAGAGATCGGGATCAGCAGGCGTTATGTAGCAACGGAAGGGGACAGTCTGACGGTCAGCATCAATGCGAGTGGCGTGACTACCACATATATGCTACAGGTGGAGGCAGCACCGGCTCCGACGGTGAGCTTTGGTAGCATGTCCATGGAGGTGGAGGAAGGGAACCGCACGGTAGCGGTGCCCGTGCAGCTCACCGATCTGCCCTCGTTTGCGACCCGGTTGACCATTCACTTGCAGGCCTCCCTGTCTGCGGGGATGGCGGCGGCGGATGAGTATCAGGTAGCAGGGATGACGTTGGGTGCCACAACGTTGCCTGTGAGCCTGGAGCTGATCAGTGACGGGGCTACACCACCTGCACTGACCGTGCCGGTGCAGATTCGGGATGATCGTGAGGAGGAAGCGCTGGCGGGCGAGACCGTGCGGCTGGTTCTGTCTGCCACCACCCCGAAGCGCAGTGGCTACAGCGTAGGTACTACGGATGCCTTCGCGTTGCGAGTGCTGGAGGGGGTCTGTGAGCGGACGATGGCAGTGGCAAACCGGCTGGCACTCGCCACAGGAGCGGCAAACTGTTACCGGGTGGAGGATTTGAGTGTCGTGGTGTCAATGCTGGATTTGCGGGGGTTGGGGTTAACGCAACTGACGGATATGGATCTGCGGGGCCTGCGGCAATTGCGCATGTTGTCTCTGGACAGGAATGGACTGACTACCCTGACGGCTCCGATGCTCGCGGATCTGGATGCCCTGACGGGTCTGGTATTGACGCAGAATCCGTCCCTGTCTTTGCCGGCAGGTGTGTTTGATGATGTGCTGGATACCCTGACGACACTGCTGTGGGATATGCATCTGCAGGCGAGGGTGCGGCTGGTGGCGGATGGCGATCACTTTACGCTGCAGTTGGCGCCTGCCCTGCCGATGGAGTTGCGGGTGCCCTACACGTTGTCCACGGCTACTGCGGGTGGGGCTACAACAGCGGCTGTGGCGATGGTCACGGCGGGAAGGAGCCGTGTGGTGATCCCCATACCCGATACGCTGGGCACGGCCGGCACGGTGGTGACGGCACACCTTTCGGAGGTGAATACCTGGCGGGTGTGGGCCGCGGGCGCTGCGAGTGGGCTGTCTGTACAGAACCTGATCCAGCTGCCGGTGGATGGCGTGGCGAGTTTGACGGTGCCCGATGCCCTGTTGCCGATATTGAGCTTTGGTGGCACGGTGCCTGCTGAGGTGATGGAGGGCGCAGCGGTGACGGTGACGGTAACGCTGGACCCGGCCCCACCGGGTGAAGCGAGTGTGCCACTGGTTGTGGCAGCCACTCGGGGGGCTACCTACACGTTGACCGCCACATTCGGGACCCTGAGCGGACGCCCACGCATGCTGACCTTTCCGGCTGGCACGGGGAGGGCAACATTGATGTTGACGGCCGATGAGGATGATGACCTGCAGGATGCCTTGGTGCAGCTGCAACTGGGGGCAGATACCATGGACCCGGCACGTTGGCAGCTGGGAGCAACCACACGGGTCCTCATACGGTTGATCGATAATGACCTGCCACCACCGGGGCTCCATTTTGCGGACGTGCGCAGTGCGATAAATGAAGATGCAGGCGTGGGGATGGTGGGATTGGCGGCGACGGGTCTGGCGAGGGGAGCTACGGTGGAGGTGGTGCTGGTGGCAAATCTGCAGTCCGGGACAGCTGCCGCCATGGAGTACACGGTGGCAGGCGTGGCTGTTCCGGCGGGAGCGGTCAGTGGTACTTCCACGCCGATGACCGGGAACATCACGGTGGTCCTGACCGGGGATGGCACCGACCCCTACCAGGGCAGCGTGGCTGTGGAGGTAACCGATGATGCTGTGATAGAGGGAGCAGACGGGGAGCGTTTGCTTTTGCGCCTGCAGCCGGATGCCGCGTATACGTTGCTGCCTGAGCCGCCCATGGGGGGAAGTGGCTTTACCGCCTGTGAGATTGCGCGTACCTGTCACAGCGTGACGGTACGTGAAGGAGTTTGTGATCGTACAACGGCGGTGTCAGAGACACTGGCAGACCTGGCAGCGTCTGGATGCTTTGCTGTGGATGTACGAACCCTGAATGGGTTCAGCGACAATCTGGATCTTTCCGTGCAGCACATCAGCACCCTGCAGGTCGCAGATTTTGCGGGCCTGAGTACGCTGACAACACTGGATTTGAGTGACAATGCACTGGCTACCCTGCCAGATTCTGTGTTTGTGGATGTAGATAATCTGGTCTCGTTGAATCTGTCCGGGAATGTATTCAGTGTGATCCCGGAGGCAGCACTTGAGCAGCTGCCGGGATTGCAGACGTTGAATCTGGGCAAGAATCAACTGGACGGGGTGTTGTCCAGTCAGGTCTTCGCCGAGAACGGTGACCTGCAATATTTGTTGCTGGACAACAATCGATTGACGGAGCTCGGAAGTCGTGTCTTTGTGACGGGGGAAAACACCCGCATGGGTGACTTGCGGGTACTGGATCTGTCGTCCAATGCACTGACGCATCTGGCTGCTGATGGTTTGACGGGTATGGACAGTCTGGAGGATTTGACGTTGTCGGGAAATCCGGGGCTGGGCCTGGCTGCCGGGACCCTGGATGACGTGCTGGATACGTTACGGCACTTCAGTCTGGATGGCATCCCGGCGCAGGTGGATGCGGTCACCGGTGGTGCCACCGGATTGCAGGTACAATTGTCGCGTGCCCTGCCGACCGGGCTACAGGTGCACTATACCCTGCAGGGCACGGATGGAATGGTGAACCTTGCAGGCGGTGAGACCGTGCAGGCTGTGCCTGTGCCGCCCAATACGCCCAGGGCCACACTGACACTGCAGACGGAGTCAATGTGGCAGCTGTTGAATACTGCGGGGGAAGTGCTGAGTCCCGCCGTGCTGGATGTCGCATCCTTTGCGCGTATCAGGATCCGCGCGGTGCGCCTGATCAGGCCCGAGGGCATCGGACTGTCACTGAGTCCGGCCACGCTGGATGAGGGCGCA
>DKIB01000079.1:8948-9649 GCA_002454015.1 Proteobacteria bacterium UBA6729
AGCAGTCCGGGGGCAACTGCGACTACGGATATTGAACTCCTGCTCAGTCTGGGCGGTACTGCAACCCCGCGCACCGACTACCATACCACCTTGCCCCTGCCATCACTGATGATCGCCAGTGGAGCCACCTCCGGTATGGTGACCATTGAGTTGACACCGATAGACGATATGCGGGTGGAGGGGGTGGAAGAGATAACGTTCACAGTGGCGCCCGTGCCGGGGTTGACCCTGCTGAATAAACCGAGTATTGCCCTGCAGGATAACGATGCCATCACGCTGTCCGTGAGCGTGACCACGCTGGTGGAGGGAGATGGGGAAATCCCTGTGGTGGTGACCGCGATGCTGGGGGATGCCATGGCAGGCCTGTCGACCGATCTGAACATTGCGTTGACACTGGAGGGCACGGCGGTAGCATCGGATGACTATGGTTTCATCGGTGAGCTGTCGATTCTCATCCCTGCCGGGGATCCGGCGGGTTCAACCACCCTGATGATCACGCCGCTGCTGGACAACAGTGTCGAGGAGCTGGAGGAGATCCGGGTGATCGGTACGATAAACGGCTTCCTTGTGGATCCCGTAGTAATTACCCTCCAGGACACCCCGCCAATGGTCTACACGGTGTCCGTGCCGGCTACAGTGATGGTGCGAGAAGATGACGCTGTGGCTGTGATCACGGTAACCGTGACGGGTACGGTAGGCGC
>DKIB01000079.1:9820-9943 GCA_002454015.1 Proteobacteria bacterium UBA6729
GGATACCCAATCCAGCACCACGGTCACGATTCTCAACGACGATCCGCCACCCAACACCCCCCCACAGCCGGTGGGCACACTGTCGTCAGTGTCTCTGTCGCCTTCCGCCATGCAGACGGTGGA
>DKIB01000013.1 GCA_002454015.1 Proteobacteria bacterium UBA6729
TCCTGTATGGGGCCGAGGTTCTGGAATCGGTATGCTGTTTTGCTCATGATTACAGGCTTTTCAGCTCCTGGATGAGGGCGGTGATGGCCTCGCGGCCGTCGCCGTAGAGCATGCGGGTGTTGTCTGCGTAGAACAGGCGGTTCTCGATGCCGGAGAAGCCCTTGCCTCGTCCGCGTTTGATGACGATGCAGTTGCGGGCCTGGTCGGCGCTGAGGATGGGCATGCCGTAGATCGGGCTGCCCTCGTCGGTGCGGGCAGCGGGGTTGACTACGTCGTTGGCACCGATGACCAGGGCTACATCGCAGTTGGGGAAGTCGTTGTTGACATCTTCGAGATCATGGATCTTGTCGTAGGGGACTCCCGCTTCTGCCAGCAGCACGTTCATGTGTCCGGGCATGCGTCCGGCTACCGGGTGGATGGCAAAGCGGACCCGGATGCCCCGTTGTTCCAGGAGTCCGGCGTACTCCCAGAGTTTGTGTTGCGCCTGGGCTACTGCCAGGCCATAGCCGGGGATGATGATGATCTCGCGGGAGTAGGCCATGAGCGCAGCTACATCGATGGCGCTGCTTTCCTTCATGTCGCCTTCTACAGCGACTGCGGTGCCCGTGTCTGCGGTGCCGAAGGCGCTGAACAGTATGGAGCGCAGTGAGCGGTTCATGGCCTTGGCCATCAGGCGTGTCAGCAGGGTGCCTGCCGCACCGACCACGGTGCCGGCGATGATCATGACGGCGTTGTCCAGTACGAAGCCTTCAAGGCAGACGGCCAGACCGGTGAGGGCGTTGTAGAGGGAGATCACTACGGGCATGTCGGCCCCGCCGATCGGCAGGGTCATCATCACGCCGTAGATCAGTGCCAGCAGGAAGAACAGCAGCAGCAGCGGTGCGAAGGAGGGGAAGAACAGCAGCAGCAGGCCCAGCAGCAGGGTTGTGCCCAGCACGCCGAAGTTGATCCACTGCTGGTTGTGGAAGGTCAGGGTGCGATCAAACCAGCCCTGCAGTTTGGCGAAGGCTATCATGGAGCCGGAGAAGGAGACGGTACCTATCAGCGCACCCAGCACGGCCAGGACCAGCACGCCGGTGCTGTGCCCTGCACCTCCCAGCAGTTCCAGGGCGGCGATGCAGGCTGCCGCCCCACCCCCCATGCCGTTATACACGGCAACCATCTGGGGCATGGAGGTCATGGCCACTCGCCGCCCGGTCCACCAGGCGACCCCCCCGCCCAGTGCCATGGCGGTCAGCAGCAGCAGGAGTTTGGTGGGGCCATCATAGGTATAGAAGAAGGTGGCCAGTGTGGCCGCTGCCATGCCTGCCCCGGCCCAGACGATGCCGCGCCGTGCATGCACGGGCGTACCCATCTGCTTGAGGCCGACGATAAACAGTACGGCGGCTGCGAAGTAGACCAGTTCCAGGATCATGAATGCGGTCCCGGCTGGCTGCGCTTGAACATCTCCAGCATGCGTTCGGTGACGACGAACCCCCCTGCGGCATTCCCGGCGCCGAGCAGCACGCCCAGGAAGCCGATGCCGAGCTGGGTGGGACTGTTCGGGTCTGCATGCATCAGGGCAAACATGGCACCCACCAGGACGATGCCATGGATAAAGTTGGAACCTGACATCAGTGGGGTATGCAGGATCGCCGGGACGCGGGCGATCACCTCATAACCGGTAAATGCTGCCAGCATAAAGATGTACAGGGCAATAAAGCCGCCAAACTCGTTCATGTGCTCTCCTCGCCGTCGCGACACACGCAGGCCGCGGCAAGGATGTCATCCTGCCAGTCCGGGGCAACTGCGCCGTCTTTGATCAACAGCCCCAGCAGGTGCTGCAGGTTCAGTGCATACAGTTCGCTGGCCTGGGCCGGCATCTCTGCTGCCGCATTCCGGGGACCGCAGATGCGTACCCCCTGATGTTCATGTTCTTCTCCGGGTCGGGTCAGTTCGCAGTTGCCCCCGCTGGCGGCGGCCAGATCCACGAGGACCGAGCCGGAGGCCATGCTCTCTACCATGGCTGCACTGACGATCCTGGGCGCGGTGCGACCCGGGATCTCGGCGGTGGTGATGATGAGGTTGGCGTGCGCCACATGCCTTGCCAGCAGCTGTTGCTGCGCGGCGCGCTCGGTGTCGCTCAGTTCCCGTGCATACCCACCCGCTGCGCCGGCCTCGATCTCGGCGGACAGAAAGCGCCCACCCAGGGATTCCACCTGTTCTCGCGACTCCGGGCGCACATCCGTGGCCTCCACGATGGCCCCCAGTCGACGCGCCGTGGCTATCGCCTGCAGGCCCGACACCCCGGCCCCGATCACCAGCAGGGTGGCTGGACGCACGGTACCGGTGGGCACGGTCAGCATGGGCAGAAAACGCCCGTAGCGGGAGGCGGCGATGAGCACGGCCCGGTATCCGGCGATGGAACGTTGTGAAGACAGGGCATCCATCGCCTGGGCACGGGAGCTGCGTGGAATGCGTTCCATGGCGATGGCGGTGATGCGCCGTGCACACAGGGCTTGCAGCAATGCGTCCAGCGGGTTCAAAAAGCCCACCAGGATGCTGCCTTCGCGCAGTTCCGCTACGACCCCGGCGGTGGGGGCCGCCACCTGCAGGACGAGGTCTGCATCACGATGTGCGCCCTGCTCTACCAGCACCGCCCCAGCATCCGCATAGTCCTGATCTGCGTGGCCTGCCCGCTGCCCGGCGCCACGTTCCATACGCACGATGCTGTCGCCGCTTGCAGTCAGACGTTTGACTACGGCGGGCACCAGTGCCACCCTGGACTCCCCCGGTTCCTTTGTTACTGCAATGGTAATGGCCAATGCTTACCCTCCTTCATTTTGCGCCCCGCCCAGTTGTGTCAGGCCTCCCATATAGGGATGCAGGACCTCCGGCACCTGAATGCTGCCGTCGGCCTGCTGGCCATTCTCCATGACGGCCACCAGTGCACGACCGATGGCAACCCCGGAGCCATTCAGGGTATGTACCGGCTCCGGCTGTCCGGTGCCACGCCAGCGGGCCTGCATGCGCCGGGCCTGAAAGGACTCAAAGTTGCTACAGGAGGAGACCTCCCGATAACAGCCCTGTCCAGGCATCCACACCTCCAGGTCGTAGGTTTTGGCGGCGGAAAAACCCAGCTCCCCGGCACACAGTTCCACCACCCGGTAGGGCAGCCGGAGCCGCTTCAGCACCTCCTCGGCATGGTCGGTCAGTTGCTCCAGTGTAGCATAGGAATCCTCCGGGCATACGATCTGCACCAGCTCAACCTTCTCGAACTGATGCACGCGGATCAGACCCCGGGTATCGCGGCCATAGCCGCCTGCCTCCCGGCGATAGCAGGGGGTATGGCATACATAGCGCAGGGGCAGCTGTGTCGCCTCCAGCAGGCTGCCCGCCACCAGATTGGTGACTGGCACCTCGGCGGTGGGGATCAAAAACAGTTCGTCATCACAGGCATAGAGGTCGTCACGAAACCTGGGCAGCTGCCCGGTGCCCTGCATGGCTGCCGCACCCACCAGATGCGGCACATTCAGTTCCTGGTAGCCGTGCGTTTCGGTATGCAGATCGAGCATGAACTGTATCAACGCCCGGTGCAGGCGGGCCAGTGCACCGCGGAGCACCGCGAAGCGGGCACCGGAAAGGCGTGCTGCCGCATCAAGATCCAGCAGTTGCAGCGCCTCGCCCAGGGCGACATGATCCTTCGGCTCAAAATCCGGCTGTGACGGCGTCCCGACCCTGCGCAGTTCGGGGTTGTCGTTGCTGTCTGCGCCGTCCGGGACGGAGGCATGGGGCAGGTTGGGCAGCTGCAGGAGCTGTGCATGCCAGTCGGCCTCTACCCGTTCCAGTTGCGTTGCCAGCGTCTCCAGCTGTTGTTTCAACGCCCCCACCTCGCTCTGTGCGGCGGCCGCCGACTCCCCCCGACGACGCGCCTGACCGATGGATTCCGACAGCACCCGGCGACGGTTACGCAGTTGATCCGCCTCCTGAATCAGGCGTCCGCGCTGCCCGGCCAGCTGCTTCAGGGCTGCCATGTCGGGGGCACTGCCACGCCGCTGCAGGGCACTCTGTACCCTCTCCGGCTGGCGACGAATCAGTGTCGGATCAAGCATCTGCGGAACCGCTGTCGGCGTTAATCTTCATCAGTTCTTCCATGCGTTCGCGGATGCGCAACTCCAGACCCCGCCTGACCGGGTGGTAGTACCTGCGCCCCGCCAGTTCCGGCGGGAAGTAGCACTCCCCGGCGGCCACGGCCCCCGGCTCATCATGGGCGTAACGGTAGCCTTTGCCATGCCCCAACTGGCGGGCCAGACGTGTGGGTGCATTACGCAGGTGCAGGGGCACCGGCAGGGTGCCCCCGCTGGAGACCTCCTCTTTGGCCTGTTTGAAGGCCTGGTATACGGCATTGCTCTTCGGGGCAACGGCCAGATACAGCACCGCCTGGGCCAGACCCAGCTCCCCCTCCGGTGAACCCAGTCGTTCCTGCATGTCCCAGACATCCAGACTGATCCGCAGAGCCCGGGGGTCGGCATTGCCGATATCCTCTGTGGCGACCCGCACCAGACGCCGGGCCAGATAGAGCGGGTCGCAGCCTCCATCCAGCATCCGCATACACCAGTAGAGCGCTGCATCCGGGGCGGACCCCCGGATCGACTTGTGCAGGGCCGAGATCTGGTCATAAAAGTGCTCGCCTCTCTTGTCAAAGCCACGGTAGCCGCCCCCCGCCCACAAGCGCTGCAACAGTGCCACGGTGATGTCTGCCTCGCCAGCCTCCCCGGCGGCCTGCTCAAGCAGGTTCAGGGCCCGGCGGGCATCCCCGTCGGCGGCCTGCAATATACACTCCATGGCTGCATCCGCCGGGGGCGGTCGGTTCAGCCCGCGGGTCTTGTCCAGACAGGCCTGTTGCAGGATCTGGCGCAGCGGTTCCGGGGCGACGGCGCGCAGCACATACACCCGCAGTCTGGACAGCAATGCGCCGTTCAGTTCAAAGGATGGGTTCTCTGTGGTGGCCCCGATCAGGATCACCGTGCCTTCCTCAACGGCATGCAGAAAGGCATCCTGTTGGGATTTGTTGAAGCGATGAATCTCATCCACAAACAATACCGTGTCCCCCTGCCTGCCCTGCCGCCGGGCAGTGGCCTGTTGCAACGCCTGGCGTATATCACTGACCCCGCAGAGCACCGCCGGGATCGCGATGAAGGCGATCCCGGCCTGATCCGCCAGCAGCCGTGCCAGGGTGGTCTTGCCACTGCCCGGGGGTCCCCACAGCACCATGGAATGCGGGCGGGCCTGCAACCGATGCAGGGGAGCCCCCTCCCCCAGCAGGTGTTCCTGGGCGCGGACCTCCGCCAGCGTGGCCGGTCGCATGCGCTCGGCCAGGGGGGTCTGGCCGGGATTCAAGGCGCGGCCCCTGCGGATAACTCCACCACATCCACCCCCTCCGGCGGACTGAACTGAAACACCGCAGCCGCCAGGGGCGGACTGCGCCGGATGGCGGTGAAGCGCACGGTGACCCGCTGGTCCAGGGCATCCGTGAAACTCAGCCCGGTCAGCTCCGGACCGGTAAAGCGCAGCTGCAATGCGCGGTAATCGTCCCGCCGGGGGACCGGCAGCAAGGGCACAACCCGGCTGCCATCCTCCAGGGTCTGTACCGCACCGACCTCAAAATAGTCCTGCACCGGCCGCACCTCGATCAGCAGTGCCGCCGGGGTATGCGCCAGTGCAGCCTTGGCCAGCTGTACCGAAACCTGCTCCAGCCCCGGGTCATACAGCCACAGCCGCTCGCCATCCACAACGAGGGTCTGCCGATAGGGGGTGTGGGTTTCCCAGCGAAAGCGCCCGGGGCGCAGCAACATCATCTGTCCCTGCGATTCTTCTACCAGCGCCCCGGAGGCGTCGTGCAGGGTCTGGCTGAAGTCCGCCTGCAGGGACTCCAGCCCGGACAGATACTGCTCCAGCGGACCCGCCGCCGCTACCAGCGGCTGCACCAGCAGCAGTCCGACCAGCACCCAGTCTGACCCCTTCACGTCGATACGGGCCCGTCCGGTACGGGCACCAGCACCTCCCGGTTGCCACTGCTCTCCTGCAGCCCCACCACCCCGTTCCGCTCCATCTCCTCGATCAGCCGGGCGGCGCGGTTGTAGCCGATCCTCAGGCGACGCTGCACGTAGGAGATAGAGGCGCGCCGACTCTCGACCACAATCTGCACTGCCTCCCTGTACAGGGCATCCTGCCCCTCGGCATCCTCAATCCCGGGCACCGCCGCGGCGCCGTATTCATGCGGCTCCTGCAGCAGTTCCCGGCAATAATCCGGTGCCGCACCCTGGCGCAGATACTCCGTGACCCGATGGACCTCCTCATCGCTGACAAAGGCCCCGTGCACCCGCTCGGGCACCGGGCTGCCCGACGGCAGAAACAACATGTCCCCATGACCCAGCAACATCTCGGCCCCCATCTGATCCAGCACGGTGCGTGAATCTACCCCGGAGGACACCTGAAAGGCAATGCGCGCAGGAATGTTGGCCTTGATCAACCCGGTAATCACATCCACCGAGGGGCGCTGCGTAGCCAGTATCAGGTGGATACCGGCGGCCCGCGCCTTCTGTGCCAGCCGGGCAATCAGTTCTTCCACCTTCTTGCCGGTAGTCATCATCAGGTCCGCCAGTTCATCGATCACCACGACGATATAGGGCATCGCATCCAGCTCCGGGGCCTGGTCCGTCTCGCCATCCGGCTGCCAGCGCGGATCCAGCAGCGGCTGCCCATCCTGCCGGGCCTGCTGCAAACGCCTGTGATAGCCGTCCAGATTACGCACCCCCAGCACCGCCATCAGACCGTAGCGGCGTTCCATCTCATTTACACACCAGCGCAGTGCATTGGCGGCCAGTTTCATGTCCGTCACCACCGGGGCCAGCAGATGCGGGATGCCCTCATACACCGATAACTCCAGCAGCTTCGGGTCGATCAGGATCAACCGGGCATGCCGGGGGGTGGAGCGGTACAGCACACTCAGAATCATCGCATTCAGGGCCACCGACTTGCCGGACCCCGTGGTCCCCGCCACCAGCAGATGGGGCATGCGGTCCAGCTCCATGACGCGAGGGTCCCCGCTGATATCCTTGCCGAGGGCCAGGGTAAGCGGCGAGGTGCTGTTGCTGAACGCACTGGCCGCAAAGATCTCCCTGAGCGCCACCATTTCGCGCTGCGGATTCGGAATCTCCAGCCCCAGCACGGATTTGCCGGGGATGACCTCCACCACCCGCACCCGGGTAACCGACAGGGAGCGTGCCAGATCTCTGGACAGATTGGTAATCTTGCTGCCCTTGACCCCCGGGGCCGGCCGCAACTCATAGCGCGTCACCACCGGACCGGGATGCACCGCAACCACCTCCACCTTGACGCCAAAGTCGCCCAGGCGCGTCTCCACATCCCGGGACATGAGCCGGACATGTTCCCCGGAGAGTTGCCCGACGGGTTCAGCCACCGGGTCCAGCAACTCCAGTGAGGGGGGCTGGTATGGCGGTGGGGGTGGCGG
>DKIB01000092.1:0-187 GCA_002454015.1 Proteobacteria bacterium UBA6729
TCCACATTGAAGAACATCTCACGGAGGTCGATCTGGGCACCAAAGGCGTTCTTGGTGTTGGCGTTCTGGATCTGCGGCGCAAAACTGATGCGGGCTGACCCTTGCAGACCCCCCACTTCCGGTGAGCGTACGTTGAAGCTGAAGAAGCCCGGCAACAGACCCGTACGAATGCGACTACTGCGCGTAT
>DKIB01000092.1:321-14931 GCA_002454015.1 Proteobacteria bacterium UBA6729
GCATCTTCGTAGACCCAGAAGCCATTGACGTTGCCGTCGAAGCTGACCTCCCAGCCGTTGTCGCCACCGACGATCACGACCGCATTCGCGGCGGGTGCCAGTGACAGGGTAAACAAGGCCGCGAGGGCCATTGTGAGTTTTGATTTCATGAGATTCAACCTCCTTTCGTCAATCGGATTGACCGCCTCTGAGATGAGGCCTGTCTGTACGGTGGCAAAGAATACCACAGGCGTTGCATAAATGTCAAGTTTTTTTATGGGGCCTTTGAGGGCGGGGGATTCTTGTTGTTTTTTTACAACATCAGCCTCCCCCACGGCGGGTGGAGAGCTCCAGTCGTTTGAGAATCTGTTCGGCCTCCGGGGGGGGCAGGTCATGCTCCAGGGTCAGCTGGAGGGTGGGGAGAGTAAGCATGCCGAGGATGCGGGGCTGGAGGGGTTGCCAGCACAGGGTCAGGGTGCCGGTGGGGGTGGTGACGGTGGCCCGGCTATCCTGCAACTGGTGGTTGTAGTGCCTGAGGAAGTGGCCGAGGCTGTGCAGCCACTCCGGTACACTGAGGGCGAGTATACGGGTCTCAACCACCCGCCACGGGGGGCCAGACGGCCAGGGTATCGCCTTCACTGAAGGATACATTGCGCTCGGTCGGGGCCAGATAGATGCCGTTCAGGAGCACCAGATGCGCCAGCCTGCGGGGAATCTGGCATTGATCCATCAGCTGCCGGGGGGTGGACCGGGCGGGAACCTCCAGCTCGGCACTGTTGTTCGTGCCCCCCTCGGGCAGATAGGCACCCAGGGAGGCATAAAGTTTGATGCGTATCTTCAAGCGAAGACGCGGGCGTTGTACCCAACGGCCTGGGTGCAACCCAGATAGGCCTCCATGACCCGGAGGGGGTTATCCTGGAGCCGTTGCTTCCAGCGCCCCAGTCTGGAACCGGTCTGGATCAGACCACGCAATACGCCGATGTGTTGGGTCATGCCGATGGCCTGGGCGCCGATCAGCCGGTCCTCCTCAAACTGCAGGCAGAGGTAGCGATAATGTTCCTCATCAAGGAGCCGGCTCTGCTCACCGTCCGCCACGCCCTGCCAGAGGCCGAAGGAACTGGACACCAGGCCGAGGGTGGCCAGTACATTCATGGAGACGCTGCCCTGATACAGGCATTCCCTGCCTGCCATATTCATGGCGGCAATGCGTCCGTGGTCGGCGGCGGTCGGCTGTATGGCGTGCACGCTGTACTCGCCGGTAGAGTAGTCACGACCCTGACAGACATCACCGGCGGCATAGATGCCGGGCACACTGGTCTGCAGGTACTGGTCTACCAGAATGCCGCTGTCGGTACGGATATCGGTGTCCTGGATGAGTTCCAGGTTGGGGGTGACGCCGGTGGCGCAGATTACCAGCTCTGCGGGGATGGCATCGCCGCCGGTGTCCACACGCAGTTCGCTGCCTGCACTGGTGATGCCCTGGACCCGGGTGGAGGTCAGTACGCGGACTCCCTTGCTCTCGCACCAGCGTCGCAACATATTGCCTGCCACGGCATCCATCATCCGCGGCACCATGCGATCCCCGACCTCAATGATGGTGAGATCATCGCCACGCTGGGCCAGGGCCTCCAGAATGATGCTGCCGATGAAACCGGCACCGATGAGCACCGTGCGTTTGGCGCCGCGCTGCATGATGTTGCGGGCATCTGCCAGGGTCCAGCAGTTCTCCACGCCGGGCAGGTCCAGACCTGGAATGGGGGGACGTACGGCACGGGAACCGGTGGCCAGCAGGAGACGGTCCCAAGGTAGCGTATCCCCGTTCTCCATGACCACCCTGCTGTCCTGCACCTGTGCGACCCGGGCCTGCAGCCGTTCAATGCCCTGCTCGGCGTAGTGGCCCTCGCCATGGCGCAGGTGGGTGCCCGACTCCTGAATGCTGCCGCTCATGAGGTACGGCAGGGCCATGCGCGAGTAGGGCGGCTCGGGTTCGTCGCCGATCAGCGTGACCTGACTGTCCGCATCCAGGCGCCTCAAGGCCTCAGCCGCGATCACGCCAGCCGGGCCGTTACCGACAATCAGGTGCCGCATGGCCTAGAGGCCCAGACGATTGCGGGTCTCGGCGGTAGGCACGCCGTCCTCCGACCAGCCCCGCAACTTGTAGTACTCCGGCAACATCTTGTGCAGATCGCTGACCCGCCCCTTGGCAGGGCCGGTGGGTGCCGCTTCCTTCAACATGCGCGGGGGCAAGGTGTCGTCCTTTGCGGTAAATCCGGCAGCCAGGTTGAACTGCCGCTCCAGGTTCCAGACGCGCTCGCCAACCTCCAGCAGTTTCTCGCTGGTCCAGCCTCCCTCGCAGGCGGCATCCACCTGCGGGGCGATATCATCCAGTGTCCAGGCAAAGGTGGTGAAGGCGCACAGGCCGGTGGAATCCACCACCGCAGCCGCATCCTGAACGCTCTTCATCAGTGCTGGTTTGCCCTCCGTGGACAGCGGGTCGGTCTTCTCGGGAGCCCCCAGGATCTCGGAGGAGACCGAGTACCCACGCAGGTGACAGGCACCACGGTTGGAGGTTGCATAGCCGAGCCCCATACCCTGTATGCCACGCGGGTCGTAGGCCGGAAACTCCTGCCCCTTGACCGTCATGGACAGTTCGGGACGGCCGTACTTCTCACACATGCGCTTTGAGCCCATGCCCAGTATCCTGCCAAAGCCCTCGCCCCGGGCGGTCAACTCGGCAACCTTGCACAGCGCCTCTGCAGAACCAAACTTCAGTTTGATGCCATCGGTATCCTTGTCGGTGAGCACGCCCTCCTCGTAGAGTTCCATGGCTGCTGCCACGGTGGAACCGAAGGAGATCGGGTCAATGCCATCCTCATTGCAGAGGAAGTTGGCATAGGTCAGTGCCTCCATATCCTTGATCCCGGTATCCGAACCCAGCGCCCAGGCCGCTTCGTACTCCAGACCCCCACTGGCTCCCCAGTATTTTGGGCTGGTCTTGATGCTGAAGTGACGCTGGTCCATGCGCGAGATGCGCCCGCAGGCAATGGTGCAGCCGTAGCAAGCGGCATTGGTAACCAGGTTGGCCTTGCCATCGGTCTTGCGGGGCTCATGCATGGCCTCACCGGAGATCTCGGCGGCCCCCTCAAACTGTACCTCACGCATGTTGCGGGTCGGCATGGCACCGGATTCGTTGATCACATTCATCAACACCTGGGTGCCGTACTGTGGCAGCCCGGCGCCGGTGACCTCATTCTCGGCGAGTACCTTCTTGCCTGCACTGACCGCCTTCATGAAGGCCTGGGGGTCGCGGAGATTGCCCACCCCGCGGGTGCCCCGTACCGCCACGGCCTTCAGGTGCTTGGAGGCCATCACCGTGCCCACGCCGGAACGCCCGGCAGCACGGTGCAGATCGTTGACAATGGCGGCGTACAGGTTGCCCTGCTCGGCTGCCCGGCCCACCGCGGCAATGCGCAACAGGGGATCCTGGTGATGCTTGTGCAACCACTCATCCGTCTCCCACACCGACTTGCCCCAGAGCGGCTCCGCCGGGACCAGCTCCGCCTGTTCATCCTCCACGTAGAGATAGACAGGCCTGGGTGACTTGCCCTCAAAGATGATCATGTCCCAGCCGGCGGATTTGATCTCGGCACCGAGGAACCCCCCCGAGTTGGAGCAGGCCACGGTGCCGGTCAGCGGACTCTTGGTGACCACCGAATAACGACCGCCCGTAGAGGCCATCGTGCCGGTCAGTGGCCCCGTCACCATGATCAGCTTGTTCTCGGGACCCAGTGCATCACACTTGGGATCGATCTCTTCCATCAGGTAGCGGGTTGCCAGTCCCCGCTGCCCCAGATACTCCATGGCCCACTCCATGTTGAGGGGTTCGTTCCCGATGGTGCCCTCCGTCAGGTTGACACGCATCACATTCCGGGTCCAGCTCATAATTGCCTACCTCCTATCCGGCGCCACCCGTGCCGCTACCCGCAGCATGGGCACGCATACGTTCCAGTCCGGTGTGATCGGCATCCACCCAGGTAATGGCCTCGGTAGGGCAAGCCTTGGCACACTCCGGGTCACCGCCACACAGGTCGCACTTGTAGACCACTCCTGTGCTCTGCTGATAGTTGACCGTGCCAAAGGGACAGGCGATGGTACAGACCTTGCACCCCACACAGACATCGGCCTTGACCTCCTTGGCCCCCGTCTCCGGGTTCAGGACGATGGCCTCCACCGGGCAGGCGTGCATACACCAAGCCTCTTCGCATTGCGTACAGGTGTAGGGGACAAAGCGCCCCTCCTCATGGAAGGTGAATACCTTGATACGGGAGATGGCTGGATTGAAGACGCCCTCGGCCTGATACGAGCAGGCCAGCTCGCACTGCAGGCAACCGGTACACTTCTCTGGCTCAATCTGTAGCGACTTAAGCATGTGATTATGACCTCGATTGCACGAATCCGACCGGGCCGACAGCGGCTGCCCGATTCGCGGGTTGACTATTCATGCCCCCGATCATAGCATCTATGGTCATGCAGTCAACCCCCCCTGTCCCCCCCCCCGGATACGGTGCCCTCTGCCGGGCGCTGCCGGTGCTGTGCGGGCTGCTGGCCAGTGGCCCGGCGCTCGCCGCCGAGTTCCATTTTTACTATGCAGGTGAGGCGGGAGGTGCCCTGCTGGGGGCTCGCCAGGGCGCTGCCGAGGCCCGCATACAGGGACGGTTTCTGGGGCAGGATTACCGCCTGGAGAAGCATCCCGGGGAGGGCACGCTGCCACCACAGGGCATCGGCATCGTGGCGGCGGTGCCCGCACCGGCACTGCTGGCACTGGCGCGTGCCCACCCGGAGGTCGCGGTGTTCAATGTCGCCGCAGACGATGACGCATTGCGGCAAAGCTGCCTCCCCAACCTGTTGCATGTACTGCCAAGCCGCCGCATGAAGGCCGATGCGGTAGCACAGTGGCAGGCCCTGCATCCGGATGCCGGGGTACAGGCACAGGCCTGGCACCCCGCGTTTGTGAAGTTTGCTGCCCGCGACCTGAACAAACGTTTCCGCAAGGCACACAACACCGCCATGGACGATGCGGCATGGGCTGGCTGGGCGGCGGTCAGGATGTCTGCCGACCTGATCGCCCGCGGGGACAGTCAGGACGCCCCCGGATTGCTGGAACAACTGCGTACCGCGTTGGCCTTTGATGGACAGAAGGGCGAGGCACTGAATTTTCGTGCCAATGGCCAGCTGCGCCAACCCCTGCTGCTGGTGAATGACGGTGGCCTCGTGGGGGAAGCCCCGGTGCGGGGCAAGGACCTGGACAGCCTGGGGGCTCGCAGTGCCTGCCCGTCACCGTAGTCTTGTGGAGGAGTCGATCATGCCCGGAACAATCCTGACCCTGCTGACCCTGCTGTGCATCCTGCCGATACAGGCGGCGCCCACCGGGCGGGCCTTTGTAACCAATGAGCGCAGCAACAGCCTGAGCGTCCTGGACACGGACACCCTGGAGCTCATCCAGACCCTGCCCATCGGCAAGCGCCCGCGTGGCATCGGCCTGGCGCCCGATGGCAGCGAACTGTACATCGCCCTCAGCGAGGAAAACCGTATCGTGGTGCTGGACCCGGACACCCTGCAGGTGCTGCGGAGTTTTCCGGCGGGCTCCGACCCGGAAGCCTTTGCCGTGCACCCGAACGGTCATATCTACATCTCCAATGAAGATGATGCCCGGGCCACGGTATACGATCCACGGGATGGGCGCCAAGTTGCTGATATCCCGGTGGGACTGGAACCCGAAGGGGTGTTCATATCCCCGGATGGCAAGCGGGTGGTCGTTACCAGTGAATCCACCAATATGCTGCATGTGATCCGGGTGCCTGAACACGACATCATCAAGAATGTGCTGGTCGGTGCCCGACCCCGGGCGGGCACCTTCAATCGCGCCGGCACCGTGCTGTATGCCAGTTCGGAAGTCGCCGGTGAAATCTCCAGGATAGATGCCGTGTCCTTCAGGATATTGCGGTCAACCCGGCTGGATGAGGATCGTGCCAAACCCAAGGATGTGTTGCTGGACAAGCAGGAGCAGCGCCTGTATGTGGCCGGGGGCCGGGCCAATGCCGTGTTCGTACTGGACCCGGAAAGCCTGGAGCTGCGGAAGCGCATTCCGGTAGGCAAGCGCACCTGGGGGTTGGCCATGTCCGCGGACGGTAGCCGCCTCTTCACGACTGATGGCGTCAGTGGTACGGTGTCGGTGATCGACACCACCACCGACAGCGTGATCAAAACCATCGCGGTCGGCAAGTTCCCGTGGGGCATCGTGATCGATGACTGAGCCTGCCGCCATGAACGACTCTACCCGCGAGGCCGTGGAGGCGGCCGCCTTCCGCAGACTGATCGACTTCTTGCGCCAGCATCCGGAGGTGCAGAATATAGACCTGATGAATCTGGCCGGGTTCTGTCGCAACTGCCTGTCCAAGTGGTACCTGGGCGAGGCCGTGGCGCGGGGGGTCGTTGATATGGACTATGAGCAGGCCCGCACACGCATCTACGGCATGCCCTACTCCGAGTGGAAACAGCAGCATCAGGCCGAGGCCAGTGCGGAGCAACGGCAGGCCTATACACAACGCACCGACAAGTCAGCCTGAACGATGATCGACGCCACCCACCTGCCCACAGCGGAAACCGTCATCGTGGGTGGCGGTCTGGCCGGGCTCAGCCTGGCCCTGCGTCTGGCGGATGCCGATGTTGCAGTTACGGTGCTTGCCAAAACGGCCCTGACCGAGGGTTCCAGTCGCTACGCCCAGGGGGGCATCGCTGCAGCCATCGGCACGGATGATTCCATCGCACAGCATGTTGCGGACACCCTGCACACCGGAGCAGGCCTGTGCAATCCACAGGCCGTGCAGCAGGTGGTTGAGCGTGGCCCGGATTGCATCCGCTGGCTGATCGATGCCGGGGTGCACTTTACCCGGGCCGGGCAGGACTGTGCCCTGACCCTGGAAGGCGGACACTCCCGCCGCCGCATCATCCATGCCGGGGATGCCACCGGTCGGGCCGTGATGGAGACCCTGGAACACCGGGCCCGCACCCACACCCACATCCGCCTGCTGGAATATCACATCGCGGTCGACCTGATCAGTGCGCACCGTCTCGGCCAGTCCGGCACCAACCGCATACTGGGCCTGTACGTACTGGATGTGCGCCACAACCGGGTGATGACCCTGCCGACCCGCAGTGTGGCGCTGGCCACCGGAGGTTGTGCCAAGGCCTGGCTCTACACCAGCAATCCGGACACCTCCACCGGTGATGGCATCGCCATGGCATGGCGGGCCGGTTGCCCGGTCACCAACCTGGAGTTCATTCAGTTCCATCCCACCTGCCTCTATCACCCCGGAGCCAAGTCGCTGCTGCTGTCTGAAACGATGCGCGGGGAAGGCGGTCGACTGGTGCTGCCGGACGGCAAGGCCTTCATGCAGCACTACAGCCCGATGGCGGATCTGGCCCCCCGTGATATCACGGCCCGGGCCATCGATCAGGAAATGAAACGGGCCGGGCTGGATTGCGTATATCTGGATGTGCGCCATCTGTCTGCCCGCTTTGTACGCGAGCGCTTCCCTTCCTTGTACAAACGTTGCCTGAGTCTGGGCGTGGACATGACGTTGCAGCCACTGCCCGTGGTGCCCGCAGCACACTACACCTGCGGCGGCATCATCGCCGGACTGGATGGCAGCACGGCACTGGATGGCCTGTATGCCATCGGGGAGTGTGCGGCCACGGGACTGCACGGTGCCAATCGGCTGGCCAGCAACTCCCTGCTGGAATGTCTGGTCATGGCGGCTACCGCGCAACAGCACATCCGCCGCTATCTGGNNCACCCGCCGCTATCTGGATGGCGCACCGGACCGCTGCACGGCACTGTCCGCCTGGGATGAGAGCCGGGTCAGTGACCCGGATGAAATGGTGGTGGTGGCCCACAACTGGGATGAGCTCAGGCGCTTTATGTGGGACTACGTCGGCATCGTACGCAGCACCCGCCGCCTGCAACGGGCGGCCCACCGCATCCGCCTGCTGCAGGAAGAGGTCTGTGAGTTCTACGCCCACTTCAAGGTCAGTCCGGATCTGCTGGAACTGCGCAACCTGCTGCTGGCGGCGGACCTGACCGTACAGTGCGCCCAGCAACGCCAGGAAAGCCGGGGATTGCACTACACCCTGGATTTTCCGTGCCCGGGTGACGTCGCCCGCAACACCCTGCTCACCCCCGATGCCCACCCGCTCAACCCGCCGATTCCACGCCACCTGCAGGCTCAGGCCACCTGAGCAGCCCCGCCATAACGAGGGATTCCCCCTATCCAGCTAATTTTCGTCTATACTTGGGAGGTTTACAGGAGGGTTGTCACTGCCTTGCAATGTCGGTTTCGGCCTGCAGGGAGGCACCCCATGAGCGCTTGATGTCAGCAATTAAACCGGAATTAAGCGGAGCCGAGCGCAAGGCGCGAATCAGCCGCATCGCCGAGGATTTGGATCGGCTGAAGCGGTTACGGAGCCCCCAGGTCAATGATCAGGACCCGGTTGCCCGCAAGCCTGGACTGGGCTATCGCTTTATCAAGCTGGTAGGCGAGGGGGCCATGTCCCGTGTCTATCTGGCACGGCGGCTGTCCGACAGTGCCACCATCGTGCTCAAGCTGCTGGATACCCGCAGACGACGCGAAGACACTATTGTCAAGCGTTTCATCCGCGAGGCCGAACTCATATCCGGGCTCAGCAGCCGCTATGTGGTGAAGATCTACGACCATGGCTTTACCGACGATTACGGCTATATCGCCATGGAATATTTCCCGCGCGGCGACCTCAAGGAGCGCATTCCGCTCAAGGTGCCCCCCTATCTGGCGCTGCGCTATATGTACCAGCTGGCACTGGGACTGGATGCCATTCACGGAGTGGGCATCATCCACCGTGACCTCAAACCGGCCAACCTCATGTTCCGGCGCGATGATACCCTGTCGCTGGCGGATTTTGGCATCTCCAAGCGTATCACCGAGGAACGGGCCGACCAGGAAGAACTGACCATGGTAGGACAGGTGCTGGGTACGCCCTACTACATGAGCCCCGAGCAGGGTCAGGGGGTAGAGGTGGATGCGCGTGCTGATCTGTATAGCGCAGGCATTATCCTCTACGAATTACTGACCGGCGAGCGCCCCTACCGGGCTCGTACCCCCTCCGCGATCATCTACAAGCACGTCCATGCCGACCTGCCCAAACTGCCTCCCAAGCTGCATCGTTTTCAGCCTCTGGTCAACAGCCTGCTGGCCAAGGAACCCGAGTGCCGTTATGAGTCAGCCTCGACCATGTCTGAGGCCCTGGAAGAAGCGGCCGGTATGAAACTGGCCTGAGGCCGTCCGGTTCAGGTCTGTCGGGATTCCAGCCAGGTCTCGGCATCCAGCGCAGCCATACAACCCATGCCTGCTGCGGTGACGGCCTGACGATAGACCGGGTCCGCCACATCACCGGCAGCAAACACCCCGGGCACACTGGTGGCGGTCGCCATACGTCCCGTTCTGCCGGCCTGCAGATAGCCATGTGCATCCATCTCCAGCTGGTTGCGAAATGCGTTGGTGTTCGGTTCATGACCGATGGCAATGAACACCCCGGAGAGTTCCAGCAGGGTTTCAGTGCCCTTGCCTGTATCTTGCAGACGTGCCCCGCTGACCCCCTGTGCGTCTCCCAGCACCTCGGTCAGCACATGATTCCAGAGCATGTGCAGGCGACCCGCCGCCACCTTGCTGTGCAGACGCTCCACCAGCAGCTTTTCAGCCCGCAGCTGCCCCCGGCGGTGCGCCAACGTCACGGATGAGGCGACGTTGCTCAGATACAGGGCCTCCTCTACCGCTGTATTGCCCCCGCCTACCACCAGCACCGGCTTGCCACGGTGAAAGAAGCCGTCGCAGGTAGCACAGGCAGACACCCCCCGCCCCAGATAGTGCTGCTCCGATGCCAGACCCAGATAGCGGGCCGAGGCCCCGGTGGCGATGATCAGTGCATCACAGCAGTAGCTGTGCTCTGCCCCGTGCAGACGCAGTGGGCGCGTATCCAGTTCTGCCCGCTCTATGTGATCCGACAGTTCTGTTGCGCCGTAGTGCACGGCATGCCCACGCATACGCTCCATCAATACCGGTCCGGTCAGGCCGGTGGCATCGCCAGGCCAATTTTCCACGCCTGTAGTCGTCGTCAGCTGCCCGCCGGGCTCCATGCCACTCAGCAATACCGGGGACAGGTTGGCACGGGCGGCGTACAGGGCCGCCGTACAACCTGCCGGACCGGAACCCAATACCAGCAAACGACAACGCCGCTCTGTGGTCATGCCGATCCGGGCTGCTGACCACCGCCCACAAGCATATCGTATAACCCGGAGGCCCGGGGTTCATCCCGTTCCACCGCCGCACACAAGGCCTCCCTGGAGGCCCAGATTTCCACCGTCCGGCGGGCGCGTGTGATACCGGTGTACAACAGGCGGCGACTCAGTAATGGATGCTCCGGCTGCGGCGGCAGCACCAGCAATACCCGATCAAACTCTGAACCCTGACTCTTGTGTATGGTCATCGCATAGGCATCCTCATGTCGTGGCAGCCGCTGCCGCGCAAATTCTCTGGGCACCAGGGCCGTGGAGGGAAAGACTGCCCGCAGCCCGCCGGGGCGTGGCAATACCATACCCAGATCCCCATTGTACAGGTTCAGCTCGTGCTGATTCTCCAACACCATCAGTTGGCGACCGGGAAACCACTGCTGCGGCTGACGACCCAAATGTTGCAGCACCGCTGCATTCAGACCACTGACGCCCCACCTGCCATGCCGCTGGACCACCAGAATACGGAAGCGGCGCAGATCATCCAGGGCCTGCTCCCCATCCAACTCCTGTTCGGGCATGTACCACTCCTGAACCCGGGCAGCGATACGCTCTGCCGGGCTGTCGTCCACCCCGAACTCATGAAACTGCAACTCTGGAGGCGGTCTATCCAGAATGGCACAAACCGCCTGTACATCACCACTACGCACCGCCTCTGCCAGGGCCGCGATCCCGCTGTCAGCAGCGAAGCGAAAATTGTGGTGCAGGAATGCAATGCAGTGGCTCAGCGGCAGCTCCGCAGCGCTTGAGACATGCCCGGCAGGGCCTGCGGGGGCAGCGCGCTCCGGCAAATCCGGTGCCGGGGCGGCCCGGCAAAGTTCATGAAATACGGCACCCGGTTCTACCGAGGCCAACTGATCCTGATCACCGGCCAGGATCAGCCGGGCCTGCTCCGGCAAGGCCTGTTGCAACCTCCACATCAGCGCCACATCCACCATGGAGGCCTCATCCACCACGAGCACATCCAGCGGCAACAACCGCCCCGGACCATGCCGATAAGAACCATCCGGTCGTGCCCCCAGCAGCCGGTGCAGGGTGCTGGTATGCTGTGCCTGTGCCGCCAGTGGTGCCGGCACCTCCACAGGCAGTCCCTGCAATGCGGACTGCACCGCAGACTGCAGGCGTACCGCCGCCTTGCCGGTGGGCGCAACCAGGGCAATGCGGAGGGTTGTGCAGAGCTGCAACAGCATGGCGAGTATACGCACTATGGTAGAACTTTTACCGGTGCCGGGGCCACCCGAAACAATGCACAGCGAGCGCCCGGCGGCGATCACGGCGGGGGNNGGCACGGGCGGCAGCCAGTTCCGGCACGGCCGGAAACAACGCATCCAGGGCCTGTTGCAGGGCCTGTGGCGACACCGACTGTACGGCACGGGCCCGTTGTAACAGGGGTCCGGCGACACCGTGTTCGTAGTACCAGTAGCGGTACAGATAGAGACGGTTTTGTGCATCCAGCACCAACGGACAACGGCGACCGGGTTCCCCCACCACCGGCATTGCCAGCAGGGTACGCCGCCAGTGCTGTACCTCAGCGGTTATGCTGTGCAGATCAACGCAACCGTGCCCGACCGCCAGTCCACTACACAGGGCCCCCACGGCAGACAGCAGCTCCGGGCACGCCTGCTCACCACACAGACGCCGCAGCAATGCTGCGAAGGCCAGCGCAAAGCCATCCAGCGCCGCCGTCTCCTCCAGGGGCGCCCATGCGGGGGCAATGGTCCGTTGATCCGACCCCCGCATCACGCTGCCCCGCCCTCTTCAACTGTGTCCAGATAGGCATCCAGATCAGCAACCAGCGCGGCGGCCGGGCGGTGCTGAAAAACACCCCGGCTGGAACCGCTTTGCATCCCCCTCAGGAACAGATAACGCACCCCGCCGAAGTGAGTGTCGTATCGGTATCCCGGCAGACAGACGCGCAGGTGGCGATGCAGGGCCACGGTATACAGCAGGTATTGCAGCACATAGCCCCCTTCCAGCATGCTCTGCAAGATGCGCTGCCCGGTGTAATCCTGTGCTGAACCGCCCAGGCGATTGGATTTGTAATCCACCACATAGTAGCGTCCGCCTGCCACAAACACCAGGTCAATGAACCCCCGCACATAACCGCTGACCGGCGCAAACTGTAGTCTGTAGTCCACCGTTTGCGCGGCATCGGCACACAACGTCTCGAACACGGCATGCTTGCTGAGCACGGCCCGCAGACCCGGCACGGACAGGGCACGCAATCGAAAATAAAACTCCAGTTCCTTCAGGCAGTCTGTAGCCGACAACTCACGCAGACGTATGCCGGCCCGCAGCTCCGCATCCAGTACCTGTTGCAGCATGGTGACGATCACCGGGGTCCAGCGGGGGGCATCAAAATCATGGCGACGCAACTGTGCGCTCACCAGCGCGGTCAGACGCCGTTGATCCGTAGCACTGAAATCCAGCTGCTCGAGCAGCGTATGCAGACAGTGTCCGGTGCGGGCTCCCTGGGGAAAACTGTGCAGCTCCGACTGCTCTGTATCCCTCACCCCGGCTGCCGCGGTGACTGCATCGCGGTCCGGGTATTCTACATCGTAGCCACTGACCAGGGCACTGTAACTGCTGACCCGCAGGGGCATCGGCAGCGTGCCCTGAAACTGTCGCCTGTGCAGGGGCACCCCGACCGCAGCCAGCCCTGCCGCCGACCGGCCGGGTGCCTCTGGCAGGGCCTGCAGTTGTACCTGTCCCCCGGCCCGCTCCACATAGCGCTGCAGACCCGCATGAAACTCCGCCTCCGTTAATTTTTTCAGGCGGTTTTTATCCTGCCAGTCCAGCGCATTGTGCAGCAATCCCGCCAGACCATTCCAAGCATTCTTTGGGGACTGCACAGCCACCACATAACAACGGTTGCGGGCGCGAGTCAGGGCCACATACAACAATCTGAGTTCTTCGGCATGGTGTTCCAGTTGCACACGGTGCTGCCAGTGCACCTGCTGTGCGCCCAGCGCCAGCACGGCACGATATTCGTTTTCCGGATCATGACAGCAGCTCGCAGCTGCCCGTCGGAGACGCATGGATTTCCAGAGGAATGGACAGAACACGACTGGATATTCCAATCCCTTGCTGTGATGGATGGTGATGATCCGTACCAACTGCTCATCACTTTCCAGGCGCAGTCGCTCTGCATCGCGCACCTGTGCCTGCTCACTGCAACGCAATGCAAACCACTGCACCGTCGCGCTGATGGATCGCACCCCCTGTCGATCCACTGCCTGCAACAATTCGGCCAGATGACGCAAATCCGTCAGATCCCGGGCCCCACTGCTACCGGCTGCCAGACGGCTGTGGGCATCACAGTCGTATAACAGTTGCCGAAACATACGCATAAAACCCTGTTGATCCCATAGCTCATGCCAGCGGCGAAAATCCTGCCACCAGCCATCCAGGGTTGCGTCATCGGCGGCCTCCAGGGTCTGTGCAGAAACCCCCAGCAGCAGGGTGCTGAGGGCAGAACGCACCCGATCCGTACGCCCCGGGGTGGCCACGGCCAACAACAGGCGCAGCAACTCCTCGGCCATACGACTGCTGTAGACACTGCCCATGTTGTAGAGCACATTGCCGATGCCCGAACGCTGCAGGGCCGCGCGCATCAGTGCGGCCTGCCGATGCGTGCGTACCAGTATGGCTATATCACGCCCCACCAGCGGGCGCTCACCGAGCCGGGCATTACCTGGCGTCAGCAGGCGCACCAGTTCCCCGGCAATCGCCGTGGCCACACGCCGCTCCAGCTGACGAATCGTGGCCTCACGATCCAGACACCACCATAGCTGCAGGGCCGCCGCCGGGGCATCCTCCAGCTGCAGTTCCGCCCCTCGTGTGGCGGTAGCGTGGGCCGATAAAAACTCGATCCCCGCCTCCAGAAACGGCTCCTGTACACCACTGAACAGTGCATTGCAGGCCTCAACCAGGCCCGGCACGGAGCGCCGATTGTGGGTCAGCGTATACTGTTGGTCCACATCACGACGTGCGGTCAGATACGCATATACATCTGCCCCCCTGAAGCTATAGATTGCCTGCCTGGGATCCCCCACCAGAAATACCGGCTGTGTACCATCACTACACGCCTGCAGGATACGGTATTGCAGCATGTCGGTGTCCTGAAACTCATCCACCAGAATGTACCGAAACTTATCGTTGTAATAACTCTGTAGAGTGGGGCACTCCTGAAAAAGCCGAACCGCAAAAACCAGCAGATCGTCAAAATCCAAAGCATTATTTTTTTTCAG
>DKIB01000004.1:0-360 GCA_002454015.1 Proteobacteria bacterium UBA6729
TAGTGCCTTACGCGATTTTTTAGCTTTCCAAGTCGTTGAATCTATTATGCTTTTGAAAATGGCTGTTAAACTTGGGTCAGGGGGTGCCTGGCCGGAGCCTGTTTTTTTGCACGGATGGACTTGCGTTCAACCTTGTGCCCCTCGGGAGTCATAAGTACCGGATTCTACCACCAGTACACTGGGTGAGATGGGGGCAATCTGCTCAAAAAATCCGCAGTTATTGAATACAGGCACTGGATTATCGCCGTTTTAAATCGATATTAAGTCATTGATTTATATGTATTTTCTTAAGAAAAGGCCGAGGAATATTCAATAACTTATTGAACATTAGAGCCCCAGTGTGACACTTTATGGGTATAA
>DKIB01000004.1:428-1491 GCA_002454015.1 Proteobacteria bacterium UBA6729
CCGTTGTTGGATCCCTGCAGGCGCACTGTCGCTGGCAGCAGTCCCCTGCTACAGGCGTACCGTCGCCGGCCACAGCCCGGACTTGAAAAAATGCGGCCAATACGGTAAATTTCAGTGATGACAGGGCAGCATGGCCCGCATCGGATCAGGAGAACTGCTATGGAATATACTTTGATTGTCGGGGATGTGCTCCAGCGCAGGACCGATTGCCTGGTGCTGGGGCTGTTTCGGCAGAAGCGGTTGTCCGGACTGGCAGCACAGCTGGATACCGAGACCGGGGGGCGGCTGTCGATGCTGCAGGATCAGGGTGACCTGCCGACGGACCCCGGGCAGGTCCACCTGCTGCACGACCTGGAGGGGCTGCGGGCGCGCCGGGTGCTGTTGTTCGGGTGTGGAGACAAGAGGGATTTTCGGGACCAGCGGTTTCACACCAGCCTGCACAGTGCCCTGCAACGGGTGTGCAAAACCGGTGCGGCGGACGCCGTGCTGAACCTGTCGGCCCCGGCGGGTCGCAATGTGGGCTGGGCGGTGCGCCAGGCGGTGATGGTGGTGGAGGATCAGGCGTACCGCTTTGACGATTATCGGCAAAAGCCGCCGCCGTGCCCGCCGTTGGCCCGGGTTGGCCTGTGTATTGATGGTCGTGCGGATCGCAAAACTGCCTTGCGGCGTCTGCGCGAGGGGCGTGCCATTGCCGAGGGCGTAGCACTGGCGCGGGATTTGGCCAACCGTCCTCCCAACATCTGCACCCCGGAGTTTCTGGCGGCCCAGGCCAAATTGCTGGAAAAACAATCCCCGGCCCTGAAGCGACTGGAGGTGTTGGGGCCCCAGCAGATGGAGAAGCTGGGGATGGGTGCCCTGCTGGCCGTGGCGCGAGGCAGCCACAACCCTCCCCGACTGATCGTGATGGAGTATCGCGGTCGATCTGCCGGTGCCCCGGTGGTGCTGGTCGGCAAGGGGGTGACCTTTGATACGGGTGGCATATCCCTGAAGCCTGCCGCAGATATGGACGAGATGAAGTTTGACATGTGCGGAGCCGCCAGTGTTTTTGGGGTGCTGCTGGCGG
>DKIB01000004.1:1509-6335 GCA_002454015.1 Proteobacteria bacterium UBA6729
AGCCAGACTGCGTCTGCCACTGCGCCTGATCGGTGTGGTGCCAGCGGTTGAGAACATGCCGGGAGGGGGTGCCTCACGCCCCGGGGATATCGTCACCACCCTGTCCGGGCGCACCGTAGAGATTCTTAACACCGATGCGGAGGGACGTCTGATTCTTTGCGATGCCCTGAGCTACAGTGAGCGTTTCAAACCCCGCACGGTGATCGATATTGCTACGTTGACGGGGGCCTGTGTGGTGGCGTTGGGAAAGCATGCCAGTGGTCTGTTCAGCAATCATGATCCGCTGGCGCGCCAGCTGCAAAATGCCGGTCAGGAGGTGGGTGATCGCGCCTGGCAACTGCCACTATGGGAGGAATACTGCAAGCAGCTGCACAGCGCCTTTGCTGATCTGGGCAATATCGGTGGGCGTGATGCCGGGGCCATTACTGCTGCTGGATTCCTGTCACGATTTACTGAAAAGTATCGCTGGGCGCATCTGGATATTGCCGGAACTGCCTGGCTGGGGGGCAAGGTGCGCCGGGCTACCGGACGACCGGTGCCGTTGCTGGTGCAGTATTTGCTTCAGCAGTGAGGTTGGGCGACGACAGCCCCCAACCCGGGGATGAAAATATGCAGGGAGAGCGAGTGGTGTTTTGTGTGTTTGCAGAGGAGGGGCAAGAGTCAATGGAGCGGGTATCCTGTCTGTTCGCGGAGGAGTGTTTGCGTGCCGAACTGCGGCTGTGCATACATGTTGAGGATGAGGCATCTGTGAAGCGACTGGACTTGGCATTATGGACCTTCAGGGATATCAGTTTTGTGCCCCATCAAGGCGTAGCGACCGGTGGCCCCGATCCCGACCCGTTGATCACAATTGGTTACCTGGACCAGCTCCCGGATATCGGGCACGGGGTGTTGTTTAACCTGGCTGGACTGCAGCCGCAACATTACCCGGGCTATGCGCGGTTGATCGAGCTGGTGCCGAGTGCTCCACAGCAACGCCGGGCATCGCGTACGCGTTACCGCCGCTACCGGGAGTTGGGATATGCGCTGGAGCAGGTGGAGGTTCCAGTCAATGCCACCGTCGTGGCGGGCAGTCCATGGATCGGTGAGGCCCTGGGTCTGCAATGAGTGTACCTGCCGGAAAGTTGCCACCGGACGAGGCTGTCCCGATCCCGGTATTGCGTGATGAGCTGGACCCCGACGAGTTGCATGCCGTGGCCCCGGATGAGACGCGACCCCCGGAACTGGATGGTCGCCAGCTGGAGGCAGTGGCTACCCTGATTGAAAAAAGACTGCAGCAACAGCTGGGTGCCACCATGAAGATCGTGCAAATCAAACTTATGCAGGAGGTGCGATCACAACTCTTGGGTCTGTGCAAGAAATACGGTTCGATGCGTCGGCACCGCAAGTAGCTGCAGCAATGGAAAAGGCTTATAGTCCGACCACGTTTGAGCAACATTGGAGTCAACGCTGGGAAGAATCAGGATACTATGCGCCCCGCGGCGAGGGGGCCTCTTACTGTATCATGTTGCCCCCGCCCAACATTACCGGCAGCCTGCACATGGGTCATGCCTTCCAGAGTACGCTGATCGATATTCTGATGCGTTATCACCGTATGCAGGGGGCTCGCAGCCTGTGGCAGGGGGGTACGGATCATGCCGGTATCGCTACTCAGCTGGTGATCTCCAACTTGCTGAGCAAGCAGGGCAAGGAGTGTACGGATCGCGAGACTTTTCTGCGCGAGGCCTGGCGGTGGAAGCATAGTTCCAGCAGTACCATCACCCGGCAGTTGCGTCGTCTGGGGGCCTCGGTGGATTGGTCCCGTGAACGCTTTACCCTGGATGCGGGCTTGTCCAGTGCCGTGCGCGAAGTTTTTGTGCGTCTGTATAACGAAGGCCTGATCTACAGAGGACAACGTCTGGTCAACTGGGATCCGGTGCTGCGTACGGCGGTATCCGATCTGGAGGTGCAGCCGCGGGAGCAGCAGGGGCAGCTGTGGTATATCCGCTATCCGGCAGCCGCAGGCCCTGGCGTGGTGGTGGCGACTACGCGCCCGGAGACCCTGTTTGGTGATGTGGCGGTGGCAGTGCACCCACAGGACGAGCGCTACGCCGACCTGCCGGGGCAGCACCTGCAGTTGCCACTGACAGACCGACACATCCCGGTGCTGGCAGATGAACAGGTAGATCGCGAGTTTGGTACGGGTTGCGTGAAGATCACCCCGGCCCATGATTTCAATGATTATGAACTGGGTCAGCGTCACTCGTTACCCATGCGCAATATCTTTGCGCCGGATGCGAGTCTCAATGATCAGGTGCCGGAAGCGTATCGGGGAATGGACCGTTTTGCTGCCCGTGAGCGTGTGATTCAGGAGCTGAGCCGCCTCAATCTGCTGGTCAGAACCGAGCCACATGCATTGACCCTGCCCTGTGGAGACCGCTCCGGGGCCGTGCTTGAACCCAGGTTGACGAACCAGTGGTTTCTGCGTATGCAATCGCTTGCAGCACCGGCCATTCAGGCCGTGCAGGATGGGCGTGTGCGCTTTGTGCCGGAGCATTGGAGTCGCACCTATTTTGAGTGGATGTATAACATTCGCGACTGGTGCATCAGTCGACAGATCTGGTGGGGCCATCGTATTCCCGCCTGGTATGACGCTGCCGGCAAGGTGTACGTTGGTCATGATGAGCAGTCGGTGCGTGAACGCCATGGACTCAAGGGAGAACTGCGGCAGGATGAGGATGTGCTGGACACCTGGTTTTCTTCCGCGTTGTGGCCTTTTTCTACGCTGGACTGGCCGCAATCATCTGCTGATTTGCAACGCTTCTATCCCACCAGTGTTATGGTTACGGGATTCGATATCATCTTCTTCTGGGTGGCACGCATGATCATGATGGGGCTGAAGCTTACTGGCGAGGTACCCTTTCGGGAAGTCTATATACATGGGCTGGTACGTGATGCGGATGGCAATAAAATGTCCAAGTCCAGGGGCAATATCATTGACCCGCTGGATCTGATTGATGGTATTGATCTGGAGACACTGGTGCAAAAGCGTGTTACCGGGCTGTTGCGTGCCTCTGATGCCACCCGCATTGAGGAACATACGCGCCGTGATTTTGCTGATGGTATTGCGGCTTACGGCACAGATGCATTGCGCTTCACCTTCGCCGCCATGGCCACACACGGTCGCGACATACGCTTTGATATCAGTCGTATGGAGGGCTATCACAACTTTTGCAACAAACTGTGGAACGCGACCCGCTTTGCGTTGCTGATGGTAGAACGGGAAGGCAGTGATGTGCTTGCAGCGGTTGCGCCGGCGGGCGTTGCGGAACGCTGGATTGTCTCACGCACCGGTGTTGCCATTCAGCGCATTACCGATGCCATCGGTGTATATCGTTTTGATCTGGCAGCGGCTGAGGCGCATGAGTTTATATGGGCGGAGTACTGTGACTGGTATGTGGAGCTGACCAAGAGTCTTTGTGCCCATGCTGCGGTCCCGGAACAGCGTCAGGCAACCTTGTACAGTCTGTTGCGGGTGCTGGAGTCTGCCCTGCGCATGATCCATCCGATAATGCCTTTTGTGACCGAGGAGTTGTGGCAGCGTGTGGCACCAGTGGTCGGGGTATCCGGTGCCAGCATCATGTTGCATTCCTGGCCCCGGGCCGCGGACTTCCCTCGTGATGGCGCTGCCGAGGCCGAACTGGCCTGGCTCAAGCAGGCGGTGGGTGGCTTGCGCCAGCTGCGCTCCATGCATAATATTCCGCGCTCGGTACGGTTGCCAGTGTATTATCGCGAGGGGGATGAGCTGGAGCGTGAGTGGCTGACACGACACACGTTGCAACTGCAGGATCTGGCGCGCGTTGCAGCACCTGTTGAGCAGGGCACCGGGTCTGCAGGTGTGGCCACGGCCCTGGCAGGCGGTATGGTACTGCAAGTGCCACTGGCAGGATTGCTCGACAAGGCAACCGAGATGCAACGGCTGGATCGTGATATAACGCGCCATCGCAAGGATTTCAGCAAGCTTGAGGGTAAACTTGCCAACGCCAACTTTGTACAGCGTGCACCGCCGGAGGTGGTGGAGAAGGAGCGGCAACGGCGTCGTGAGCTCGGCGCAATATTGGCGCGGCTGGAGGGACAGCGTGTGGAGATGGAAAATGTTTAAGTCCGTGCGCGCAGATCTGCACACCGTATTTGCACGTGATCCGGCGGCCCGTTCAGTGCTGGAGGTCATCGCGGCTTCGCCGGGACTGCATGCCATCTGGATACATCGCATCAATGCCGCATTGTGGAGCCGGGGCCTGTGCTGGTTGGCACGGTTTATGGCGCATCTGGGACGTTGGGTTACCGGAGTGGAGATCCATCCTGGTGCCCGCATCGGCCAACGCTTTTTTATAGATCATGGCATGGGCATAGTGATCGGTGAGACCACGGAGATCGGTGACGATTGTTCGATCTATCAGGGCGTTACCCTGGGCGGGACGACCTGGAGCAAGGGCAAGCGCCATCCAACCCTGGCGCAGGGGGTGGTGGTTGGGGCCGGGGCCAAGATACTGGGGCCTGTACACATTGGGGCCAATGCACGTATCGGTTCCAATGCCGTGGTGGTCAAGGATGTGTCGCCGGGTGCAACCGTGGTCGGCGTGCCGGGCCACGTGCTGCATTCTCCTGTCGCTGCGGGTGGCTTTGACGCCTATGCCAGCAGTGCCGGTCGGGAGGATCCGGTGTTGCAGGATATTGAGGCCCTGGCGGAGCGGGTGCGTGAACTGGAGCAACGGCTGGACAAGGGGTGAGGACTGAATCCTGTCCTTGCCTGCGGGTGGATCCGTGCGGGCACTCCACCGTCTGCA
>DKIB01000005.1:0-470 GCA_002454015.1 Proteobacteria bacterium UBA6729
GGTCAGCTGATTACCGTTCAGCAATAGATTGTGGATGGCACCCAGCCCCTGAAAGTCTCCGGCCTGTAACGTGGTGATAGAACGGTCACTACTGAGGTCTATGTCCCCGGAGATGCTCGCCAGATGTGCAGCCGTGATCTCTGCACAGTCATCAACCGTATTGATATTGTTCACGATCCAGTCACGGACCTGTTTGGTTCGGTTGCATATACCGGCTATGGTTATACCAAATCCACGGCTGCTTTCTGTGCCTGTACCCAGTACAAGATCTGTGATTCTGACGGTGGCTGTATCCGGGACCGTAAAGTAGGCACTGTTATCGGCACCGGCCGGGATCACTGCACTCATGCTGCTTGCCTCGCCTGCTGTTACCATCTCAAGCGTTGCTGTTATCTTGAACATTGTTCCAGTACGTATCGCAATTCTTGCGTTGCTGGTGGAGTCCTGATATTCTATTGTCACATCCACGT
>DKIB01000005.1:523-1617 GCA_002454015.1 Proteobacteria bacterium UBA6729
GCCACTTCCAGGCCATTGAACAGGTTGGCAGGCAGGGTGGTTATGCCAGCTTCGCTCAGGTCCAGACTTCGCAGCTTGCCAATGTCGTTGAATAATCCGGCAGGCAGGGTTGTGAGTCCGGCACCACCCCTCCGAGCGCTCGTATTACGGGATAGCAGCAAGTTTGGGTATCTCCCCGAAACGGGGTTTTTTGCAAATGTGAGACCGCGGAACGTATCCATGCTTATTGCGGTGATTGGATTATCGGAAAGATCTATGGAAATATTTATCGTTATTCCGTCAAATAGCTCCGCGGGCAGTGTGGCAATCCGGTTTGCCGCCAGGTCGATGGCAGTATATTCTCTCGTAAGGCTGATACCTGCGAATGCAGCTGTATCTATGGTGCGGATCCGATTGAAAGAAAGCTCCAGTTGTGTTGTAGTGAGTCCAGCAAAAATATTTGCAGGCAGTGCGGTGAGCAGGTTTTGAGTCAGGTCAATCTGGTTGATATGGGCTCCGGTAAAAACCCCGGATTCCAGGGTGGTGATCAAGTTATTGGCCAGGGTCACAGTGTCTATGGTTTGACCCACGAACAGTCCGGCGGGTAGACTCGGTATCTTGTTATTTGCCAGCAAGAGCGTATGAACGGTGGCGCCATTCAGCAGGCCTGCAGGTAGCGCATCAATTTTATGCTCCTCTTGATCATCGTACAGGGGGATATCAATTTCATTCAGGCTCAGTCCCTGGAAGTCTCCGTTCTGTGGCACAAGCGGATCGTACACATCCGGGTCCAGAGCAAAATCGCTGCCATCCAGTAATTGCAGATGCCCGGCGGTAATGTCTCCGCACTCCAGCGTGAGCTCTGCCTCGTCCAGCAGCTCCACCTGGTCGATAATGAACTGCTGCATGGTGGCTGATCTGTCACAAATGGAGACGAAGGTCCCCGCCCCCTGCGCCTGTAGCGCATTCGATAACAACAGGCCCAGCAAGGCAATCCTGATCTTCTCCAGTGTCTTCATCGGGGGGGGGCAGGGTTCCTGCCCGGTACCAGCCGACGCATTGTACAGCGCGGTACGCGAGACGGTCAAGGTGTTGTACGGGTTCAGTACATGTGA
>DKIB01000005.1:1725-9037 GCA_002454015.1 Proteobacteria bacterium UBA6729
CCAGAACTCTGCTTGGGCAGTGCCGTTTGGGCCGCTCCATAGCTCCATCAAACTGGGGGGATCTGGGGGATAGAGGAAGGGGTACGGGTTCAATACATGCGGGACCGTCGGGCAGCCTTTGAGGAGTCGAGGCGGGTTACGGGAGTGGCCGGGTCAGGACCCTGCCCTGGGTGGGCACAAAGGGGGGATGGCGCTGTCCTTTGCACTGGCACGCTGTGGCTCCCTTGCCCTGTCGTTTGGGGATGCTTGTGGCTCCCCGGAGGGCTGTTTTGCAGGGTGTCCGGGGTGCCCCGGGCAATGGATTCCGGTGCTGTTGCGGGCAGAAATGGCCGTGGGGTGGTCAACAGCTTGATTTTTTTGTGCACTTGCAGTAGTTTCCGCACAGGCCTGACGGCCTTGTGCAGGGTTCTGAACGAGCTGGATATGGGGCCGCTGATACAGAGAGAAAGATGGAAATCCTTCGCGGTGCAGAAATACTGATCCGCAGCCTCAAAGCCGAGAATGTAGAGTACATCTTCGGCTATCCGGGTGGTGCGGTGTTGCATATCTACGACGAGTTGTTCAAGCAGGATGATATCCGGCACATCCTCGTGCGTCATGAGCAGGGTGCGGCCCATGCGGCTGACGGCTATGCGCGTGCCATCGGCAAGCCGGGTGTGGTGTTGGTCACCTCGGGGCCGGGGGTCACCAACTGTGTCACCGGCATCGCCACGGCCTACATGGACTCCATTCCCATGGTCATCATTACCGGGCAGGTGCCGAAGAAACTGATCGGCAACGATGCCTTTCAGGAGGTGGACTCAGTGGGGATTACCCGACCCTGTGTGAAGCATAACTTTCTGGTTAATGACGTGCGTGAGTTGGCGATAACCATGCGGCGGGCATTTTATATAGCCACCACCGGCCGCCCCGGGCCGGTGGTGGTTGATGTGCCCAAGGATATTACTGCCGAGAGCTGTGAGTTCCGCTGGCCGGCCGATGATGAGGTCAAGCTGCGCTCTTACAAGCCCAGTACCAAGGGGCACATCGGGCAGATCCGCAAGGCCATGAAGATGATCCTGCAGGCGCACCGCCCGATGATCTATACGGGTGGTGGCGTGATCCTGTCAAATGCAGCGCAGCAGTTGATACACTTCGTGCGTCATCTCGGCTATCCGGTTACCAGCACGCTGATGGGGTTGGGGGCCTACCCGGGGAACGACTCGCAGTTTGTTGGTATGTTGGGTATGCATGGCACTTACGAGGCAAACATGGCTATGCATCACTGCGATGTACTGATCGCCATCGGCGCACGCTTTGATGATCGTGTTACTGGAGAACTGGATCGCTTTTGCCCGGATGCACGCATTGTGCATATTGATATTGATCCGACGTCCATCGCCAAGAATGTGCCGGTGGACATTCCCATTGTGGGTGATGTGGGCGCAGTGCTTGCGGACATGAATCGATTGCTTGAAGAAGGCGGCGACATTACCCCGGATCGCTCGGCCCTGGATGCCTGGTGGAATCGGCTGCGCGAATGGGCTGCCATCGACTGCCTGCGGTATAAGCATGACAGCAAGGTGATCAAGCCACAGTACGTCGTTGAGTCCCTGTATGAGCTCACCAAAGGAGATGCCTATGTGACCTCGGATGTTGGGCAGCACCAGATGTGGGTAGCGCAATACTACAAGTTTGACAAGCCCAGACGCTGGATTAGCTCGGGTGGTCTGGGCACTATGGGCTTCGGGTTGCCAGCGGCGATGGGTGTGCAGCTGGCATTCCCCGAGGCCATGGTCGCCTGTGTTACTGGTGAGGCCAGTCTGGTGATGTGCATACAGGAGTTGTCTACCTGTCTGCAGTACGGGTTGCCGATCAAGATCATCAATCTGAACAATCGTTATATGGGTATGGTGCGCCAGTGGCAGGAGTTCTTCTATGCCGGGCGCTACTCACATTCCTACATGGATGCGTTGCCTGATTTTGTACGTCTGGCCGAGAGTTTTGGTCATGTGGGCATGCAGATCGACAAGCCCGGTGATGTCCGCTCTGCGCTCACCGAGGCGTTGGGTATGCGTGACCGGGTGGTGTTGATGGATTTTATTACCGATCAGACTGAAAACGTTTATCCGATGATCGCCGCCGGCAAGGGTCATCATGAGATGCACCTCTCGCCGGAACATGCACCGCCGCCGGACCGGGAGCTGGCCTGAACCATGCGTCAGATTCTGTCGCTGTTGCTGGAGAATCACACGGGTTCATTGTCTCGTGTGGCCGGGCTGTTTTCTGCCCGTGCCTTCAACATAGAATCCCTGACCGTGGCGGCCACCGAAGACCCCACCATATCCAGAATGACCCTGGTGACCAGTGGTTCGCCGGAGGTGCTGGAACAGATCTTCAAGCAACTCAACAAACTGATTGACGTTATCAAGGTGGTGCAGTTGAGTAACGGCCCGCATGTGGAACGTGAACTGTTAATGCTCAAGCTGCGCGCCGAGAGCAGTGCACAGCGCGCCGAGCTGAAGAATTTTGTGGATATCTTCCGTGGACGCATTGTTGATGTTACTGATACTACTTATGTGGTTGAACTGACGGGCACCACTGCCAAACTGGATGCCTTTGTTGAGGCTACTGATACCCACAACATCATTGAAGCGGTACGCACCGGCGTATCCGGAATCGCCCGCGGCGATAAGGGTATGTAAGTCATGATAACCGCGTTAACAACATCGAACGGGAGGTAGAGAGTGAAAGTTTATTATGACCAGGATGCGGATCTGAAATACATCCGTAACTGCAGGGTGGCTGTGCTTGGCTATGGTTCGCAAGGCCATGCCCACGCCTGCAACCTGCATGATTCAGGGGTATCGGTGGTGGTGGGCTTGCGACCGGAATCGGCCTCTGCCGGGGCCGCCGGGCAGGCAGGTCTGAAGGTATTGTCGGTGCCGGAGGCGGTAGCACAGGCTGACTTGGTGATGATGTTGATTCCGGACGAGAATCAGGAACAGGTGTATCGCGAACAGGTGCTGCCCTCCATCCGCAAGGCGGCAACTCTGGGTTTTGCACACGGGTTCAACATTCACTACGAACAGATTGAGCCGCGGCAGGATCTGGATGTGATCATGGTGGCCCCCAAGGGGCCGGGACATCTGGTGCGCTCAACCTTTCAGGAAGGCAAGGGTGTCCCTGCACTGGTGGCGGTGCATCAGGACTGTTCCGGCAAGGCCCTGGGACTTGCCCTGGCCTACGCATCGGCCATCGGTGCCGGACGTTCCGGGGTCATACATACCAGTTTTCGGGAAGAGACCGAGACGGATCTGTTTGGCGAACAGGCCGTGTTGTGCGGTGGGTTGACCGCACTTATCCAGGCGGGCTTTGAGACCCTGGTAGAGGCTGGCTATGCCCCGGAGATGGCATATTTTGAATGTCTGCACGAACTCAAACTGATCATTGACCTGATCTATGAAGGCGGGCTGGCCAACATGCGCTACTCCATATCCAATACCGCAGAGTATGGTGATCTGACCCGTGGTCCCAGGGTGATCGGTGAGCCTTCCAGACAGGCCATGCGTCGCATTCTGCAAGATGTACAGGATGGTACCTTTGCTCGCGAGTTTGTGCTGGAAAACCGTGCTGGCAGACCGGTGATGAAGGCCCGGCGGCGCCAGAGTCGGGAGCATGAGCTGGAGCGTATCGGTCAGCAGCTGCGTGAGATGATGCCCTGGATCGGGGCGCAACGTCTGGTCAAGACACCGCAGCAATAGGTTGATGCAACGGCACACAACATGAACGACCGCGAGTCTGCCATCCCCAGACGTTCTCACCCATGGATCGCCCGTGAGGGTTGGTCTTATCTGGGGGTGGTCAGTATAGCGGGAAGCCTGCTGTATCTGGGCTTTGGCTGGCCTGGTCTGGCCCCTGCAGTGGTGGTGTTTGTGGTCATAGCCTTCCTGTTGCGTGACCCGCCCAGCAGCATCCCCTGTGACCCGCTGGCCCTGGTGAGTCCGGTACAGGGCCGTGTTACCAAAGTAGAGTCCGGTCTGCATGACCCCTGGCTGGACCGGGATGCCAGTTGCATTCACATCCGGGTCTCACCACTGGATGTATTTTCAGTGCGCAGCCCTACCGAGGGCAAGGTGGAAGAACAGTGGTGTCGGGTTCCAGACGCTGCGGGCGCTGAACATTCCAGACGCTTCAGCTATGCCTTCTGGACCCGCACCGATGAGGACGACAGTCTGGTGACCGTGGTGTCGGCCCCGCGCCTGCCATTTTTGCATCGTTTGCAGGTGAGCTTGCAGACCGGCGACCGTGTTGGTCAGGGGCACCGGGTAGCCTATCTGCTGCTGGGTGGAGATGTAGAGGTCTGGACTCCGGTGAATGTCAACACGGAGGTGCGCCCGGGTGACCGGGTACGCTCCGGTCTTTCCACTCTGGCGCATCTGGTGCACCAGCAACCGGCCACAGCCCTTCGTGATGAGTAATAAAGGCGTGCACCTGCAAGTCCTGCCGGGCATTACCGATGCGCGCCGCCGTCGGGGTATCTACCTGCTCCCCAACCTGTTTACCACGGGGGCTCTGTTCTGTGGATACTATGCAGTGATTGCCGCAATGGAGCAGCGCTACACGGATGCTGCGCTGGCGATTCTGGTGGCAACCGTAATGGATATGCTGGATGGGCGTGTGGCGCGTCTTACCGGCACCCAGAGTGAGTTCGGGCACCAGTACGACTCGCTGACCGACCTGGTCAGTTTTGGTGTGGCACCGGCGGTGCTGATCTACCAGTGGTCCCTGCACAGTCTGGGCAAGTTTGGCTGGGCGATCAGCTTTCTGTATGCCGCCACGGCAGCCCTGCGTCTGGCGCGCTACAACGTGCAGACCTCCACAGGCAGTGTGCTGGAGCGACGTTTCTTCCAGGGCCTGGCCAGCACTGCCGCCGGTGGTCTGGTAGCCGCCTATGTATGGATGATGGTGGACTATGGCATCAGTGGTGAGATGCCTGTGGCAGTACATATTGGCACCGGCCTGCTGATATTGGTGGTGGCCGGCCTGATGGTCAGTAATCTGCGCTACCACAGCCTGAAGGGCGTGGACTTTCGGGGACGTATCCGCTTCCTCACCATTCTGTTCCTGCTGTGCGGGCTGCTTCTCATCTCCATCAAGCCGCCCACACTGTTGTTCGTGTTGTTCTTCGGCTACCTGCTGGCAGGCCCGGTCTATACCCTGTGGCAAGTGCGGCGACGTCTGCGTCTGCGCCAACTGCGTCGCCAGCGTCACGCTGCGACTGACGACTCCCGGAACGTATCCAGTCAATCACAGTGAGTCGCAGCCCTGGCGGCAGTCTCCAGTCGGGCACACAGTTCACCCTGCCAGTCCAGATGTTCCGGCTTCAGCAGACAGGAACGCAGGCACGTTACCGTGGCACTGTCAAACTCCACCTCCGGCCAGTGGGCACGCAGCAGCTCTGCCGGGTAGTCTGCCAACGCCAGATAGAGGTCGCCCGCCGCTGCCACCTCGTAGATCCGACGGCTGCGTTGTGAGATCTGTGTAGCCGAGGCACCGTGCGGTGCCCAGTTGACGATATCCAGTTCGGGGCGCATCAGCGTGAGCCATGTCGGGCTGTGCAACAGATAGTCATATAGCGCGAGGGCAGCCTGACGGCACCGCACCAGGTCCGCGGCAAAGGCGCCCCCGCGTATCGGTGGCAACAGGCGTTGTGTGGCCCACAATGCTACGGCGGCGGCCCCGGCCCGTGAACACTCCAGACTGATCTTGCCCAGCTGCAATGCATCCGAACTGAAGTAGGTATAGGGGGAACCATGCTGGTAGAAGCGGCCCACCGCCGGATCCTTGAACAGCACACAGCCACAGCCATAGGGTTGCAGTCCATGCTTGTGCGGGTCAATGACCACGGAATCCGCCTGTCCCAGGGCCTGCATGGCCTGCAGGGTCTGGGGTGCCAGCGTGTCGATCAGACTGAAGTAGCCGCCATAAGCGGCATCCACGTGCAGGCGGAATCCATAATCCTTCCGCAACTCAACCAGCCGGTGCAGCGCATCCACGGCCCCGGCGGCAGTCGTGCCCAGCGTGGCCACCACGGTGCCGATGGTGCCCTGGTCCAGATGGCATTGCAGCGCCTCCATGCACATTCGTGCCTGGTGGTCCACTGCCACCGCTGCAAACGGCAACCGCAACACTGTACACAGGCGCTCATGGGTATAGTGTGCCTGGCTGGAGGCCAGGACCGTGGCATCTGGTCGCAAGCACCCGGCGATCCACAGGGCCTCCAGATTGGCCATCGTGCCGCCGCCAGTCAGGTGCCCCAGATAGTGATCCCAGCCGCACAGCCCGGCCAGTTGCTGTACCGCCTCCTGTTCCATCGCCGTGCTGGCGCGGCCACCCTCCAGGGAATGATTGTTCGGATTGATATACAGCGCCAGCGCATAGGCCAGCCGTGCCACCGTGTGCGGTGGCTTGTGCATATGCGCCGCATACAGTGGATGAAAATAGGGATCGTTGTCATGCAGCCGCCGTGCGGTCTCCAGCAACACCTTGCGGAGCGCATCGTCCTCTGTGTCCGTGCGGTAAGGTGGTAATCGGCTGAAGCCATCAGCCAACGCCTGCACGCATTCTGCGAGCAGGCGCAGGCTGTTTACATCCAGCATGAACCTGTCAGGCTCAGGAATCCTTGCGTATCCCTTCCAGATAGATCGACAATTTTACAGTCCAGGAGGCCGGGCCCAGCTGGTAATCCATGCCGAAGTCACGCCGGTCGATCTCTGCCGTGGCCTGATAGCCGACCCGATAACTGCCATCACGCGGATGTACCCCCTCGCCCCCCTTCTCCACCTGAAACACCGTCTCTCGAGTCTGGCCGAGCAGGGTCAGCTGACCATACAACAGACCTTGCGATGCATCAAAGCGAGTGGACTTGAAACTGGCTTTGGGATACTTCTTGACATTAAAAAAATCCTCATTCTTCAGATGACGGTCACGCCTTGCATGATGCGTGTTCAGGCTGTCCGTATCCAGTTCTATGGACATGGCCGATGCATCTCCATCACTAAAAGAGCCCCGTATACTGTTGAAGCCGCCCTTCATAATGCTGACCCCTATATGCGAGATCGCAAACTCCACATACGAGTGGCTGTTGTCGATCTCATATTCTGCAGCCGATAGCTGCCCGGCCATGCCGAGCATGGCGATAGCCATTACAATTCTGTTCATGGATGCTTGCCTCCGAAAACCCAATGCCTGATTGCGGCCATAACATGTAGTGCAATCAGTGCACATCCACCGTAGGCCACATAGTAATGAAAGTCAATAGACCAGTCCT
>DKIB01000005.1:9060-9488 GCA_002454015.1 Proteobacteria bacterium UBA6729
ACCCCGGGCCGGTCGCCACCTGCGAACAGGTAGCCACTGATCGGCAGACTGACCACCATCAGGGCCAACAGCACATGCACACAGCGCGCACTCCAGAGCTCCCAGGGCTTGAGTGCAAAGTGCTGTGGCCGTGGCTGTGCATAACGCCAGATGATGCCCCCCACACCCAGCACGAAAACCAACAGCCCCAGCGACTCATGCGCAACATAGCTGAGGTCGAAATAAGGCGAAGTGTAGTAGTCCAGCCCCACCATATACCACCCCAGACCCAGCAGACCAAACATCAATATCGCTATACTCCAGTGCAACAGGTGCGAGACCAGCCCGAAGCGTTGCTGCGTATTCCCAAACTGCAAGTGTTATCCCCCAATAGCCGCCAGAGCAACGGCGGGCTTCCATGCTACCATCACCCCGGCCGCCAGTGCAAG
>DKIB01000039.1 GCA_002454015.1 Proteobacteria bacterium UBA6729
AGCAGCAGATATTTATGTTTCATATTCGTACAGGATGCGGTGCGTACCTTGTACAGGATGCGGGTTTACGTATTTGCACAAGGCATTCAGGATTTGTTCAAAATGGTTCTGGCTGTACTGCTGGAATATATCTTCCCGGTTGCGTAGCAGCTCCTGAGCCATCGGATCCACCTTGGGAACAAACTCGATCAGTCCTCTTGTTGCAAGCTTGCAGACCCAGGATATGAATTCATTCAGTGGAATGTTTTTGCCTATCACGATGTGGTGAATCAGGGCGAGGCACAATACAGCATCCATATTCCCGAGCCGTTCCTCAAGGGTCCGTTGTTCTGCATGTTTCCAGCCCTGACTGGGGGAAGGGTTGGTAATGTCATAGTGCAGAAATTGGGCTGGCCAGGTTTGGCGTCGTGCCTCCCGGGTGGCGCAATCAATGGCGCCGCAGTCAAGATCAATGCCGATAATTTGTTTGGCCCCGGCCTGCATCGCTGCCCCGGAATAGGTGCCAGTATTACAGCCCAGATCCAGCAGTTTCAGGATATTATGTTCGCCGATGAACTCTTGCACGATGCGAATTTTGTGTGCTTGAGTGGTTTTGTCGTATGGATTGCAGGTGGTATAGTCCTGCCAGTAGGAAGTTTTCCTGCGTTGCAGCCTTGCCATAAAGCGCTTCATGCTCCGGGCAAGTGCTATCAGGTTTTCTCGCCGGACAGGGCGTGGCTTGCGCTGGCTGTGGATGGATGTGGATTTAAGCCTGCGCATGGCAAAGGCATGCAGATGTATATGCAACAAGGTGGTCGGTTGCAGCCAGGTGCGGACCGGCAGCGTGGTGGTCACTTCGGTCAGATCCAGGCCTCCGGGTCGTCCCCGGAGCCACGCATTGAAATCAATGTTGGCAAATGCCGTCAGACATAATGGTGCCAGAAATTGTTCACAAAATTGTCGATAGCCGAGAAAAGGAGCACCATCCTGATAGACATCAAAGGACAGCACGTCAATAAATATGGGTCTGGAATTGACGAACTGCACATTGTCGGCCGATGCGTCCTTCAGGATGTATCCATTTTGCAGGCCATCGATCAGTAATTGCAATGTCAGACAGGCGGCCTGCTGCAGCGAGGTAAAGGACCATTCGTGGGGATAGGAAATAAACGGCAGCGATTCATGCTCTACCCACATGGCAAAGGCATGCACATCGTTTGCCGAAATTCCGGCAGCCTGTGCTTCCTCCGGGTGAATTTCCCGGGTTTGTACGATGCGGGTTCCGGCGTGTTTCCTGAAGAAGCTGGAGCCTATAAAATTACGGAAGTGAGTAGCAGCGGGGCTGGAAATTCCCCTGAAGATGCGTCCCCCGGCGCTGAAGACAGCGCCGGCAGGGTCCCGGAAGGAGCCGGGCTCTCTACTCATCCTCCGGGTCTTTGGAATCGGTATCTTGCCGGTTTTTTCGCAGGCCCAGCAGGCGCAGAATCCTCCAGAACCAGTATTTCCCTGTCAGGGAGATACCGGCAACAGAGGCGACCAGGGCCTGTACGGCCAGGCTGACAGAACCCGGGTCAAGGTAGGCGTATGCGGGTGCACTCTGCAGGAGGAACAGTGCAGTCAGTACAATGATTTGCCGATATGCCCGGCTCATGATCGCCCTCCCCTCAGCCGCGTCTGATGCGCTGTATGGTGCGGATTTCGGGGTGCTGCGGGTGGTTTAACTCCAGCACGCGCAGCGCGTCTGTGGCCAACTCCTCAAGGCCCAGAGCCCGGTAGGCCCGGGCCATCACCGCCAGTGCATCGGGGATGGCTTGTGTACGCGGGTAATGTTCTATGGCATACCGGGCACGATTGGCGGCTGCCAGCCAGGCGCCCCGGCGCAGGTAGTAATGCGCTACCTCCACCTCATGGTCGGCCAGCAGATTCCGCAAGTACACCATGCGCTGGGTGGCATCCGCGGCATAGATGCTGTTTGGGAAGCTGCCGACCAGTTCGGAGTAAAACTCAAAGGCACGCAGCACGTGTTCCGGGTCACGTTGTGACAGATCGACGATCACAAAGCGCTGGGCCAGTCCGCCGCTGCGATTGGACTCTGCCAGGCCGCGCAGGTAGTAGGCATAAGCCACATGTGCGTTCTGCGGGTAGGTCTTGATGAAGCGTTCGCAGGTCTCAATGGCCTGGTCGGTGTCTTCAGTCTTGTAGTACACGTAGGCCAGATCCAGCAGGGCCTGCTGCCCGTACACACCGAACGGGGAGCGCCCCTCCAGGGCACGGTAGTAGGTCTTGGCCTGTTCGTAGTCGCCACTCTGCATGGCCCCACGGGCCTCCGCATAGAGTTGCTCCATCTCCCAGGCATCCGTCGGATCCTTGTCCTTGCCCGAGCAGCCGAACAGCGCCAGCGCCAGCAGGCAAGGCAGTACACGCAGGTTCATGGTCGCACAGTGTACGGCAGTCCACCGTATCCGGCAAGGGGGTGATTCAGGGGTGCGGATATGCAATAATGTCCGCATGGGCGAGTTGGATATGCACGCTGTCGTGCCGACAGATCGGGTCGGGTAGCGTCTGGGTCGGGTGCTGGCCGGGTTGTTTCCGCAGCACTCTCGTGGCTGCCTGCAGCGCTGGATCCGGGAGGGCCGGGTGCGGCTGGATGGCGAGTCGGTGTGCAGTACGCGTCGTGCGGTCACGGGTGGCGAGCAGCTGTCATTGCGGCCGGGTGCAGGGCACTCCGTGGACACCGATCTGCCGGAGCCTATCCCCCTGCAGATATGCTATGAGGATGCCGAGCTGCTGGTCGTGGACAAGCCCCCCGGTCTGGTGGTGCATCCGGGCGCAGGCTGTCGCCGCCACACCCTGTTGAACGCCCTGTTGCATCACGATGCGGCCTTGGCCGCCGTGCCCCGGGCAGGCATTGTGCATCGTCTGGACAAGGACACCTCCGGCCTGCTGCTGGTAGCCAGAACCTTGCAGGCGCATACGGCACTGGTAGCGATGCTGCGCCAGCGCCGCATCTGCCGTGACTATCTGGCTATCGTGCTGGGGCAACCGGCTCCGGTGCAGGGCAGTATTGCACTGCCTTTGGGGCGGCACCCGGCGCAGCGCACGCGGATGGCGGCCCTGTCGCCGGACCGGCTGGGGCGGGCGGGGGTGCGCGCCGCCCTCACCCATTACCGGGTACGTGAGTCTCTGGGAACCTGCAGTCTGCTGGATCTGAGTCTGGCCACCGGGCGCACCCATCAGTTGCGCGTACATCTGAGCGCCATCGGGCACCCGGTGGTGGGAGACCCGGTGTACGGGGGACGTCGCGCCCGGGGCAAGCAGGCCCGGCGCCAGATGTTGCATGCCTGTGCCCTGCGTCTGCGTCACCCGTGCAGCGCTCAGCAGATGCAGTTGCGGAGTCCGCCGCCAGCGGATGTGCAGGTGCTGTTGAGGCAACTGCGGGAGGAGGCCGGACGATCCGTCCGGCAGCTGTCGTGAGTTTTACCGAGAACGTCAACCGTATGGCGCAGAGTGCCTTTGATGCCCTGCGGACACCGCCCGGGTTGGCGCAGGCCATCGGTGGCTGCAATGAGGTGTTGCAGCTGCGGTTCCCGGTACAGATCGGGGATCACATAGAGGTATTTACCGGTTGGCGGGCAGTGCACAGTTCCCACCGCCTGCCTGCCAAGGGGGGGATCCGCTTTGCGCCGATTGCGGATCAGGACGAGGTGGAGGCCCTGGCGGCACTGATGACCTACAAGTGTGCCCTGGTAGATGTGCCCTTTGGCGGTTCCAAGGGGGGCTTGCAGATCGACCCGTCGCGTTATGACCGGGAGCAGCTCCAGCGTATTACCCGTCGTTTTGCCCGCGAGCTGTCCCGCAAGGGCTTCCTCAGTCCGGCCACCAATGTACCGGCACCGGATATGGGTACCGGGCAGCGAGAGATGGCCTGGATCGCTGATACCTACAAACATCTGCACCCGGATGATATCAACTATCTGGCCTGTGTGACCGGCAAGCCCGTGAATCACGGGGGGATCCACGGACGGATGGAGGCCACCGGCCGGGGCGTGGTGTATGCCATGCGGGAATACTTCAGGGATCACGAGCAGACCGAACGATCCCTGCAGGGTGGTCTGGGGGATAAACGGATCGTCATCCAGGGCCTGGGCAACGTGGGTTACCACGCTGCCAAGTTGTTGCAAGAGGAGGACAATGCACGTATCATCGCCATCATTGAGCGGGACGGAGTACTGTATAACGACAGTGGCCTGCAGGTGGAGCATGTACGGCAATATATCAATGAACACAAAACGGTACGCGGCTATCCCGATGCGCGTTTTGATGCCGACGGAGCTGCCGGCCTGGAGATGGATTGTGATGTGCTCATTCCGGCAGCAATGGAGGCACAGGTGGATGAGCAGAATGCCGGGCGCATCCGTGCGCCCCTGATCGTTGAGGCTGCCAACGGTCCGGTTACCGCAGGCGCAGATGCCATTCTGCAACAGCGGGGCGCGACCGTGTTGCCGGACATACTGGTCAATGCCGGCGGGGTGGTGGTGTCTTACTTTGAGTGGGTACGCAACATCAATCACATTCGTTTTGGTCGCATGGAGCGTCGTTATCAGGAGCTGCACGGTCACAGCATCGTGGCAGCGATAGAGACCATGGCAGCCAACCCGTTAACAGCCAGTCTCAAGCAGGATATTGTGCGCGGTGCCAATGAACTGGATCTGGTGCGTTCCGGACTGTATGATACAATGTGCATCGCTTACCGCGCTATTCTGGAGCGCATGAGACGTGACGATGCAGTGCCCGATCTGCGCACCTCGGCCTTTGTGACGGCTATTGAAAAGATCTCCAGTTCCTATCTGGATATCGGCGTTTACTGAGTCGCACACCTGCAGCGGGTTGGCTTGAATCCAGGGCATACCGACCGCATGTAGACAGCGTTCACCGACCCGTTGCGGAGTCGATGGGGAGACAAAGGTATGCACGCTGAACAACTGACACACAGACTACAGCAGGCCCTGGCCGAGGCTCAGGGTCTGGCTCTGGGGCGTGACCATCAGGTGCTGGAGCCGGAACATGTGCTGGATGCACTGCTCGCCCAGGAAGACAGTCAGGCCCGGGTGCAGTCTGCAGGTTGCGACCCGGCGCGCCTGCGTACTGCGCTGTCTGCAAAACTGGATCGGTTGCCCCGGGTGGCAGGCAGTGACCCGGGACGCCTGCATGTATCGCCACGTCTGGAGGCGTTGTTTAATCGGGCTCTGCAGCTGTCCCGCCAGCGCGGTGATCGCTATGTGTCTACGGCAGCCTTTTTGCAGGCGGCCCTGACCGGGGATCAGCCTTTGGCACAACAGCTGGTGGAGTGTGGGGGGGACCCGCAGGCCCTGACGCAGGCCTGTACGACACCGGGTACGGTGGATACCCCGGATGCGGAGGATGCACATCAGGCCCTCGCCAAATACACCACGGATCTGACGGCACTTGCCGCGTCCGGGCGCCTGGATCCAGTCATTGGTCGGGACGAGGAGATCCGTCGTATCATACAGGTGTTGCAACGTCGCACCAAGAACAATCCGGTGCTGATCGGTGAACCCGGCATCGGCAAGACCGCCATTATGGAAGGCCTGGCACAGCGCATAGTCAATGCCGAGGTGCCGGAGCCGTTGCGTGGCAAGCGTGTACTGGCCCTGGATATGGGAGCCCTGGTGGCAGGTGCGCGGTTTCGTGGCGACTTTGAGGAGCGCCTGAAGGCGGTATTGCAGGACATTTCCAGACAGGAGGGCAATATCATCCTGTTTATTGATGAGCTGCACACCCTGGTCGGCGCCGGCAAGGCAGAAGGTTCCATAGCGGCCGGCAATATGCTGAAACCGGCCCTGGCCCGCGGTGAGTTGCACTGCGCAGGCGCGACCACGCTGCATGAGTACCGGGAAAACATTGAGAAGGATGCTGCGCTGGAACGCCGCTTTCAGCGCATTCTGGTGGAGGAGCCGGATGTGGAGGATACGGTGGCGATCCTGCGCGGGTTGAAAGAGCGCTACGAGGTGCATCACAACGTACAGATCGCTGATGCTGCCATTCTCGCGGCAGCCACCCTGTCCCATCGATATATCAGTGATCGCCGCCTGCCGGACAAGGCCATCGATCTCATTGACGAGGCGGCCAGTCGTATCAGCATTGAGATCAGTAGCAAGCCGGAGTCCATGGATCGACTGGAGCGCCGGCTGATCCAGTTAAAGATCGAGCGCGAGGCCCTGCGCAAGGAAACGGATGCTGCCTCCCGCCAGCGTTTGCAGGAACTGGAGGAACGGATTCACAGTCTGGCAGCAGAGTACGCCGACCTGGAGACGGTATGGCATCGGGATCAGCAACGCCTGCAGGGAGCCCGTGAGCAGTTGGAGCAATTGGAGCAGGCCCGCCAGGAACTGGAGGCCGCCCGGCGCGATGGTAACCTGACGCAAATGGCGGAGTTGCAGCATGGTCGCATCCCGGCGCTGGAGAAACAGCTGGCAGCGACGGATGAGGGGGAGTCCGGGGCACTGGAGTTGCTACAGAATCGGGTCGGCGAGAACGAGGTCGCCGAGGTGGTGGCGAAGTGGACCGGCATCCCGGTCGGTCGGCTGTTGCAGGGTGAGCAACAGCGGCTGTTGCAGATGGAGGATGCACTGCGGGCACGTGTGATTGGGCAGGAGGCAGCCGTTGCAGCGGTCGCTGATGCCGTGCGCCGGTCGCGAACCGGGCTGGCAGATCCCAATCGTCCCAATGCCTCGTTTTTGTTTCTGGGCCCAACCGGTGTGGGCAAAACCGAGTTGTGCAAGGCCATCGCCGCCTTCCTGTTCAGCAGTGATCAGGCCTTGGTACGTATCGACATGTCCGAGTTTATGGAAAAGCACTCTGTGTCCCGATTGATCGGTGCCCCGCCCGGCTATGTGGGTTATGAGCAGGGCGGTTATCTGACCGAAGCGGTGCGCCGCCGACCCTACAGTCTGGTACTGCTGGACGAGGTTGAGAAGGCGCACCCGGAGGTGTTAAATGTGCTGCTGCAGTTGCTGGATGAGGGCCGCCTGACGGACAGTCAGGGACGTACCGTGGACTTTCGCAACACCGTGGTGGTGATGACCTCCAATCTGGGTTCGGAGCAGTTGCATGATCGGTCGGCTATGGATGACCAGGCCATGGAGACCCTGGTGATGGCACAGCTGCGCGGGCATTTTCGACCGGAGTTTCTGAATCGTCTGGATGAGATACTGGTATTTCGCTTCCTGAGTCCGGAGCAGATCCGGCACATTGCCGGGCTGCAACTGGATCGGGTGCAGGAGCGGCTCTCGGCCCGGGGTCTGGAGTTGGTGGTGGATACGGCGGTGCTGGACCGCCTCGCCCGGCTGGGCCATGACCCGGTGCTTGGAGCCCGGCCCCTGAAGCGGGCGGTGGATCGGTACCTGCTGGCACCGCTGGCCCGGCGACTCCTGTCCGGCGAGTACCCGCCGGGCAGTCGCATACAGGTGCAGTGCGGGGCAGGAGATTCCTTTATTTTCAATGACTTATAGGGTATTCTCTGTTCCCTGGCAGGGCTTGCTGTGGCGGGGGATGCAGGCAGGGCTGGATTTTAGGGTCTGATGCCGTTATCTTTGACCCCATGAGCATGCTTGGGGTACAGGGCTAGTGGCAGCGACGGCTGCAAAATTCCCGATGGGGGGGCTGGCACGCAAGCTGGTATCCGCTGGTCTGCTGGATGAGGCTGCTGCTGCCAAGGCATCGCAGGCTGCACAGCAGCGCAAGCGGTCGCTGGTCCGCCATCTGGTGGACGAGAAGTTGGTGCCTGCCAGTGCCATTGCCATGACGGCCTCGCGGGAATTCGGATTCCCGATGATCGATATCGGTGCAGTGGAGCTGGATAACGCCCTGGTGAAGACAGTCAAGACGGAGACGATCAAGAAACACGGCGTACTGCCACTGTATCAACGCGGCAAGAAGTTGTTCGTCGGCGTTCCTGACCCGACGAACCTGCAGGTGCTGGACGAGCTCAAGTTTGCTACCGGCAAGAATGTTGAGGCTGTAGTGGTTGAGGCCGACAAGATGGAGCAGGCCATTGAGCAGGCCCTGGAACAGACCGATTCTTCACTCAGCACCATGATGGGTGATGAGGACACTGACGATCTGGACAATCTGTTCACGGTGGACGAAGATGGCGCCGATGCAGCTGCCTCTGAAGAGGAAGAATCCGAGGTGGAAGATGCGCCCGTGGTGCGCTTTGTCAACAAGGTCATGCTGGATGCCATCAAAAAGGGGGCCTCGGACTTGCACTTTGAGCCCTATGAGAAGTACTACCGGGTGCGCTTTCGTGTGGATGGTGTGTTGGAGGAGATCGCCAAGCCGCCGCTGTTGCTGACCAAAAAGATTGCTGCACGTATCAAGGTGATGTCGCGTCTGGATGTCTCCGAGCGCCGTGTCCCTCAGGATGGGCGCATCAAACTCAAGCTGTCACGCAACAAATCCATTGATTTTCGTGTTAGCACCTGTCCAACCCTGTTTGGCGAGAAATCGGTCATGCGTATCCTGGATTCCGATGCCGCCAAGTTGCAGATCGATCAACTGGGCTATGAGGATTCACAGAAGGAGCTGTTCCTGAAGAATCTGCACAAGCCGTACGGGATGTTTCTGGTGACCGGCCCCACGGGTAGTGGCAAGACCGTATCGCTGTATACCGGCATCAATATTCTCAATCAGGAAGATATCAATATCTCTACGGCGGAAGACCCGGTTGAAATCAATCTGGCCGGGGTCAATCAGGTACAAGTGGATGAAAAAACCGGCATGACCTTCTCCAAGGCACTGAAGGCGTTTCTGCGTCAGGATCCGGATATCATTCTGGTTGGGGAGATTCGGGATCTGGAGACTGGTTCCATCGCCGTGAAGGCCGCGCAGACCGGTCATATGGTGATGTCTACCCTGCATACCAATGATGCGCCACAGACCCTGACCCGTCTGCAGGACATGGGTATACAGGCCTTTGCCGTGGCTACGAGTGTCAATCTCATTACTGCCCAGCGCCTGGTCCGACGTCTGCACCCGGATTATAAAAAGGTCGTGGACATACCCAAAAAGGCACTGTTGGCCGAGGGGTACACAGAGGAGGATCTGCAGACCCCCTTTGAGTTCTATGAGCCCGGTGATGGTGGCCTGGATTGTCCTTCGGGTTACAAGGGGCGGGTCGGCATTTATCAGGTGATGCCGATTAGCGATGCCATGAGGCGTCTGATCATTGAGGGTGCCAATGCGGTGCAGCTGGCCGACCGGTCAAACAGCGAGGGCATTCCCGACATTCGGCGCTCCGGGTTGATGAAGGCGAAAGAAGGCGTTACCAGTCTTTCGGAGATCAATCGGCTCACGGTGGAATAGGGAGGAACAGCGGATTATGGCTGAGGCAGCAAGGCAGTTACAGTTTACCTATCAGGGCAAGGACGCCAAGGGCAAGGTGGTCAAGGGGACGGTCGCCGGTACCAGTCAGGCACAGGTGCGTACTGCCCTGCGCCGTCAGGGGGTGCTGAACCCGCGCATCAAAAAGCAGGGGGGCTTGTTCAGCAAAAGCGAGGGGGGTGGCAGTATCAGCGCGAAGGATATCGCCATATTCAGTCGGCAGCTGGCAACGATGATGTCCTCCGGTGTGCCATTGGTACAGTCGCTGGAGATCGTCGGTCGGGGTCACGAAAAACCGAAGATGTCAGCGCTGTTGGCTTCCGTACGCGGCGACATAGAGGCTGGTTTGGGATTGGCAGAGGCGATGAGCAAGCATCCCCTGCACTTTGATGATCTGTACACCAGCCTGGTNNTACAAGGAAAAGACGGAGGCGATCAAGGCCAAGGTCAAGAAGGCCATGTTTTATCCCATTGCCGTGGTTGTTGTGGCTGGCATTGTGACCGTTATATTGCTGCTGTTCGTGGTGCCACAGTTTGAGACACTGTTTGCGGACTTTGGTGCCCAGTTGCCGGCCTTGACACGCACGGTTATCGGCATGTCGCAGTGGGTGCAGGCATACTGGTGGTTACTGGGGCTGAGTGTGGCAGGCGGTGTGGTCGGATTTATTCAGCTCAAGCGTCGATCCAAGACCTTCGCCCGGTTTTTGGATGTGCTGTCGCTCAAGGTGCCCGTTATTGGTCCGATCCTCAACAAATCTGCCATTGCGCGTTATGCACGCACCATGTCGACCATGTTTGCTGCCGGCACGCCGCTGGTGGAGGCCATGGTGTCGGTGGCCGGGGCGACCGGTAACGTTGTCTATTATGATGCCACCATGAAAATGCGTGATGAGATCGCTACGGGTACACCACTGAATGTTGCCATGAAGAGCACCAATCTATTCCCGGGCATGGTCAATCAGATGGTGGAGATCGGTGAGGAGGCAGGCTCCCTGGATCAGATGTTGGCGAAGGTGGCAGATTTCTACGAGGAAGAGGTGGATGCGATGGTGGATGGCCTGAGCAGCCTGCTGGAACCCATCATCCTGGTGTTCCTGGGCGGCACCGTAGGCACTCTGGTGATTGCCATGTATCTGCCGATCTTCAAGCTCGGCCAGGTCGTCTAGTCTGGCTGCAGCATCGAACCCTCATCCCTACATTCGCTGGTGACCGTCTTTGGTGCCGGGTTGCTGGGGGCGCTGGTTGGCAGTTTTCTGAATGTAGTGATCTACCGCCTGCCGCTGATGATGGAGGCGGAATGGCGTGGCGAATGTAGGCGCCTGTTTGGGACAGCCACAGACTCTGCTGCGACTGCAGCAGGCCTTGGTCTGGTGCGGCCGCGTTCCTTTTGTCCCGGGTGTCGCAAGCCCATTCCCATCCTGCTGAATATACCGCTAGTCAGTTGGCTGATGTTGCGGGGCCGTTGTGCTGCCTGCGGGATACGCATCCACTGGCGCTATCCACTGGTTGAACTACTGACGATCCTGCTGTTCGGCTATACCGTGTGGCACTGGGGGCTCAATAGTGCGGCCGTGGCTGCTGCTGTTTTCAGTGCTGCATTGCTGGTCCTGGCAGTGATCGACCTGGAGCACCGCCTGTTGCCGGATGCCCTGACCCTGCCCCTGCTCTGGCTGGGTCTGCTGTACAATCTCCGCGGTGGTTTTGTGGATTTGCATGCAGCGGTGCTGGGCGCTGCCTTCGGTTATCTGGCCTTGTGGCTGGTGTTGCAGCTGGCCCGGCTCATTCTTCGCAAGGAAGCTATGGGGTACGGAGACCTGAAACTGCTGGCCGCATTGGGTGCCTGGTTGGGCTGGCAGTTGCTTCCGGCAGTGGTGTTTCTGGCTTCCTGTACGGGTGCCGTAGTGGGGCTGCTGTTGCTGGCCACAGGTCGACTGCAACAGGGGCGCCCGGTATCCTTTGGGCCTTATCTGGCTCTGGCCGGTTGGTTGGCCCTGTACCACGCTGAGTGGTTGTTGCGCATTTTCCCGGTACCGTGAGTTTGCGCATCGGTCTGACTGGTGGTATCGGCAGCGGCAAATCCACGGTGGCCGGGCTGTTCGCCAGTTACGGTGCGTCGGTGCTGGACATGGATGCGATCTGTCATGAACTGCTGGCACCCGGTGGCCCCTGCGTAGCGGCAGTGCAGGCGGCTCTGGGCGACCGCCTGCCCGTGTGTAAGGGTGCACCGGACCGGGGGGCACTGCGTGCGCTGATCTTTCAGGATGCTGAATGCCGTAAACAGCTGGAGGCGATCCTGCATCCGGCTGCCTACGCCAGCCTGGAACAACGTCTGCAACAGCAGACCACCACATCGTATTACGTGCTGGTGATCCCCCTGCTGGTGGAGACCGGAGCGCAGGAGCGGGTGGACCGGGTACTGGTGGTGGATTGCCCGCGTGAGCTACAGCTGCAACGGGTTATGCAACGTGAGGGCCTGGACCGCGCCCTGGTGGAACGTATATGGGCTGCACAGCTGAGACCGGAACAGCGCCTGGCCCGGGCGGATGATTGCATCACCAATACCGGCAGCCTGGCACAGCTGGAAGCCCGGGTGCAACAGCTGCATCAGCGTTATTTGCAGATGTCCCGGGTCACGGCCTGAGCCTGCTGTACCACAGCAGGCGGGTTTTCCCACAAGTGGCTTAATAGCGCTACCCCATGGGCACCGCAGGCCCAGGCCCGTCGCATATCTTCGACCCGCATGCCGCCCAGGGCATAGACCGGGATGGGGGCTGCAGCGAGCTGTCGCCTGAAGGCATCCCAGCCCATGCCGCCGACTTGCGGGTGACTGGAGGCAGGCAGTACGGGAGACAGGGTGGCGAAGTCTGCACCGAGTCGTACGGCCTGCTCCAGTTCCCGAACATTGTGGCAGGATGCACCTACACACCGCGCCTGTGGGCGTGCGGTGGCGGCCAGCAGCGCCTGATGATGCAGCTGCACCCCGGCATTGAGTTGTGTGGCCTGTGCCGCCAGTCCTGCATCCAACATGGGTACAGCCCCATAATCCAGGCATAATTCTGCCAGGGCGGTTGCGGTGGATAGCTGCATGCCCCGCAGATAGATCATGCGCAGGCCTGCCGCCAGGTATGGCTCCAGCACCGCTGGTGGCAGGGTGGCGGGCGTGATCGCGTACAGTGATGGCAGCAACAGGGCCTGCAGGATGCCACGGTTGGCCATCGGCATGGGGTAGTGCACCAGCTGTGCAGGTTCCACCCATTTGGCAGGCTGACGAGGCACCCCGGTACAGGCCGTTACGATGCAGGCATGTAACTCCACCGACAGCTCCTCGTAGCACCAGGGCACACTGATCAGCGGATAAAGTCGTTGCGCCCGTAACCCGGTCTCCTCATGGAGTTCGCGGGCTGCGGTCGCGGTGATGGATTCGCCCGCCCGGCACTTGCCGCCCGGCCATTCCCACATCCCGCCCTGATGCAGGGTCTGTGCGCGCGGTCTTACCAACACCCGTCCATCACGCAGCACGAGTGCCAGTGCAACCTGTAAGGTGTCCCTAGCTGCGGTAGTGGGCATTGATACGCACGTACTCACAGCTGAGATCACATCCCAGTATGGTTGCGTGCGCCGTGCCGCGACCGAGCTGTATCCGTATACTGCAGCGTGCGCCACTCAGTTGTGCAGACAGTGCTGCTGCATCGGCTACGCAGGCAGCCCCATCCTTGAACACCGCTGTATCACCGATGGTTATACATAGCCGCTGCGGGTCCAGCGTGGTGATTCCCGCCGCCCCGACCGCGGCCAGCACACGCCCCCAATTCGGATCTGCCGAATGCAAGGCCGCCTTGACCAGCGGGGATTCAGCGATACGGTAGGCCACCCGTGTACATTCGTCCTCATCCAGGCCCTCTGTAACACACACCTCCATCACCCGCGTGACCCCCTCACCATCCTGCATCAGCATCAGCGCCAGCTCCTCGCAGAGTTTCTCCAGGGTCTGCCGGAAGCCCTCGCCATGGTCGGCATCAATACGTGGGCCTTGTCCCGTGGCGATCAACACGACTGCATCATTGGTTGAGCAATCTCCGTCTATGGTGATGCGATTAAAGCTGCGATCCACTGCATGGCGCAGGCAGTCCTGCAGGTAGCCTGATTCTACAGCAACATCTGTCGCGATGAATGCCAGCAGGGTAGCCATGTCCGGCCGGATCATCCCTGCCCCCTTGACCATGCCTGTCATGCAGGCCGGACTGTCCGCCACTCGCCATGCAGCGCTGCCCAGTTTGGGCACCGTATCGGTAGTCAGGATCGCCTGCGCGGCGGCTTGCCAGGCTTCCGCCTGCAGGGTCTTGCATAATTCCGGCAGTGCTGCACGAAACTGTTCCATAGGCAAGCGTTCGCCGATGATACCGGTTGAGAAGGGCAGTATGGATTGTGGCGCACAGTTACATTCTTGTGCCAGCCATGCGCAGATCTGCAGACAATCCTGTATCCCCGCCGCACCGGTGCCAGCATTGGCATTGCCAGCGTTGATCAAACAGTAGCGGGTTGCGGTCGGGCCGTGCAGATGCTGTCTGGCAACGTGTATCGGTGCTGCACAGCAGCTGTTGCGGGTAAACACTGCGCTGACCGTTGCTCCGGGTGCCATAGCCAGCAGCGTCAGGTTGTCGGTCCCGGTATGTAGTCCGGCGGTGCCCACGGTTATGCCACGCACTGGCTGTGCCGTGCCAGTAATGATGCGGGGGCTCATGCCCGTTCCGCGATGCGTGCACGGGACAGCAGGGCCGCCAGGGCCTCGTGTGGTGCACAATCACCTGCCAGCACCGCAACAATCTGCTCCACTATGGGCATCTCTACGCCGTGTTTCCGGGCCAGCTGCTGCACCGCCCTGGCTGTGCTCGGCCCCTCCAGGGTACCGCCATCCGTATCCCGGGAGCCCCGGGCTAGCGCCTTTCCAAAGCTGCGATTTCTGGATTGATCATCCGTGCAGCTTAACACGAGATCGCCAACGCCGGACAAGCCCATAAAGGTTTCCCGTTTGGCACCCATGGCCTCGCCGAGGCGCATGGTTTCTGCCAGCCCCCGGGTGATCAGTGCAGCGCGCGCATTGGCTCCCAACCCCAGCCCGTCGGCGGCCCCGGCAGCAATTGCCATTACATTCTTCAAGGCCCCGCCCAGTGCCACCCCGATGATATCCTGCTGGGTGTACACCCGAAAACGTTCGCCATGCAGCATATCAGCGACCCGGGTGGCATCCTCCACATCCGTGTAGCCCAGAGCAACGGCTGCAGGGAGTTCGCGAGCCACCTCCTTTGCAAAGGAGGGCCCGGACAATATCGCACAGCGCACCGCAGGCAGCACCTCCGCAATGAGCTCATGGGCCAGTTGCAGTGTCTGCAACTCAATCCCCTTGGAACTTACACAGACGCTCCGGCAATGTGGCAGTGGCTGCAACAGAGTTGCAGTGGCACGTAACTGCTGGAACGGTACAGCCAACACCACTGTATCCACTTCAACCGCTTCTGTCAGTGCACAAACAGGTCGCAACGCATCCGGGAAACTGATCCCCGGCAGTTGTCCTGCATTCTGGCGAGCTGATGCCAGCTGTGCGCAACGCTCCGCAGAGCGGGTCCACAACAGCACAGGGATCTTGCGGCGCGCCAGAATGATCGCCAGAGCGGTGCCCCAGGCCCCGGCTCCGGCGACCAGTACCGGGGCCGCCCTCAAGCGGATTTCTCCAGTGGCAGATTGGCCTCTGTCCAGGCTGTCAGCCCGCCCCGCAGGCAGGCGAGTCTGGTATGTCCCCGGGTCTGCAGGGTCTTTACCGTCTGCAGGGCCTCGCTGCCCTCACCACAGATGATCACCCAGTGCTCCACAGCCAGTTCAGCATCCTGCAAGCCATGCCTGGCCCCCCGGATATGTCCACGTTCATAGGCTTCACGGCTGCGCACATCCAGCACCTGTGCCGCCTCATGATTGATCAGCAACACCACACGATCAGGGGGCATGGCAGTAACTCCCGGCAGGGCTCCCACCAGCATATTGCGCACCAACAACACAACGATCAGGATCAGCGCCCCGATCAGCACTGGATGATTGGCGATGAAGTTCGGTAACTCACTCATGTTTGTTCATCATCAT
>DKIB01000075.1:0-3700 GCA_002454015.1 Proteobacteria bacterium UBA6729
CCACGCCGGAGGCCTTTACATGTCTGTAGCGCCTGGATCGAGTGAATGGCCGGGATGAGAAAGGAGGTATGAGAAATGCGGGTTAGCGGCCTGTCGGTGGATGGATCTCAAACAACACCAGTGACGCACGGTCATCCAGTTGCAGTCGCAGCTGTCGGCTGCCCCCCTCCCCATTGCCGGGCAGGACATGGAAGCGCAGCAACACAAACTGTTCCGGGGCCAGCGCCGCAGTGGCACGGCCCCCGCTGAATGCGATCCCGGAGGCCTCCGTCGGGGCCACGGCCACATAGTCCATCCCCGGCCGTGCACTACCGGAGAGCTGCAGTCGTACATCGTTAACCGTCCCGGACTGCGCGACCAGACCCGAGAGTTTGACGGTGACCCGTTGCGGGGCATCCGCCACCGGGCGCACTACCACCCGTCCCAACGGTTCTCCACGCGTCATGCCCGCACCCACATACACCATGCCACTGAACGTGTCCCCTGTTCTGGCCCCCGTGCCCAACCGTGCCTGACGACGCACCTTCTCAAAACGTCGTACCAGCGGTGAGGCACCCGCATCGTCCCGGAACTTGAGCTGGTCGGCCAGCGGCACCCCGAAGTGGTACTCCAGATTGGCCTGCAGCCCAAACTCGGCCACCCCGCTCTCCGGGGTGTCATAGCGCAGTTCCAGTCCGGCGAATGAACTGGCCTGCAAGCGCAGACCGTACTCCAGACCGGTCAGGCCATTACGATCACCGCGTATATCTTCCCAGAAATAGTACCGCCCCAACACCTCGATCCAGGGCAGTTGCGGCACCCGGCCTGCCAGTTCCACATCCCAGCCATCGGCACGGGCCTCCACGCGGCTCTCGCCATTCAATCCCCGGTAGATATTCCCGTACAGATCCAGCCACAGCCCCTTCACCTCCAGCCCCAGGGAGTAACGATCCGTCCCGGTATCGCCCAAGTGGTCGTAGAACACATTGCCGCCCAGCAGCCACTGCTCCGCCAGGGGCCAGCGATACCCCAGACCCAGATTGAACGCCGACTGCCCATCCTGCACCTGCACTCCCCCCTGACTGAACAGGGTACCCCGGCCGTGCCCGTACAGGGACAGGAGCAGGTCTGCCGTCAGGACCTGCTCGGCATCGTAGGTGGCCGGATTGAAACTCAGGTCCAGACTCTTCAGGCCGGGCTCATCGGCACCATTTTCCAGGGTATGCAGGCCGGTAGCCAGCAGGGCCTGCAGCAATTCGTAGGCCTCGGCACCGAGGGCTTGGGTCGCCCCCTCCGCACCACTGGCATCGATCTGGTTCAGGAACTCCAGCAGGGTGGAGGGTTGCAGCAGGCGCTCACCCTCCCGCCGCAACAGTTCCCACGACTCCGCCCCGGCAGGCGGGGCCAACGCCGGCAGCCCGGTATCCGCTACCTCATCTGCTGCCGCGGGGACCAGACAAGCCCACAGCAGCAGCCCCAAGCAACTCTGTTGTTTTCCGTACATCATGCCTCCTCTGGTACTACCTCACAGTATATACCACAATGGATGCGATCAGCCATGCCAGAGCTGCGGCATAAACCGCCACGGGTGGAGTGACCCCCGCACAACCACAATGGACAGGAGCGGCCATGCTATACTCCCGGACATGATGAGCGCACCGGCCACGCTGTCCCTCCGCGACCGCGACCTTTACGGCCGGGCTCCGGAACGGCCGCGACTGCTCAAAAGCGGTTGATGCCAGGAACCGCACATCGACAACACCACGACGGGACCATGTATATCACACTGCTGAAAGCCAAATTGCACCGGGTCACGGTGACCCGGGTGGAACAGGACTATGAGGGTTCCTGCGCCATTGACTCCGGGCTGCTGGACGCCGCCGGTATCTTGGAGTATGAGCAGATTCACGTCTACAACGTCAATAATGGCGAGCGCTTCACGACCTATGCGATACGGGCCGAGGCCGGTTCCGGGATGATCTCTGTAAATGGTGCGGCGGCCCACAAGGCCAGCATCGGCGACCTGCTGATCATCTGTACTTACTGCAGGCTGGAATATGAACAGGCCCACCATCACCGACCCGTGCTGGTCTACTCCGACCCGCGCAACCAGCCTGAGCGCATTCGCAACTCCATACAGGCGGCCTGAGGCCTCAACCGAAAGGCAGGCCGCGTGCGGTCAGCGCCTGGCACAGCTGCACACTGACCCGGGCACGATTCAGGGTATAGATATGCAGGCCCGGGGCACCGCCCTGCAACAGGCGCTCACACAGGTCTGCCACCACCTCCAGCCCGAAGTCCTGTATGGCCTTGCGATCATCCCCGTAGTCCCGCAGGCGATATAACAGCCAGCGGGGGATCTCCGCACCGCAGACACCCGCAAAACGCACCAGCCGCTCACAGTTGGTAATCGGCATGATGCCGGGAACAATGGGAATATCCACACCGCACTGACGGCAGGCATCGGTAAAGCGGAAGTATGCATCCGGGTTAAAGAAGAACTGCGTGATGGCGCTGTTGGCCCCGGCCTCCACCTTCAGTCTGAAGTGTTGCAATTCATCGCTGAAGCGCACACTCTGCGGGTGCACCTCAGGATAGGCGGCCACCTCTATATGGAAATAATCACCGCTGTGCCGACGTATAAACTCCACCAGCTCGGTAGCAAAGCGAAACTCACCGGGTGCCGCCAACCCGGAGGGCAGGTCACCACGCAGGGCCACCACATGACGGATGCCCTGTGCCTGAAAATCATCCAGTACGGCCCTGATCCGCCGCCGACTGGAACCGATACAGGAGATGTGTGGCACCCCGGATACACCCGTGCGCCGCTGCAGTTCAAGCACCGTCTCCAGGGTATGCCGACGGGTGCCCCCGCCGGCCCCGTAGGTAACCGAGAAAAAATCCGGTTGCAGGGCAGCCAGCTGATCAGCCGCCTCATAAAGGGCGGCAGTCTGCACCTCACCGATCGGTGGAAAAAACTCAAAACTGTATGTGCCGTGAGGGTTCACGCCCTGCCACCCTTTCAATACCGATAGTAATCCGGCTTGTAAGGGCCATCTACAGGCACTCCCAGATAGCGGGCCTGTTCTGCACTGAGACGTGTCAGCTGCGAACCCAGTTTGCCCAGATGCAGCCGTGCCACCCGCTCATCCAGCGCCCTGGACAACGTATACACCTGATTCTGGTACCGCTCGTGGTGTTGCCACAACTCGATCTGCGCCAGTACCTGATTGGTAAATGAGGCAGACATCACAAAACTCGGATGGCCGGTGGCGCACCCCAGATTCACCAGACGTCCCTCGGCCAGCAGCGTGATACGGTGCCCATCCGGAAAGATCACATGGTCCACCTGTGGCTTGATGTTCTCCCACTGGCAAGACCGCAATGCAGCCACATCGATCTCATTATCAAAGTGACCGATGTTGCACACAATGGCCTCATCCTGCATGGCCATCATGTGGTCATAGCTGATAACGCCGGTATTGCCGGTTGCGGTAACAAACAGCCCGGCCTGCGGAGCCGCCACCTCCAGAGTCACCACCCGAAAGCCCTCCATGGCGGCCTGCAGTGCACAGATCGGATCGATCTCCGTCACCCACACCGTTGCCCCCATGCCCGCCAGGGCCTTGGCACAGCCCTTGCCCACATCACCATAACCACACACCAGCGCGATCTTGCCTGCAATCATCACATCGGTGGCGCGCTTGATGCCGTCCACCAG
>DKIB01000075.1:3745-4010 GCA_002454015.1 Proteobacteria bacterium UBA6729
TTATCAAACTTGGATTTGGTGACCGAGTCATTGACGTTGATCGCCGGCACCCGCAAGGTCCCGGCAGCGGCCATCTCGCGCAGACGGCGGATGCCGGTAGTGGTTTCCTCGGACAGGCCGCGCACCCCGGACAGCAGGGCAGGNNTACCTCTCGTGCACCACCTGCGTCAGATCACCACCATCATCCAGCAACAAGTCAGGCCGCCAGTCATCAGGCCCCTCAATGCTGCGCTCCATGCACCACCAGAACTCCGCTTCGGTCTCC
>DKIB01000075.1:4036-4464 GCA_002454015.1 Proteobacteria bacterium UBA6729
GCGGCGATGGCAGCGGCGGCATGGTCCTGCGTGGAAAACACATTGCAGGACGACCAGCGCACCTCGGCACCGAGTTCGCACAAGGTCTCGATCAGCACCGCAGTCTGTATGGTCATGTGCAGACAACCAACGATGCGGGCGCCCTGGAGCGGCGGGACACCACGATACTCCTCGCGTAGCGCCATCAGCCCCGGCATCTCCTTCTCGGCGATGGCGATCTCGCGCCGTCCCCAATCCGCCAGCGCCGGGTCTGCGACCTTGTAGTCGTCGGTGCCTGCTATGGCCGCCTGTGGCCGACTAGCCATGACTGTGCATCCGTGACCGCTCAAAATCTGCCCGCAAGGCCTCGACCCGGTCGGTGCGCTCCCAGGGAAAATCTTCCCGACCAAAATGTCCGTAGGCGGCGGTCGCCGCATAGATGGGCCGCA
>DKIB01000075.1:4516-4814 GCA_002454015.1 Proteobacteria bacterium UBA6729
ATCCCGGCAGGCCGCAGATCAAAGTGCCGACCCACCGCAGCCACCAGTTCCGCCTCGGTGATCGCAGCAGTCCCAAAGGTCTGCACGCTCACCGAGATGGGCTCAGCCACGCCGATGGCATAAGAGAGCTGCACCTCGCAACGCCCTGCCAACCCGGCAGCCACGATGTTCTTGGCCACGTAGCGCGCCGCATACGCTGCCGAGCGGTCCACCTTGGACGGGTCCTTGCCGGAGAATGCACCCCCGCCATGCCGCGCCATACCGCCGTAGGTATCCACGATGATCTTGCGTCCGGTCA
>DKIB01000075.1:4906-5058 GCA_002454015.1 Proteobacteria bacterium UBA6729
GCGGCGAGACCGATCGGTTGGCCGTCCCTGTAGCGTACCGTGACCTGACTCTTGGCATCCGGCCCCAGCCAGTCCAGCTGCTGACGACGCACCTGCGCCTGGCGACGCATCAGACGATGGGCATACTCAATGGGGGCAGGCATCAGGGTATC
>DKIB01000075.1:5091-5252 GCA_002454015.1 Proteobacteria bacterium UBA6729
GTTTCCTGACAGGCATAACCGAACATCATGCCCTGATCCCCGGCCCCCTGCTCCCCGTCCCGGTCCACCCCCCTCTTGATATCCCCGGACTGCGGGCTCAGACGTTGCTGCACCTCACAGTGGTCGGCATCCATCCCGCGATCCGCACGGTCATAGCCGAC
>DKIB01000075.1:5364-5496 GCA_002454015.1 Proteobacteria bacterium UBA6729
CCTTCACCAACGTCTCGCAGGCGACCCGGGCACGCGGATTCCGCTCCAGACAGCTATCCAGTACCGTATCGGAAAGCTGATCCGCGAGCTTGTCGGGATGACCCCCGGAAACCGACTCCGAGGTAAAAAGGG
>DKIB01000030.1 GCA_002454015.1 Proteobacteria bacterium UBA6729
GTCGGCCTCGGGGTAGATGTCCAGCACTGGCAGGGGCAGCTGGTGCAGGGCCTTCAGGTATAGTCTGCGGCCCTGCGGGTGCGCGTACCAGTGGGGGCTGATGCCGATCAGTCCGTCCACCGACGGTGCATCGGCCTGGCTTAACAGCAGGGTAGTCGCAAAGGCTCCGTAACCATGCCCCAACAGCAGCACCGGGCGTATCGGTTCCGTCTGCAGGTAGGCGATAGCGCTGTGGATACGCTTGTGGAGGGACTCCAGCAGTCCGGCATAGTGGTTGGGGGAGGGCTGTTCGCTGCCGATCCGTTCCTGACTGATCGGCAGGCGCGGGATGAGCACATTGTAGCTGCGNNTCAACCAGACTCCTGCGCAGGGGCTCAACAAGGCGCGGGTCCACGACGGATGAGTTCAAGTCGTGGAGTATCAGAATGGCTGCCCGGGGCTGCTCGGCACGGCTGTAAAGCGCCGGGTACTCCCCGGTCTCCGGGGATTCCTCGATCCACACGACCTCGCCCTCGTAGTCTGCCGAACCGGCCTGCGCTAGTGCCGTTGCCGCCAGTAACAGAGTGCCCACGAGCAGGCATAGATAGCACCTTTGCCCGCAATCGGGTACAGTGCACAGGCTCCACACCCAGCGGGGCAGTATCATGCAGAAGTTTGTAATCGCACCTTCCATTCTTGCGGCGGACCTGGCACGACTCGGGGCCGAGGTAGGGACGGTACTGGACGCCGGGGCCGGTTTTGTACATGTGGATATCATGGATAATCACTACGTACCAAACTTGAGCTTTGGGCCGTCCGTCGTGCGCGCCCTGCGCGGCAGTGGTGTCAGTGCCCCGATGGATGTACACCTGATGGTCGACCCGGTGGACCGGATTATACCTGACTTTGCGGAGGCCGGGGCCAGCTACCTGACGGTACATCCGGCGGCCAGCCGCCATCTGGACCGCACCCTGCGCCTGATCCGCGAACTGGGTTGCCGTCCGGGTCTGGCCCTGAATCCGGCAGAGCCGGTCAGCGGTCTGGAATATGTGTTGCCACAGGTGGACCTGCTGCTGTTGATGTCGGTGAATCCCGGCTTTGGTGGCCAGTCCTTTATTCCCGAGATCGTTGCCAAGGCGCAGGTAGCGCGCAGGTTGCTGGATCAGTACGCACCGCACGCCAGGCTGGAGGTGGATGGGGGGGTCTGCGCCGATAATATTGCCAGTCTGGCAAGCGCGGGGGTGGACACCTTCGTGGTGGGCACGGCGCTGTTCGGGCAGGCAGACCGCAAGGAGGCCATGGCTGTCTTGCTCGGGAAACTGGGGTGAGTGCGCCGCTCCCATGCGTGGTTCTGTTCGATCTGGATGGCACACTGGTAGACACGGCACCGGATCTGGCCGATGCGGTGAATACCACACTGGATACGCTGGGTATACAGCGGTGGTCGGAGGCGCAGCTGCGGATCTGGATCGGTGGAGGCATGGCCAGCCTGATGGGGCGGGCGCTGCGTGCGGCTGATGCCGATGCCGGGTTGCAGGCCCGGGCGGTGGCTGCCAGCCTGGAGCACTATCGCCTGAATCTGGCGCACCGTTCTCGCCCATTCCCGGGGACGGTGACCGTACTCAGGTGGCTGCGCGCTGCAGGCACTTGTCTGGCCTGTGTCACCAACAAGCGTACGGCCTTTGTGAAGCCCCTGTTGCAGGCCATGCACCTTGCAGAATATTTTGATGCGGTGGTATGTGGGGATACCCTGTCACACATGAAACCGCATCCGGCTCCCCTGCTGTATGCCGTGGAGCAGCTGGAGGTGACCCCCGCGCAGGCCCTGATGATCGGTGACTCGGAGAACGATGTACTGGCCGCCCGTGCCGCAGGCATGCCGGTAGTTTGTGTGGACTATGGATACAATGGCGGCAAGGATATCCGGCAGGTTAACCCCGATGCGGTGGTGTCGTCCATGGATGCGTTGCAGGATCTGTATAGCCCATGAATCAGGCGCAGTTTCAGGAGCTTGCCCGGCAAGGCTTCAAGCGCATTCCTGTGTCACTGGAGCTGCCCAGTGATCTGGAGACACCGCTCAGTGTATTTCTCAAGCTGGCCAACGGTGCCAACAGTTGTTTACTGGAATCCGTGTACGGTGGGGATCGCTGGGGGCGCTATTCCATCATTGGTTTGCCGACCACAGAGCGCATTCAGGTGCGTGGCCATACCCTGCAGCTGATACGCCCGGACCAGACCGGGGAAGAGCATGCCGTGGAGGACCCACTGGACTGGTTGCAGACCTACCTGAACGACAGGCGCGCGCCACGATTGCCGGATTTGCCGCGCTTCTGTGGTGGGCTGGTGGGATACTTTGGTTACGAGACTATCCGTTACATTGAACCCCGGCTGCAGCGGGTGGGTGGGCGTACCCTGGATGTACCGGACATTAATCTGCTGGTTTGTGATGAGGTGGCGGTGTTTGACAATCTGCGCGGCACCCTGCGTCTGGTGGTACATGTGGACCCGGCTGTGTCCCATGCCCATGCCCGTGCCCGTGCCCGTCTGGATGCACTCGCTGCACAGCTGCGGCAGCAGCTGNNGCAGCTGCCTGCGGTAACAGATACTCCGGGGCGGCAGCTCAGCGCGGCAGACTTCAAGTCCGGATTGACTCGCGATGTGTATGAGGCTGCGGTGTGCCGCATCCAGCAATACATAGTAGATGGTGATGTGATGCAGGTGGTGATGTCCAGGCCCATTGCCGTGCCCATGCAGGCGCCACCGCTTGAACTGTATCGGGTATTACGACGTTTGAATCCGTCTCC
>DKIB01000103.1:0-4243 GCA_002454015.1 Proteobacteria bacterium UBA6729
ACGCCGATCAGTCAGACCCGAACCCTCCACTACGTGGTGGAGCCGGGCACTCAGCTGCGAGAGATCGCGCATGAGTTGCATGCCATGGGGCTGCTGCGTACCCCCATGTTTTTTTTGGTGGCGGCCTGGATCCATGACTGGCAAGCCTCCGTACAGGCCGGGGAATACCGCTTTCTGCCCGGCACCACTCCGCTCGGCATGCTGGAACAGATGGTGCAGGGCAAGGTGCTGCTGCACCGGGTGACCCTGCAGGAGAGCTGGACCTTTCGCCGGGTGATGCAGGCGCTGTACGCCCACCCGATGCTGGTGCCGGAACTGGCTGGACTCACGGATGCACAGATCATGCAGGCATTGGGGGAGGAGGGGGTGCACCCGGAAGGACAGTTTTATCCGGATACCTACCTGTTTCCACGGGGCTCACAGGATCTGGCGATCCTGCGTCTGGCCCATCAGGCAATGCAGGAGGTGCTGGCCGCTGAGTGGGCGGCACGTGACCCCGAGGTGCAGCTGTCCACCCCCACGGAGGCGCTGATTCTGGCCTCCATCATCGAGATGGAGGCGCAGCAACCGGAAGAGCAGGCCATCATCGCGGGGGTCTTTGCCCGCAGGCTCCACAAGGGCATGCGTCTGCAGGCCGACCCGACCGTGATCTATGCCATGGGGGAGGGCTTCAACCGACAGCTGCGGCGTCGTCACCTGCGGGTGGAGTCCCCCTACAACACCTATCTGCACGGGGGCCTGCCCCCAACCCCCATCGCCCTGCCCTCCAAGGCAGCCCTGCATGCTGCACTGCACCCGCAACAGGGCACCGCCCTGTATTTTGTGGCCCGTGGTGATGGCAGTCACCATTTTTCCGCAACGCTGGATGAACACAATCGTTACCGGGCAGAACTCAAGTTGCGGCAGTCCCGGCAATGAAGCCGCGGCAGCAGGGTTTCTTCCTGGTTCTGGAAGGCATCGATGGTGCAGGCAAGAGCAGCCTGATTCAGCCCCTTGCAGACACCGGCAGGCGACTGGGCATGGAGGTCTGCACGACCCGCGAACCCGGCGGCACACCGCTGGCGGAGCAGATCCGGGCCCTGCTGCTGGACCCGGTGGCCCCGACCTGGTCAGCGGAGACGGAGCTGCTGTTGCTGTTTGCCGCACGTGCACAGCATCTGCAGCAGCGCATCCGACCGGCTGTGGCACAGGGCAAACTGGTGATCAGCGAGCGCTTCAGCGCCTCCTCTTACGCCTATCAGGGCAGTGGGCTCGGCGTGGATGCCGGGTTGATCGCCACGCTGGAGCGGCGCGTTCTGCAGAACTTTCAACCGGACCTGGTAATCATACTGGATCTGCCTGTAGAACAAGCCAGACAGCGGCTCAACTGCCGCGGTGGGACACCGGATCGTTATCAGTGTCGCCCATCCGGGTTCGCTGAGGCCGTCCGGCAGGGCTATCTGCAACTGGCACAGGGGAATGGGGGCCGGGGCGGGCAGCAGTACCGGGTGGTGGATGCCAGCCGGGACAAAGCTCGGGTCAGTGCGGAACTGTGCAGCATTCTGGAGGAGGCGTTGTGAGCGACTCGCCGTATCCGTGGCATCGGCAGGCATGGCAGACCCTGGAACACGCGATCAACCAGGAGCGCCTGCCCCATGCCCTGTTGCTGTACGGCCCTCCGGGGTCGGGAGTAGGGCGCTTCATGGATTTGTTGCTGCAGCGCGTGCTGGGCACGGACCGGGCAGGCCATGTCGATGCCGCTCGGCAACATCTGCTCGCGGTGGGCAATCATCCGGATCTGACCCACCTGCGGCCGGAGAAGGAAAGGGGCGTTATTACGGTAGCGCAGGTGCGCCAGCTGATCGATTTTTTGCAGCTGAGCAGCGCGGTGGGAGGCCGCCGGGTGGCCTGTATACGACCAGCCGAGGCCATGAATCGCAATGCCTGCAACAGCCTCCTGAAGCTTCTGGAAGAGCCGCCGGGTCCGGTGTTGTTGCTGCTGGCAGCCTGTCGGCCATTCCTGCTGCCCGCTACCGTATTGAGCCGTCTGGTACGGGTCGACCTGAGGGCACGTGATACGGGCAGCGTTGCGGCCTGGCTGGGTACGGATGGGGCTGCAGGTGCCGGGCTGGCGCGCCTGTGGGGGGTGGGTCCCCTGCAGCTGGCCGGGCTCAGCGATGCCCGGGGCCGTGAACTCAGCACGACGGTACTGGAGGGGCTGTGCACAACCCGGCACCTCCCGGTACCTGTACTGGCGGAGCAGTGGCAGGCCCTGGGCACGGAGCGCGTCCTGCAGTGGCTGCTGGTCTGGTCACGCATGCTGGTACGGGATCAGCTGTGTAGCGGCACAACGGCCCCACAAGCCCTGCAACAGGCCACTTCCGGTCTGCAGCTGTTGTCATTGGTGCAACTGCATGATACAGTGGAACACAGCCTTGGACGGATATCTGCAGTCGGGTCCAGTGAGCGCAACCTGCTGGAAGAGGTGCTGCTGACATGGTATGATCTGTCGCAGGCCAGCCCGGCCGAAGTCTGATTAATGAGGTTATGAATGATGGTCGCCAGCAGTCGCCTGTCCCTGACCATACGCGACCTGAGGGCGCTGTATGCTTCCTATATGCCGTTCATCAAGAACGGCGGGCTGTTCGTGCCCACGGACAAGAACTATGAACTGGGGCAGGAACTGTTTATCCTCCTGACCCTGAACACCTCGGGTGGCAGGGAGACCCTGCCGGTAGCCGGCAAGGTGGTATGGATCAACCCGCGTGGGGTGCTGGGCAATCGGCCTCCCGGCATCGGTGTGCAGTTCAGCGACTTGGACAAGGGCGCGACCCGTAGCAAGATCGAGAATCAGCTGGCCGGTTCCCTAAACTCGGATCAACCCACCCAGACCATGTAGTTTGCGGGCCATGGATGCGCCACAAGACCCGGTACGTCTGGTTGATTCCCACTGCCATCTGCAACTGTTGCCTGATGCGTTGCCGGTGGAGCGGGTCTTGGCGGAAGCCCGTGCCCAGGGCGTGGATCGGCTGATCTGCGTATCCGTGGACCTGCAGGAACGCCAGCAACTGCTGGAGTACTGCTCCGGCTACGAGGGGGTGAGTGCCAGTGTGGGGACGCATCCCAATACGCAACCCGGATCCGCAGAACCCGATGTAGAGATGCTGGTGGAGGCCGCCGATGACCCGCATGTGGTGGCCATTGGCGAGACGGGTCTGGACTACTTCCGGGTGGCGGAACGCCCGGCCTGGCAGCAGGAACGCTTCCGTACCCACATCCGTGCCTCCGTGCAGACCGGCAAGCCGCTGATCGTGCACAGCAGGGAGGCCCGGGACGATACCCTGCGCCTGCTGGAAGAAGAGGGCGCCCGGAGCGGGGTCATGCACTGTTTTGTAGAGGACGAAGAGACCGCCCAGCGGGCCATGGCACTCGGATTTTATATCTCCTTCTCCGGCATCCTGACCTTCAGGAATGCACAGGCGTTGCGTGACACCGCCAGTACTGTGCCCATGGAGCGCCTGCTGGTGGAGACCGATACTCCCTATCTGGCCCCGGTGCCACACCGGGGCGCGACCAATCAACCCGCCTATGTGCGCCATGTTGCTGCCTGTCTGGCAGAACTGAAGGGTTGTACCCTGGCGGCCCTGGCACAACAGACCACCCGTAACTGCGAGCAGCTATTCGGGATCTGAGGGGGCGCGGCCCAGGCACTCCACGGCATATTCCAGCTGCGCCTGCGGAGTGTAAAAATGCGGAGAGAAACGCAGCCGACCGTCCCGTGCAGCGCAGAGCACCCCGTACCGCAACAGTCGGGCCTGCAGTGCCGGTGCGTCCATGCCTGATACCGTCAGGCTGATGATGCCGGACTGGCGGGCCGGGTCCAGCGGGCTCAGTATCTGCACAGTCTCCAGGGCTCCCAGCAACTCCAGCAGTCGCCCGACCTTCTGCATCAACAGCCCGGACAACTGTGGCATGCCGAGTTCCTCAAACAGCGACAGGCTGGCGCTCAGGGCGTGTATCCCCAGCATATTGGGGCTGCCACACTCAAAGCGCCGTGCCCCCGGTGCCAGCGCCTGCCCACGCCGATGAAAGGCCTCCGGGGACTCCACGGAGCGCCAACCGTATTCCAGCACCCGCAGCCGCTCCAGCCGGTTCCGGGCACAGTAGAACAGGGCCAGCCCCTCCGGGCCCAACAGCCACTTGTGACCGTCAGCCATCACAAAATCAGCTTGTGTGGCCTGTACATCCAGCGGCAGGGCACCCA
>DKIB01000103.1:4273-4815 GCA_002454015.1 Proteobacteria bacterium UBA6729
CCCCCCAGCCGCTCCAGATCCATACGCAGGCCGGAGGCGTACTGTACAGCGCTGATGGTCAACAGGCGGGTGTGGCGGTCACAGGCGGCCTCCAGAGCCTGTTCCGGCGATGCAGCGCTGTACAGATCCACCTCGCGCAGCTCCACCCCCTCCAGGCGCTCCCAGACCAGGCGATTGGAAGGAAATTCCTGGTCGCTGCTCACCACATTGTCTCCAGGCCTGAAATCAAGCCCCAGGGCCACCATGGACAGCGCCTCAGAGGTGTTCTTGAGCAGGGCGATTTCTGTCGGGTCGGCGGCATTCAGCAGGCGGCAGCACTGTGCCCGCAGCCGGGTCTCCTGCCGCAGCCAGTCAGCATAGCAACTCGACTGCCCAGACTGGTTCTGTCGGGCAAAGTCCTGTACCGCTGCTATCGTACGCCCGGGCCACGGCGCAACGGCAGCATGGTTCAAGTGCACATGCCGGGGGTCAGCAGGAAATTCCTTCCGTATCAAGTCATGGATATCCATGGAGAGACCCATTGTGCACCACCACTGATCTCC
>DKIB01000103.1:4854-5356 GCA_002454015.1 Proteobacteria bacterium UBA6729
ATTCTTGACTATTCATGCATTCTGTGCTATGCTCATCACGCTTGGCAGACAGGCAATACCCGGCCTGCTCCGCCTCCGGACGGAGGCGGAGCTCCGGCCTCACATCCCCATGAACGAAGCAGACAACAAAGAAGCTGGCGAACACCGGGTCCCCAAGGATGCTGTCAAACTGATGGCCCGACTCATATTCCTGTCGGTGCCGAGCTGATCAAATCCGGAACCCACCTGCTCCATGACGGTGCCTGTGGTGCCGGCGACATGCTGAGCGTTGCGGAGGAAACCCTGCAGGCCCTCGCCAAAAAGCATGGCAAGCGGGTTTCCACACAGCTGTACGGCCAAGAAATCAATGCCGAGACCTTTGCCATCTGCAAGGCCGACCTCCTGCTCAAGGGCAAGACTGCCGACAACATCATCGGCGGCCCCGAGCACTCTACCCTGTCCAACGATGCCTTCTCCAGATACGAATTTGACTTCATGCTGTCCAATCCACCCTACGGCAAGA
>DKIB01000002.1:0-6161 GCA_002454015.1 Proteobacteria bacterium UBA6729
GGTTGCTGCGGTGGATGCAAAGCATGATGTATCCGAACTGCACCGCGGACGGCGCCTGTTCAATGCGGATACCACCCTGGAAGAACTGGCCTTCCGCTTGCAGCGCGGGGCCGAGATCCGCACCACCGGACTGACCGAAGAATTTGATATGCAGGATTTTCTGCAGTGTAACCCCGATACCCTGCCGTTGTTTGCCATGGACACGGGGGGGCACCTGCGGGTTTATTCTCCGGATCAGGAGATCAATGTGGCGATGGGCTGGAAACTCATCAGTCTGTCCCGGGATTCGCCATCGTGAAGTACCGGCTGCTGGTTGCACTGGTCTGCGTTGGTGTCTGGCCGCTGCCCGTGCAGGGTGCAGAGCTGCGCTTGCTGGAGGCCAGCCGATCCGGGCGGGCTGCGGAGTTGCAGGGGCTACTGGCGGCGGGTGCCGACCCGGACGCTACTTTCCCGGTATCGGCCACCCGGTTGCAGGCCCTGCTGGATGAAGAGTCCGTGCCTGCAGCCAGGGCTCCCCTGCTCTGGTTTGCGGTTCAATCCGGGACCGTGGCGACCGTACGGGTCCTGTTGCAATCCGGTGCACAGCCGGATGGAGCCGCGCAGCTGGTTGGCGGGGGACGGGTGCCGGTACTGCTGTACGCCGCCGCCCGGAATCAGTTGCCCATCGTGCTGGCGTTGCTTGCCGCCGGAGCCAGCCCCGATGCGGCGCGTACTACCGCAGACGGCGGGCGAGAGCCGGTGCTGATCTATCCGGTGGGACGCGGCCATACCGACACGGTGCGGGCATTGCTGACCGCTGGAGCGGACCCCGATGCGCTGGATCTGGATGCGACGGGGGAGCGTACTCCGGCGGTGTACTATGCTGCCGCAGCCGTGCAGGTTGAGGCCCTGCGACTCCTGCTGGAGGCGGGCGCAGATCCGAACCTTCCCAACCTGCAGGCGGATCAGGCCACGGTGCCTGCTGTGTACTATGCTGCATCTGCGGGCCATGCGAGCGTCGTCCGCCTGTTGCTGGCCCATGGCGCAGAGGTCAACGCCGCCTGGCATGGGCCGCGAGGGGGCATACAGCCGATGCTGGTGCAGCTGGCAACGGCTGGTGATACCTTGCTGGTGCAACAGTTGCTGGCAGCGGGTGCTGACCCGGAGCAACCCGCACGAGATGAGTATGGCACGCAGCAAACCGCGCTGATCGGTGCTGCAGGTAATGGCCATGTTGAGGTCGTGCGCCGTTTGCTGGCGGCAGGGGCCGATGCCAGCGCGATGATCCGCGATGAGGGCGGTGATATGCGCCCGGCTCTGTGGGTGGCAATGACAGAGGGGCATGCCGACATCTTCATGCAACTGCTGGCGGCCGGCGCGGACCCGGAGGCGGCGCGCCGGGAGCGCGACGCGGGCACCATCCCCATTCTGGTGGAGGCCGCCTACCTTGGCGAGGCGGCCATGGTTGAGGCCCTGCTGGCGGCGGGGGCCGATGCCAACGCGGTAGCCCGGCGTGCGGATGGCGCAACCGTGCCTGTGGTGGTCATGGTTGCAGGTGAGGGATACGCTGACATACTGGATCAGCTGTTGGCAGCGGGCGCAGATGTCAATGCCCCACTGCGTGATGCAAGCGGAGACACCGTTGCCCCGCTGTACTATGCTGCCGTGCTCGGGCATGTACAGGTCATACGCAGGCTGCTGGCGGCGGGTGCCGACCCTGCCGGGGCAAAGCGTGATGCAACGGGACGAATACTGGAAACGGCACAGCAGGCAGCACGGCAGGCCGGGCATACAGAGGGCGTTGCGCTGTTGCGGGCCGCTGCCACGCAGCATCCTTGAGCTGTGTTATCATGCAGGCCCTCGGGGGCGTGTTTCCCTCAAGTTTTCAGGGAGATTACTCATGGGCAGATTTCACTATCGGTACGGACGCACCTTTCTGGCAACCCTGGTGTTCCTCACCCCCTGCATGGTTGCTGCGGAGGAGCACGGCGCGGCCTCAACCCCCCGGGTCATACTGGATACCTCAATGGGGTCGGTTACTCTGGAACTCTACCCGGACCAGGCCCCCGCCTCCGTAGAAAACTTCATGCACTATGTGGATGCGGGGTTCTTCAGTGGTCTGCTGTTTCATCGGGTGATCCCCAACTTCATGATTCAGGGCGGCGGCTTTGAGCCGGGCATGAAACCCAGAACCAGTGATCGTGCCGCCGTGCAGAACGAGGCTGATAACGGGTTGTCCAATGAGCGTGGTACGGTGGCCATGGCCCGCACCGGGAAGCCGCATTCCGCGAGTTCACAGTTCTTCATCAATCTGGTGGATAACAAGCAGCTCGATCACACCAGCAAGTCCAGCGGTCGGACATGGGGCTATGCCGTGTTTGGTCGGGTGGTTGCAGGCATGGATGTGGTGGAGGCGATTGCCAAGGTAGCCACGGGCAACGTGAGTATATTCCAGAACGTGCCTGCCGATGAGGTGCTGATCAATACGGCCACACGAGTGGAGGCCGCCGCCCCGGCTGAGTAACACAGATTCCAATGGGGTCGGCCAGGCATGCGGGGGAACTGTTTTATGCGCGGTTATAGCGAAAGTTATCGTTTTTTTGCAAACGGAACTGTTTTATGCGGAATCCTGGCAGAAGTTATCGTTTTTTTGTAAACAGGATCCTTGGGTAACGAACATCATCCCTCTACGGAGGCCCCATTCCGGGAACTGCGTCTTCCGTCAGGGGCTGAGCTCGCCGGATACAGCGCTCTGATCCGGGATTATGGGCTCTCCGTACCGCTGCCCCGTATCCTGCATGCCACCGGCAAACGTCGCCCGGCGCAGGCGGGTTGGCGCATAAGTCCACCCGCACAGGCACCTCGCCCTACGTTTGCAGGGCAGCTGACCTTTGCCATGAAGCGTGAGGGGCTTGACCTGGCAGTGCTGAAGCGACTGTTCATGACCCTGGATGCCGCTGAGGTCAGGGACCTGGTACTCACCAGGCCCACGGGAAGCTACGCCCGTCGCATCTGGTTTTTGTACGAATGGCTGAGCGGCAGACAGCTGGACCTCCCGGAGGCCCGTGCAGGCAAGTATGTGTGTGCCGTAGACCCTGCACAACAATGGGCCATCCCCGGCAAGAATTCGCGTAGACACCGTGTTCGCAACAATCTTCCGGGCACCCCGGAATTCTGTCCACTGGTATTCAGGACCCCGGTACTTCAGAAATTTGTGTCCTTGCGGTTGGCGCAGCAGGCCCGCGCCATGGTCGCGAATGTACAGCGTGATCTGCTGGCCCGTGCGGCAGCCTTTCTACTCCTGAAAGACTCCAGGGCGAGTTACGAGATTGAAGGAGAGAGCCCGCCACAAGAGCGCATCATGCGTTGGGGCATGGTGCTGGGCAGTGCGGGACAGCAAGGCCTGGATGTGGAGGAACTGCTGCGGTTGCAGCGCATCGTTATCGGCGATGCCCGTCTGGTGAGTCTGGGGCTGCGACAGGAAGGCGGCTTTGTGGGGGAGCACGCGCGCACCACCCGCTTGCCACTACCGGTACACAGCAGTGCACGACCCGATGATGTGCCTGCCCTGGTAGACGGCATACTTGCCTTCGGCAATGGGGCTGCGCTGCATCTGGACCCGGTTATCGCAGCGGCTGTACTGGCCTTCGGGTTCGTGTATGTGCATCCCTTTGTGGATGGCAATGGTCGCCTGCATCGATATCTGATTCACCATGTGCTCGCGCAGGGGGGGTTCAATCCCCCGGGGGCGTTTTTCCCGGTATCTTCCGTCATTCTGGATCGGCTGGATGAATACCTGCGTGTGCTGGAGCAGCACTCCCGAAGTATACTGCCGCTGATCGAGTGGGAACCCACGGCGCGATTTAATGTACAGGTGTGCAACGACACCGGGGACCTGTATCGCTTCTTTGATGCCACGCCACATGTCGAGTTTCTGTATGCCTGTGTGCAGCAGGCCGTTGAGAAGGAACTGCCTGAGGAGACCCTGTTTCTGCGGCGGTATGACACCTTCCGCGAGCAGGTCAATAAGATGATCGATATGCCGGACCGGCTCATTGACCTGCTGTTCCGGTTCCTGCACCAGAATGGTGGCCAACTGTCGGCCCGAGCCCGGCAAAAGGAGTTTGAGGCACTGACCGAAGCTGAGGTCAGGCATGTGGAGGGGCTGTACCAGCAGGGGTTTGGGACATCCGCCCCGCCCCGGGCCTGAAGCCGGATACGCGACCTCAGGGACTTATGCATAAGTCCCTGGTAATCTGAATCAGGACTATTGCTTCAGTTTAGCTGGCTTGTAACAGGCTTCCCTGAATTCCGGAATCTCACGTTTCTCCGCAAGGTCTGGATCGGTTGCCATCTCGCTACAACGCGCCTGCTCACGCATTTGCATTACAGGAATACGCCCTGATATACCATTACGACCATGAAAAGCGTGCACAGGATGCGACACCTTGCAACAGGTGAGAACATCTTGATGCCCCCCATGTCAGAACCGTTGTCGCCCGGGTTATTCCTGTTGGGGGCAGGCAATCAGCCGGGAGGCTTGAATCACTGGCTCAGCGTCCCTGCTCCAGGCTCACTCAGTATTGGAAATGACTTCCTCCAATACGGCACACTGTCCGGCCCGGCCACGCATACGGGCGGATTCCGGCGAGGCTCGCCATGAGCGTCTGGCAGGGATTTCCAACGGGTCCCCCGTACCCGCCATTTCCTTGCAGAACAGGCATCATCAAACTGATACTGTACGTGCCTTGTGATCCCCGGAAAGCGGTCAGGGGGGGGCTACCAGGTTATTGATCTTGCGCAATATATCCCGCAAGTCCTGATCCGAGTACCCCGGCGGCACAAGGGGTCCCAACAGGGCCTCGCGTATGACACGAAAGCCACTGCCTGCAGTGCCATCGCCCAACGAGCCGGGTAGCGCCTGTGCATAGTAGAACAGCACAGCATCCCGAATGTCTACACCCATGTCTACATCAGGGTCTACATCGTCGCGTGCGTTGAAGTCCAGGGCTTCAGGATTATCTCTTACCAGTGTACGCACCGCCATCAGCGCGTTCCGTCGGTCATTGGCACCCGGGACAATTGAGGCCAGAGCTGCGATGCGTGCATCGTCATTGTCATCCAGTTCCTGCAACAGGGCATAGTAGAACACCTTTGCATCTGCAATGGTTATTACGCCCTCTCCGGTGAAGTCTACGTCAATAGAACTGCTCGCGCTGATGGTCACGGTGCTCATGATCTCCGCCCCCAGCACCACGGTTGAACCATCCGCTGCGGTCCCGTCAGATAGCGTCACCACAAACACCTCTGCTGGCTCGGCCAGATTGTCATCCGTTGCTCTGATCTCAATGTCCACAGTTCCCGTATTCGCAGGAATCATGATGTTGCCGGAGTTTGCATCAGCGTAATCCGTTGCCTCTGCATCCGCAGTGGTGTCATCAGTGTCAGGATCAATGGTGTAATGCAGCGTCAAATCTGACGCGGCAATCGGTGAGACTTCCACTGCGATCATTACCACGGCGCCCTCAGTCACAGGGTATGTGGCCGCTGCCATGGACACGGTCGTAGCAAACGGCAGCACAAGCGGCTCCCCCCTGGCCAGTTGTAGTCCTCTATAGCCAGAAGGCAGAGCCGGAAGAGGGCCAAGACCAACAGTGGTCGTGCTGGAACCCATAGCCATGAATGTGTCGCTGATTGTAGCCCCTGCAACAAAGCTGACAAAGTTGGCACTGATGGATGACAGGGTGCCTCCAGAGACGGTCAGAGGCACCATAATGGCACTGGGAGTACCCTCAACCAACCGGAGTCCCACCGTAGCCGGGCTGGCTGTGCTCGGAGCAGCATCTACGCGCTCCAGTTCCACGGTCAAGGAAAATGGGGCACCAGGGTTGCCGCGCAGATCCAGGTCGCCATCCACACGCAAGCCCTCAAACACGCCCGCGAGTAGCGTCTTCAGTTGATTATTATTCAGATACAGGTCGTGCACACGCAAGCCCTCAAACACATTTTCGGGTAGCGTCTCCAGTTGATTGGAAGACAGGTCCAGGGAGCGACCCACACTCAAGCCATCAAACACGCCTACGGGTAGCATCGTCAGTTGATTATTGAACAGATCCAGGTCGCGCACACTCAAGCCATCAAACACGCCTACGGGGAGCGTCGTCAGTTGGTTACTGCCCAGA
>DKIB01000002.1:6218-7509 GCA_002454015.1 Proteobacteria bacterium UBA6729
CAAGCCATCAAACACGCCTTCGGGTAGCGTCGTCAGTTGATTATTGTCCAGAAACAGGTCGTGCACACTCAAGCCATCAAACGCGTTTACGAGGAGCGTCGTAAGTTGATTATTGCGCAGATCCAGGTGGCCACCCACACGCAAGCCATCAAACACGCCCGCGGAGAGCGTCTCCAGATCATTATGGGACAGATCCAGGTCGCGCAAACTCAAGCCAGTAAACACGTCTGCGGGTAGCGTCGTAAGTTGGTTACTGCCCAGAAACAAGTCGCCACCCACACGCAAGCCATCAAACACGCTCGCGGGTAGCGTCGTCAGTTGATTATTGCGCAGATCCAGGTCGCCACCCACATCCAGGTTGTCATCCACACTCAAGTTATCAAACACGTCTGCGGGTAGCGTCGTCAGCTGGTTATTGCCCAGATACAGGGAGCGACCTACACGCAAGCCAGCAAACACGTCTACGGGTAGCGTCTCCAGTTTATTGGAAGACAGCTCCAGGTCGCCACCCACGCTCAATCGATCAAACACGCCTGCGGGTAGCGTCGTCAGTTGATTCCCGTTCAGATACAAGTCGCGCACACTCAAGCCAGAAAACGTGCCTGCGGGTAGCGTCTCCAGTTGATTATTGGACAGATCCAGGTAGCGCAAACTCAAGCCGGTAAACACGCCTGCGGGTAGCGTCTCCAGTTGATTAAAAAACAAATCCAGGTCGCCACCCACGCTCAATCGATCAAACACGTTTGCGGGTAGCGTCGTCAGGAGATTCTTGTTCAGATACAAGTTGCCACCTACACGCAAGCCAGTAAACACGCCTGCGGGCAGCGTCGCCAGGAGATTCTCGTGCAGACTCAGGCTACCACCCACACGCAAGCCCTCAAACACGCCTGCAGGTAGCGTCGTCAGTTGATTATTGAACAGATCCAGGTTGCCATTGAGAGTCAGGCCCCGAAAATCTCCAGCCTTCAAGGTGGTGATGTCGTAACTGTTGAGATATATGTCCGATATGCCCGCCAGATGTTCAGCCGTGACCATCGTGCAGTCACTCACTCCCGGGATCTCGTCTACGATGTAGTCACGCACCTGCTGAGTGCGGTCACACACGCCCTCGGTAATGGTGACTGCCACGGTCGTTGAGGAACCCAGTGTGTACCCGGCAGTGGGTTCGGGGGTGTTCAGGGTCACGGTAAACACCTCCCGGGGAGCATCGACGACCTCATCGTCTGTGATGGGAATGGCTATGGTGCCACTGGCTGTTGTGATCTGCAGGCTGTCGCTGTGCGTATAGTCT
>DKIB01000048.1 GCA_002454015.1 Proteobacteria bacterium UBA6729
CTCTCCCCCTTGATGCTGGAACCCCATACGCCAGCGAAGAGCTTACCGTGGCTCCAGTCAAAACTGCCCTGCAACGCGGGCTCTTCTCCAGAAAAAGAGATGCCACGGAACATATACTCCGTGGTCAGCGTAAGTGTGGCGCTGAAATTCTCCGCATCCATCGGCCCTTCGGCCCGGACCGCACCCACGCCGACGAATGCCAGCAGGATTGCTACCATGCTTGCGTGCAACCTGTTCATAACCGTAGTTCCCCCGTTTTTGCCCCAATCTCTACTGCGACACCTGTTGTCTGAAGAAAACCGCAGTCCCTCTGCCCTTTACTCTGCCATAGAAGAGGCGGAGAGGGGGTTGTGAATCCCTGATTACAACAGGATGTCAATAATTCCGCAGTGTAGCACATCTGCCGGGGATTAAATATACTCTACGATGGTTATTATAATCAAAAAATAACCTTTTATGGTTATAAACATCCGATCGAATGGGGTGGAAATCCTGTTGGTGCCGCAGATATCAGCAGGGCAGGGGCCGCTGCGGTTACAAGTGCAATTCTGCAGAGCTATCGCTCAGGGTATGGAGGTGAGTGGCGATGCATTCCGCAAGTGCCTGGTGATGGTACCCACCCTCCAGCAGGGAGATCAGTCGGCCGTCTGCATATTGGTCGGCCACCTCCATAATACGCAGGCTCATCCAGCGATAGCAGGCCGTATCCAGACGGATATCAGCCAGCGGGTCGCGGTAGTGTGCATCAAATCCGGCTGATATCAATACAAATTCAGGCTGGAAGCGCACCACAGCGGGTAGTATGTGCTGCTGGAAGGCCTGTGTATATTCAGCATTGCCTGCACCGGCAGGCATCGGGCAATTGATGATGCTGCCAATGCCCGGACCTGTACCCCTTTCCTGTGCAGCCCCCGTGCCCGGGTAGTAGGGATACTGATGCAGGCTGGCATACATGACGGTAGGGTCGGCCTCAAAACTGTGTTGTGTGCCGTTGCCATGATGCACATCCCAGTCCAGGATCAGGACCCTGTTCAGGCCATGTCGTCGTTGCAGGTAGCGCGCCAGTATGGCGATATTATTCAGTAAACAAAATCCCAGGGCGGCATCAGCTTCGGCATGGTGTCCTGGTGGGCGCAGCAGGCCGAAACCATTGCGTGCTCGACCCTCCAGTACGGCATCGGCCAGCACCAATCCGGCACCTGCAGCGTGCAGGGCCGCTGTCCAGGAGTCCGTAGAAATGCTGACATCCGGGGTATCCAGATAGGGTTGTCCACTCAGACAGGCCTGCTCGGCACGCGCCAGGTAGGCGGGGGTATGGATTTCCTGTAACCATTCAGGTGATGCTGACTCAGGCAGTACCTGCAACAGCTCCGGGTACCAGGGCTGGCGTTCCAGCAGGGCCAGTGCGGCGGTGAGCCGTGCCGGGCTTTCGGGGTGTCCGGCAGCCGTCTGGTGGGCAAGGAATACCGGGCTGTAGGCCAGTGCCGTGGGTACGTTCAAGTGCTGGATATGCGTTCGGCTACAGCACGCGCAAAATCAAGTGTCCTGGCAGTGCCACCCAGGTCCGGGGTGCGGGTGTCGGAATGCAGGGTGTCCTGGATGGCCTTACGCATACGGGTAGCCGGGGCTTGTTCCCCTATGTAGTCCAGTAGCATCGCTGCAGACAGCATCAGTGCACAGGGATTGGCAATGCCCTGTCCGGCGATATCCGGTGCCGAGCCGTGTACGGCCTCAAAGATCGCTGCATCGTTACCGATATTGCCACCGGCAGCCAGACCCAGGCCGCCAATCAGCCCGGCCATTTCGTCAGACAGTATGTCGCCGAACATATTCGTGGTCAGAATCATGTCAAACTGATCCGGGTTCAGCACCAACTGCATGGCACAGTTGTCCACAATGCGTTCCTCTATCTGCAGACGGTCGGTGTACTGTGCGCCGACCGCCATGGCTGTCTCCAGAAACAGGCCGGTGAGTGCCCTGAGGACATTGGCCTTGTGCACGATGGTAACCTTGTGCCGTCCATGACTCAAGGCGTACTCAAAGGCAAATTTTGCGATGCGTTTGCAGCCCGAACGAGTGATGATTCCGGAGGCTTCAGCGACCGCATGTGGATCGCCATCTATAGGGATGAAATGCTCTACACCCACATACAGCCCCTCGGTATTTTCACGTACAAGAATCAGGTCTATATTATTGAAGCGCCCGTCAGGCAGCAGGGTTTTGGCCGGGCGCACATTGGCGTATAGACTGAACAGTTCCCGCAATCGTATATTGGCAGAGCGAAAATTTCCTTCTACCGGGGTGGTAAGTGGCGCCTTCAGCGCCAGGCGAGTACTGCGTATGCTGTCCAGCACAGGCTCAGGCAAGGAGTCACCACAACGTTCAAGGGCATCCATGCCAGCCTCCTGGCGATCCCACTCAATCTTTACATCAAGGCGTTCCAGAACCAGTAATGTGGCCTGCATGATCTCCGGACCGATACCATCGCCTTCAATCAATGTTGCCTTAATCACAGCTTACTCCCGGCGGAGCGTCATTGCCATGAGCTGAGGTCGTCGGTCTTTTTGGCCAGCGGCTTCCCGCTGTCAGTATCCAGTGTACTGGTCAACCTGCCGGTCAGCCCGGCATAATCAATGAGTATGCGTGCCGCCTGTTCAAGCATCAGATCCACCTCTGTCGTGGTGAGCACGGCCTCGCCGGTTTCACGCTTGCGCTCTCTGGGATCTACCGGGTCCCGACGTGACCGCTCCTGCATGGCCTTGAGATCGTCTTGTTGTTGCCGCCTGGTTTTCTCGGCAATGGATATGCTGTGCCGCTCTGCCTGCTGCTGCTGGAATTCAATGTCAGCTATGAGTTGTGCTATTTCCTCGTCATCAGCAATGCGTAGCCGGTAGTCTCTGATCGCCTGAAGGTAATAGTCAAAGGAACCATCAGCATAACGGTAGTCAAGTGGTTCTACACTGCTCCAGGGCAGGGCGTTATCCAGGGTTCGCTCTCCGTAGTCCAGCCGGGTGGGGATCGGAAACACCACATCCGGCTCGACCCCATAATATTGATTGCTGCCACCGTTGATGCGAAAGAATTGGGCAATGGTGGTCTTTAACTTGCCCAGGTCCTGATCGCCGCGATGCAAGCGATTCAGATCAATGATATTTTGCACAGTGCCTTTACCAAAGGTCACCTCACCGATAATAATGCCCCGGCGGTAATCCTGAATGGCCCCTGAAAAGATCTCCGACGCCGATGCGCTGGAGCGGTTTACCAGTACAGCAAGCGGGCCATCATAGACCACCCCGGGCTCCGGGTCTGTACTGATTTCAATGCGTCCCCTGGCATCACGTGTTTGCACAACGGGGCCGGAGTCTATAAACAATCCGGTCAGTGACAGGGCCTCCTGCAGGGATCCACCACCGTTGCCACGCAGGTCAACCACCAAGCCATCAATATCTTCAGCCATGAGTCCGTCCAATATGCCTTTTACGTCCCGTGTGGTACTGCGGTAATCCTTTAATCCCTTGGCCTGGGCATTGAAATCAACATAGAAAGAGGGCAGACTTATTACGCCAACCCTGGCCTGCAGCGTTGTGTCACCGATGGTGTAGCCAAATGCGGCACGTTGTTCCAAATTGATCCGGTCACGCGTGAGCACTACTATTTTGGTTGCACCATCCAGACTCATGCTGCCTGGCAATATCTCCAGCCGTACAACGGTGTTGCGTGGCCCACGGATCAAATCCACTACACTATCCAGTCGCCAGCCTATAACATCAATGATCTGTTCTGTTGTACCTTGGCCTACCCCGACGATGCGGTCTTCTGCCCTGATTTCATTGCTCAGCGCTGCAGGACCACCCGGTATCAGGCGCTGGACGACGGTATATTCGCCATTTTCATTACGCAACACAGCACCAATGCCCTCCAGAGAGAGTTGCATGCTGATGTCAAAATTCTCCGATGATCTGGGGGAGAAATATGCAGTATGGGGTTCAATCGCAGTGGTAAAGGCATTGATGAATAATTGAAAAACATCATCACTGTTCAGCTGCCAGGCTGAAGATTGCAGGGTGCGATAGCGCTTGCGCAGGATCTCCCGGGCCTCTGCATCCGCCTTGCCGGTCAGTTTCAGGCTCAGCAGGTCGTTTTTGATGCGCTGCCGCCAGATTTCATTCAGTTGCTGTACAGAACCGGCCCAGGGAGCGGTGCCGCGGTCAAAACGGTATTCCTCACTGATGGTGTAGTCGTGGTTCTGCTCCAGTACAACCATGGCATGGGTGATGCGCTCTGCCACCCGCTGCCTGTAGCTGCGAAAGATGGCAAAGGCGGGGTCAAGGATGGCATTGCCCAAGGCATCATCCAGCTGGAATCTATAGCGTGTGGAAAAGTCCTGAATGTCCGAACCCACGAAGAATACCCGGTTGCCATCCAGCACGTCCAGATAATTGTCCAGGGTCATGGAAGACAACCGATCATCTACCCGCGGTGTGCTGTAATGATAGCGCTGCAACGCTCCCAGCACCAGGCGGGCGGTGATACGATGTTTCTCATGGGCATACAGTTCGGCTTCCTGTTGTTGCACCTGGGCACTTGCCACGGTAGCGGTGAGCAGCGGCAACAGGTAGCAGAACAGGTGCCAGAGGGTTGTGTACGAGTGCATGATTCTGAACGATTCCAGCGGACAGAGCGTCCAGTCCGGCCAGTTGTGGGGTATTATACCAACAGCTGCGGTATAATCCGCCGCGATACCGTCAAATTTCGTTAAGTCAGTGATTCTTATGGATATATTTCGTATTCGGCAGGTGCACGGCGGGGTACTTTGTGGCTTGCTCGGCCTCGGCATGCTGTCCGTGGCCCACGCTGAATCCACGGCGGACCCGGCGGCTGCGGTCTCCACCTATCAGGAACAGCTACCTGGCAGAATGGTTGAGGTTTCCGGCAGGCACATGCACCTGTACTGCAGCGGGGCGTGGTACGGGCCCGTGGTCATCCTGGATGCCGGCCTGGGTGGCTTTGCCCTGGAGTGGGTCTACGTGCAACAGGCACTGGCTACAACGGTGCGAGTCTGTTCCTATGACCGCGCCGGCTATGGCTGGAGCGAGGCCGATGCAGCTCCACGTCTGAGTTCGCAGCTGGCCGAAGAACTGCTGGAACTGCTGGAAAACTCCGGTGTTGAGCCGCCTTATGTCCTGGTGGGGCACTCCTTTGGTGGCTATGTGGTGCGTTATTTCACCGGCCTGGTGCCATACCAGGTGGCTGGAATGGTACTGGTGGAGTCTTCTCACCCGGAACAGATTGAGCGCTTGCCGGATGTGCACATACGCAGGGAGCACCAGATTCCCACCCTGTACAGGCCTGTGGTCACTCGGGTCAACCAGAGGGTCATGCGGCAATTATTGGAAAAATACCCGGAACACATGCATGGCACTGTTGCCATGCTGATGTCTTCCCGTCGGGCCTTGCATGCCTCGCGTCAGGAATCGGCTGTCTTCGCCCTCAGCGCGGCGGAGGTGACGCAAATTCCGCTGCCACAGGATATGCCTCTGGTAGTGGTCAGCCGTGGTCTTCAGGAATGGGAATCCACTCCTCTGGGCACCGCCAGAGAGCACAGCTGGCGGAAGATGCAGGCGGAGCTGGTGAACCTGACCCGGCGCTCCAGGCAGATCATCGCCAATTACAGCGGTCATCAGGTGCACCTGGACCAGCCGGAGGTTGTGGTGGCGGCAGTATGCCGGGTGCTGGCTATGGCAGGCTGGCCGCTGGATCTGGAAAATCGCCGTGCGGGCAGGGTAGGTTGCGTAAATGCATCAGGGGCTATAGCGGGCCAGCACCAATGAGAAGTACTGATTATCAGGCTGAAAATGGTGGGCAACCTGCAGCTGGTGCTGCTCCAGCAGCTCATTCAGCCCCTGATAGGTGAACTTGCGGCTGATCTCGGTAAGTATCTTCTCGCCCTCGTGCAGGTGCACATCGGCCTTCATTTCCTGCAGGCTCACCCGCTGTGCCTGTTGCGATACCAGATGTATTTCTATATGTTTCAATCGGGTATTGTAGGCGGCCTGGTGCCGGAACTGTTCCACCTGAAAGTCGGCCCTCAGCTCACGGTTCAGGACATTGAGCACATTCAGATTGAACCGCGCGGTGTATCCCGCACTGTCATTGTAGGCGGCATTCAGGATAGTCGGGTCTTTTTCCCGGTCTGCACCCAGTAACAGCCAGTCCCCCGGATTCATGGCGGCCAGCAGCTCCGCGAAGAAGCACTGTCGCTCAGGCCCTTCCAGATTGCCTATGGTACCGCCCAAAAAGACATACAGGCGCCGTCCGGGGGCCGAGGCAAGGCTGGACAGGCTGTGGATATAATCCCCAACCATCGGCCGGATTTCCAGCCAGCTGTACTTGTGTTGCAGGATCCTGCAGGCATCTGTCACCGCCTGCTCACAAATGTCCAGCGGCATATAGCTGCAATCAAGGTTCAGTTTTCTGCAACTGTCCAGCAGCACATGGATCTTGCTGGAATTGCCACTGCCAAGTTCCAGTAGCTGTTCGGGCTGGCTGGTCTCAATAATGCTCGTGCAGGCATCATTCAGCAGGCCTGATTCAGTGCGGGTCTGGTAGTATTCCCGGGTTTCACAGATGCGCTCAAACAGCTTGGAGCCGTGCTCATCATACAGGTATTTGCACGGGATTGAACGGGGGGAGTCCAGCAATCCGCGGCGCACATCCTCAATCAGACTGCCACCGGGACGGCCGGGGTGCAGATGTTCACATTGCATATCGGGGGGCTCCTGTTCACTGCTCAGGCACAGCATCGTCGGGACCCTGTGCTGCCGCCATGGTAACAGCATCCGCACCCGGTGCACAAGCCCGACACGGGTCCGGCACGGGCCTCAGGCAGCCGGGTCAGGGTATATGGCAGGCCCGGCCTGCCACCATCAGGGAGTCTGCGGGGTCACCAACC
>DKIB01000036.1:0-7146 GCA_002454015.1 Proteobacteria bacterium UBA6729
CCCCCTGCGGCTGGCGGAATCCTTTGAACTGGCGCTGCGGGTAGCCGACGGCCTGGCCTGTGTGGCACCCCTGGATGGCAGTGGTGAGGAGTTGCTGTTCTCGGCACGATATTCCTGTCCGCGCTGTGGTTACAGCCTGGCAGAGCTGGAGCCGAAGCTGTTCTCATTCAATAATCCGGCGGGGGCCTGCACGGCCTGCGCCGGACTGGGTGCAATGCAGTTTTTTGATCCCAATCTGGTGGTACAGCAGCCGGGACTGAGCCTCGCTGCCGGGGCCATCCCCGGCTGGGACCGGAGCCACGCCTATCATTACGAGCTGCTGTGCTGTCTGGCCCGGCACTATAAATTCTCCATGGACCAGCCGTTTCGCAAGCTGGGTGCGGCGGTGCGCAAGCTGATCCTGTACGGCAGTGGCAGCACCCGGATACACTTTCGTTGCAAAAGTCAGCGCTATGGCCCGATCAACCGGGTGCGGCCCTTTGCNNGGCATCATCGCAGCCTTTGAACGGCGTTACCAGGAAACCTCATCCCTGACCGCGCGCGAGGATCTGGCGTATTATCGCAGCAGCAGCGCCTGCCCGGACTGCAAGGGTTCCCGGCTCAACGAGGCTGCCCGCCATGTCTATGTGGAAGAATACACGCTGCCGCTGATCAGCGCCATGTCGGTGGCCGAAGCACTGGCCCTGTGTAATGGGCTGACCCTTGTCGGCAGCCGTGGACAGATTGCCGGGAAGATCCTCAAGGAGGTACGCGCCCGCCTGCAGTTTCTGGCGGATGTAGGGCTGGACTATCTGACCCTGGACCGCAATGCCGATACGCTGTCCGGGGGCGAGGCACAACGCATCCGTCTGGCCAGCCAGATCGGTGCAGGNNCGTGCTGGACGAGCCCTCCATCGGGCTGCACCAGCGCGACAATCGTCGCCTGCTGGACAGCCTGATACGGCTGCGGGATCTGGGCAATACCGTCATCGTGGTTGAGCATGATCAGGAGGCCATTGAAAGCGCTGACCATGTCATCGACATGGGGCCGCAGGCCGGGGTGCATGGCGGTCAGGTGGTAGCACAGGGCAGGCCTGCCGAGATTGTCGCCCACCCGGCCTCGATCACCGGACGCTATCTGTCCGGGCAGAGCTGTATTGAACCGGGCACACAGCGGCATCAGCCGGTGACCAGCAGGCTGCTGCGCCTGCGCCGGGCCAGCGGCAACAACCTGCAAAACGTTGACCTGCAACTCCCCCTGGGACTCATGGTCTGTGTCACCGGCGTATCCGGTTCCGGCAAGTCTACCCTGATCAATGACACCCTCCACCGGGCCGCCGCGCGAGAACTGAACGGGGCCGGACTGAAGCCTGCCCCGTATCGCTCCATCACTGGTCTGAACCTGCTGGACAAGGTGGTGAAGATCGACCAGAGTCCTATTGGTCGTACCCCGCGCTCCAACCCGGCCACCTACACCGGGCTGTTCACCCCGATACGCGAGTTGTTTGCTGCCACCACAGAGGCGCGCTCACGCGGCTACCCGACTGGCCGCTTCAGTTTTAACGTACGCGGTGGGCGTTGCGAGGCCTGTAAAGGTGATGGCGTAATCCGCGTGGAAATGCACTTTCTGCCGGATATCCACGTCCACTGTGATATCTGCAAGGGGCAGCGTTACAACCGGGAAACCCTGGAGATACGCTACAAGGGACATACCATCCACGAGGTGCTGGAAATGACGGTCGAGGAGGCGGCAGAGTTCTTCCAGCCGGTGCCGATACTGGCACGCAAGCTGGAGATACTGTCGCGCGTGGGACTGGGCTACCTTCATCTCGGCCAGATCGCCACCACCCTGTCCGGGGGCGAGGCACAGCGCATCAAACTGGCGCGGGAACTGTCCAAACGCGCCACCGGCAATACCCTGTACCTGCTGGATGAACCTACTACCGGATTGCATTTTCAGGATATCCATCAACTGCTGAAGGTGCTGCAGGAACTGCGTGACCGCGGCAATACCGTTGTGATCATCGAGCATAATCTGGATGTGATCAAGACCGCAGACTGGATCATTGATCTGGGACCTGAAGGGGGTGCCGGGGGCGGGCGCATCATCGCCACCGGCCCACCCGAAGAAGTGGCCCGCAACCCGATCTCACATACCGGGCGCTTTCTGCGCAAGGTGCTGGACCGCCACCGCCGACGCCAAACCAACGCCCGCAAGAGGCTTGCCAAGGCAAACAGCACCTGAACCGGAGTACGCATGTCTGCACCCCACACCACTGCACTGATCTGCGCCTCGCTGGCCTATGATAACATCATGCTGTTCAGGGATCGTTTCTCCAACCACATCCTGCCGGACAAGATGCATATGCTGAACGTATCCTTTCTGGTGGAAGACCTGCGCCGTGAGTTCGGCGGCTGCGCCGGCAATATCGCCTATAACCTGCAGCTGCTGCGCCCCGGGACGGCACTGCCCATGAGTACGGTGGGGCATGACTTTGCCCCCTATTCCGAATGGATAAGGCAGCAGGGCATCAGCCAGAAGTACATCAGCATCATCCAGGACAGCTACACCGCCCAAGCCTATATCACCACGGACCTGGATGACAACCAGATCACGGCCTTCCACGCCGGTGCCATGAATTATGCACACCGCAATCCCATCCAGTCCACTGCAGACATGCAAATCGGCTTGATCGGCCCGGACGGCAAGCAGGGCATGCTGGAACATGCCGGGCAACTCGCCGCAAACGATATCCCCTTCCTCTTTGACCCCGGCCAGGGGACCCCCATGTTTGACGGGGCAGAACTGTGTACCCTTCTGGACCAGGCCACCTGGGTCGCGGCGAACGACTACGAGTGGCAACTGATCGAGCAGCGTACCGGCCTCAGCCTGAGCCAGGCCGCCACCCGCGTGCAGGGCATATTCATCACCCGGGGGGCCGGGGGCTCACTGGTGCGGGAGCGCAAGGCCGAGTACCTGGTCCCGGCGCTGGCCGGGCGTAACATCGTGGACCCTACCGGCTGTGGAGATGCCTACCGGGCCGGCCTGCTGCACGGCCTGCTGGAAGGCATGGATTTGCAATCCTGCGCCCGTATTGCTACCCTGCTGGGAGGCATCAAGATTGAGCACCGAGGCACCCAGAACCATCGCTTTGATATGCAACAGTTGCAGGAACTGCACCATGCCCACTTTGGCATGCCTCTGCCATAGGCGGGGCCTGCTGGTTGCGCTGACGCTGTCAGCAGCCCTGGTCGTTGCGTGTGGCCCGGCCACCCGCATGCCGACAACCGACCCGGCACTGGTGGCGCGGGAGCGGGTCCTGCAGAATCGCCTGGCCCTGCAGCGTCATATAGACGATACCACTCGACTGCAGCGAATCGCATGGCGGCTGCGCCATCAGGGCAGCTACCTGTGCCCGCAACACACGGCATCGTTGGGGCTGGTCACACTCTCTGCATCGCAACTGCCCCCGCAATGGCAACAGCTGCATATCGGCAGGCAGCCCACCGTGGTACAGCGGATACCCGGCTCGCCAGCCGCACGGAGCGACCTGCAACAGGGCGACCGCATCCTGGCACTGAACGGCAGGCCCGTCCAGGCGAGGCACTGGCAGAAGGCACTGGCAAAACTGCAACCCGGGGTGCCCGCACAACTCACGGTGGAGCGGGCCGGACCACTGCAAATCGGGCTGATCCCCGTCGATGTATGCAACTACCCGGTGAACTACATAGCAGACGATACGGTAAATGCCTACGCTGACGGCAGCCACGTGGTCGTCACCCGCGGCATGCTGCGCTTTGCCACCACGGACCGTGAACTGGCACTGGTGGTCGGCCACGAACTGGCCCACAACATCATGGGGCATGTACGCAAGACCATGGGCAACCGCTTTCTGGGCACCCTGGTTGATGTGCTGGTAGCCGGCCTGACCGGATTCAGAAGTTCACTGTTCTCGGACCTGGCTGCATTACGCTACTCACAGGAGTTTGAAGCCGAGGCCGACTATGTGGGTCTGTACATGGTAGCCGCCGCCGGGTACCCGCTGGCAGAGGCCGCAAACTTCTGGCGACGCATGGGCATAGAGAATCCCGGTTCCATCAATCATGCCCGTTCACACCCAACCACCCCCGAGCGCTTCGTTGCCATTGAGAGTGCCACCGCGGAGATCATCCATAAACAACAGCAGGCCCTGGAGTTACTGCCCGAGTTTGATACCCCGTAGTACCCGGCCGATGCCTCCAGTCTGTAGCCACGGTGGGCGGCGCTGAGGACTGTCATACCGGGCGTGACAGATAATGTAGCAGCAGGAGTCCGGTCAGCACGCCGGTCACCAGCCAGATGGCCAGGCTGCTGTTGTGCAGGTGGTGCAGGGCAGAGTCCAGTGCAGACCGCGCCCGGCGGCCACCGTGACCGTAACTGTGCTCCCCTGCCGCCTGCAGTTGCCGGAGGCTGACAGACAGCCGGGTGGTAACCCTGCGCAGCAGGTCCGGCAGCAGGCGTCTGTACAGGTACTCGGCATCCAGGTTGATGCCGCGTTGGGCGGTCGGATACAGGCCATAGCGATGCAGGCAGAGGAAGGCCAGTGCCGAGCCGCCCAGCAGCTGCAGCTGTGCCAGCACATGACTGAAGTCATAGGCCGCATACCGTGAACCATGCGGCAACCACTGGTACAGCAGTGCGGGGAAGCAGCCGATCAGCACGCACAACAAGGCCGCCAGTGCCATGGCAGTCAGCATGTTGGGAGGGGGATCGGTAACGCGGATGCCGCAATCGCGACCATAAAAGACGTAGTAGGGAATACGGATGCCTATGTAGAGCAAGGTACATGCGGATGCGAACAGCAGCGCCAGCCAAGCCCCGTGATGGCCGCCTTCCAGCACCGCAGACATGAGCATGGATTTGCTGACAAAGCCGTTGAATAAAGGCACTGCGGATATGGAGGCAGCGCCGATCATGCACAGGCCTGTCGTCCACGGCATGCCCTTGTGCAACCCGCCCAGTGTGGATAGTTGTATCCTGCCGGTCCTGTACAATACACTGCCCATCGCCATAAACAGCAGACTCTTGAAGATAACGTCATTACAGGCATGGGCAGCCACCGCATCCAGCGCCAGTGCGCCGCCTGTCCCTATGCCGCATACCATAAACCCCAGTTGCGAGATAATGCTGTAGCACAACACCCTGCGCAGGTCATTCTCCAGGAGTGCATAAAACAGTGGCAACACCGCCATAACGGCACCAATGTAGATCAGCGCCTCAGTGCCCGGGAAGCTACGAGCCAACAGGTACACGGCAGTCTTGGTGGTAAACACACTCAGCCAGACCGCTGCGGTGGGTGTGGATGCAGGATAGGCATCCGTGACCCAGTTGTGGATGAGCGGGAATGCACATTTGATGCCCATTGCCAGGAACAGCAGCCACCCTGCCAGCCCGTCCAGACCCGGCTCATTCAGCAGGATGGAGTCGGTATGTTGCAGTTGCAACAGGGCGCCGACCAGCATCATGAATCCGGAACACACATGGATCAGCAGATAACGATACCCGGCCTGCAGTGCGGTGGGTGTGGCACAGATCAACCCGGCTGAACTGAGTGCCATCAGTTCCCAGAACACAAACAGGCTGAGCCAGTCCCCTGCCCCCACTACCCCCATTGCACTGCCCGCATACAGCAGGGCTGTGGTATGTTGCAGGGGGTCCCGCACATGCAGGGCGTAGATTGCGCCCAGCAGCGCGGCCAGATTGAACAGCCACAGAAACAGGCGACTCGTCCCGTCTACCTGCCAGGGTATCAGGGTCAAATCAAACAGGGTGATCCCGGTCAGGGATGGCGTACTGATCGATGCTGCCCCCAGCAGGGGGGTGAGCAACAGCACGGCCAGCCGCGCCCGGTGTGGCAACACCGATACCAGTGCGGCAGCGATAAAGTACCATACCCACGGGGGCCACTCCAGCACCATCATCGGTAGTAATCTTCGTCCCGCATCAGCCAGTGGCGCAAGGCTCTGGCAATGCCCACCAGCAGCACCCCCGCCAAAACACTGAAGCCGATATAAAAGCCCGTTATGCTGTCCATGGCACTGGTCTCATGACGCCACCCCTCCAGAGCCAGCAGCAGCACCGCCACACAGATGCCAGAATACTTCAGATAGCGCATAGCAGTAACCAGGCGGGTTCCGGAAACAGAAACAGTCCCGTACATACGGCAGCGGTGCTGATAAATCCGATTCTGCACAACAGCGGAGCCTCTGCCATGGCCACCACTGTCGGTGCGGGCCGCAGGAAGGCACGGGCTGGAATCTCCAGCAGATACAGCACACTGCACAGGGTACTGAAGGCGATCGCCAGTATCGGCAGCCAGGCACCGGCCTCCACCGCCCCNNTGTACCAGCAGCCACTTGCTCCATGTCCCTCCTCCGGGAGGCAAACCGATCACGCTGAGGCTGGCAACCAGAAAGGCGGCCTGGGTCCAGGGCATGTGACGGGCGGTGCCATCCAGCTCACTGACCCGGTGCAGATGGGCAACCGCAGCAATCGTCCCGGCACAAAAAAACAGGGTAATCTTGCCAAAGGCATGCGTCAGCATATGCATGCCACCGCCCAGCAGTCCGAACTGGTTGGCCAGGGCCGCCCCGATTACAATGCAGGCCAGCTGGGCAATAGTAGAATATGCCAACCGCTGCTTGAGATGGTCGCTCCTGAGCGCAAGCACCGATGCCACCACCACCGTGAATACGGCGGCATACATCGCCAGCATGGCCCCATCACTGCCTGCCAGACGTTGCAGACCAAAGGTGTATACAGCCACCTTCAGTATCACAAATACCCCTGCCTTCACCACCGCTACTGCATGCAGCAGGGCACTCACGGGTGCCGGGGCTACCATCGCCCCCGGCAACCAGCTATGCAGCGGCACCATGGCAGCCTTGCCGGCACCAAATACGAACAGTAGAAACAGTACGGTCGGCAAGGCTCCGGGCACCCCACCGGGGAGAAAATCAAGTGTGCCACCCCACTGCCAGACACACACTATGGCAAGCAACAGCAGACTCATGGAGGTGCCCAGCAGATAGACCAGATAACGACGTCCGGCACGCAACGCCTCCGGCGTGCCCTCATGACTCACCAGCGGCCAGGTGGTCAGGGTGAGCAGTTCATAAAATACAAAG
>DKIB01000036.1:7204-26239 GCA_002454015.1 Proteobacteria bacterium UBA6729
GGCAAAGCAGGCATGGAACCGGGGTTGTTGTTGCAAGTGATGTACGCGTACATAACCCAGTGTATACACTGCGGTGGGAATCCAGAGCACACTTGCAATCAGGGCAAACAACACGCCCAGTGGCTCCACATGCAGGGCGAGCCGCACCCCGGCTACAGGCTCCAGTATACTGAAGCCCGGCACCGTTCCTGTCACCGACTGCATGTACAGGTACCCGTTCAACGTCGCCAATACAACGGCCAGCAGTAGTGCACACCAACCGGCAGCATTGCGAAACAGTGGCATCAGCAGTGCCCCCAGCACAGGCACCAGGATAGTCCATGGCAGTACCGCATTCATCATGGCTGCCTCAGGACGGTACCAGCAGCGCACGGGCGGCCCGCCCGGCCCATGCCAGCGGGAAGCGTGAATACAGCCCGAAGCCAACTATGGCAACCGTCATGAACAGCGGCACCAACAGCATGGGTAACGGGGCCTCAACCACGGTATGTCCGCGGGGGGGGTCCAGCCATAGCACCCGCAACATCTTCCACACATACAGGGCAGCCAGACCGGAGCCGATGAACAGCACCAGCACGGCTGGCCACTGGCCGGCCTCCAGCAGGGCTCCGGCCAGATACCATTTGCTGACCAGACCTGCGGTCGGTGGTAGGCCAACCAGTCCCAGCCCGGCGATGCTGAGTATGGTGGCAGTCCAGGGCATGGCATGCCCCAGCCCGGCCAGTTCTGCAAGCCGGGCGGTACCGGTACGCAGCACCAGATTGCCCGCCGCCAGAAACAGGGTGCACTTAATCAGGGCATGGTTGAACATATACAAAAACCCGGCCTCCAGACCACTGTACGTCAGCAACGAAAAACCCAGCACCATATAACCCATCTGGGCAATGCTGGAATACGCGAGCAGACTCTTCAAATCGCTTTGCACCAGGGCCGCCAGTGAACCGAACAGCACTGCTGCACCTGCCAGAACAGACAGCACCACCTGCAGGTGCAGTTCATCAAACAGCAGCTCTGCATCAAGTAGCTGTACGCTGATCCGCAGCCAGGCGTACAAATAAACCTTGGTGGCCAATGCAGCAAACAATGCCGCTACCATGGATGGTGCCCGTGTATACACAGCAGGCAACCAGCCATGCAATGGGAAGATTGCGAACTTCAGACCCAGCCCTACCGTAAGGAAGGCGAATGCCATGACCGCGGTACGGGTGTGTTGTACATCGCCCAGACGGACCCGCATATCACTCATGTTCAGTGTGCCGGTTAATGCAAACAGATAGCCGATGCCTATCAGTATGCAGCTGGCAGCCACCGAACCCATCAGCAGATAACGAAATGCTGCTGGCAGGCTGCGCTGGTCCGGCCCCAGGGCCACCAGGGCATAGGCTGACAGGGAGGTGATCTCTATAAAAACGAACATGTTGAAGATATCATTGGTACACGCCACCCCCAACATGCCAGCGAGGTTCAGGAGCAGGCAGACATGGAATACCCCCTGCCGGTCAGCAGCCAGCTCCCGGGTAAGGCTGGGCAGCCCCCAGCACAGCACTGCGGTGGTATACAGCCCTATCAATACACACAGCGGTGCATTGACTGCATCCAGTCTATAGGCAATACCCCACGGTGGTGCCCAGCCGCCAAAGTAGTGCAGTACCGTACCACCATCCGCCAGTCCTGCTGCCAGAATAACAGCTGTACACGTGCAGATAACGGCAGCCAGAGTAGACAGCAGCCAGCCTGCGCGAGGCCGATTCAACAACATGCACAGCGGCGCGAACCCCAGCGGCACTGCCACCAGCAGAACCACAAGTACAGAAGGGGTCAGGGGCATCCCAGCCTTGCAGTGACTTCGCGTTCCTCAATACTGCCACAAGCCAGATGGATACGTAATACCAGCGCCAGACCCAGTGTAGTAGTAGAGATGTTAACGACAATGGCCGTCAGGATGAGGACATGCGGTAATGCCGCCACATGGTATTGTGCAACAGCATCAAGGATGGGGGCCTTGCCGCCCTGCAAAAAGCCGAAGGCGATATATAACACAAAGACCCCGACCTGCAAGACATTCAACCCCAGCAGCTTGCGCACCAGATTATCGTGGGCAATCAGTATGTACAAACCGATCGCGATGATGCACGCGCCAGCCCAATAGATCAAAGGCATTGCAATGATTCCCGGCACTCAGTCTGACGCACCGCAGGGCAGTAACACCACTGCTTCAGCCGAAATTAATACGCGCCTCCAGATCGGAACGGGAATCTGCGTTGGCCAATGCCTCTTCCATATCGATGACGTCAGACTTGTAGAGATCATACAGGGCCTCATCGAAGGTTTGCATGCCCTTGGCCCCACTGTCACGCATGGCACTCTTCAGCTCGCCGATCTCACCCTTCAGGATCAGATCAGAGATGTGTGGTGTACTGACCATGATCTCTATGGCAGCAACCCGGTCATGGCTGTTCTTTATTTGCACCAGCCGTTGGGAGACGATGGCCCGTACGTTCAGGGACAGATCCATCAGCAACCGCTTGTGATGCACTGGCGGAAACAGGTTAATGATACGTTCCAGCGTCTGGTTGGCATTGTTGGCATGCAGGGTGGACAGGACCAAGTGACCGGTGTTGCACAGCTCCAATACTGTCTCCATGGTGTTTTGATCACGCACCTCACCGATCAGGATCACGTTTGGTGCCTCGCGCACAGCCGACCTCAGGGCATTACCGTATGAGTGTGTATCAATGCCCACCTCACGCTGATTGACTATGCTCTTCTTGTTCTCATGACTGAATTCAACCGGATCCTCGATGGTCAGGATATGATCCCCAAAGTTTTGATTGCGGTAGTCAAGCATGGCCGCCAGTGTTGTTGATTTGCCAGAACCCGTGGCACCGACCACCAGGATCACACCCCGCTTGTGTGATACCAGTTCATGCAGTACCAGAGGCAATCCGAGCTCATCAATCGTAGGAATCTTGCTCGGGATCAAACGCAGGACCATACCTGCACAGCCACGTTGCCTGAAGGCATTCACCCGAAAGCGCCCCTTACCGCCAGGCTCATCCAGGCTGATGGCAAAATCACACTCACAGTGCTCTGCAAAACGGGCGCGCTGCTCCTCACTCATGATCGAGTACGCCACCTGCTCACAAGTGTCAGCAGACAGTTCCTCCGCACCCACCGAGCGAATCTTGCCCGAAAGTTTTACCTTGACCCTGGCTCTGGCAGTAAAGAACAGATCCGAGGCGCCCTTCTCAATCATCAGCCGCAGGTAGGGCTTGATATCAAAGCCTGCGGTGACTGCGGGGCTTTCAGCAGCGTCGACCGGCCCGGTGTCCAGCGGCTCCGCCAAGGTATCTGCGGGAGTGGTTGCCATCAGTCAGCACCTGCCATGCTGTACAACATACCCATAACTAACGACGCAACATGCCACCGACTTCCTCTTCCTTATCGGTGATCGACAGGTGATCCAGCCCCGACATGGCATCCTTGTCCTGAGCAGCCTTGCCTTCCAGTTTTATCCGCAGCCGCAGCTGGTTCATGGAGTCCGCATTGCGCAATGCATCCTCATAGGCGATCTTGCCGTCCTCGTACAGGTCAAACAGTGCCTGATCAAAGGTCTGCATACCCTCCTGCTTGCCACGCGCCATCTGCTCCTTGATCTTGTGCACATCGCCCTTCAGGATCAGGTCAGATACGTAGGGCGTATTGATCATTATCTCAATGGCAGCGACACGTTCGTGCTTGGTATTAACCTTCTTCAACAGACGCTGGGAGATGATGGAACGTACATTGGATGAAAGGTCCAGCAACAGTTGATCCTTGCGATCCTCCGGGAAGAAGTTGATAATGCGATCCAGTGCCTGATTGGCACTGTTGGCATGCAGGGTCGCCATGGCCAGATGGCCGGTCTCGGCAAAGGCAATGCCATGTTCCATGGTTTCCTGATCACGGATCTCACCGATCAGGATCACATCCGGGGCCTGACGCAAGGTGTTTTTCAGGGCGACCTCCCAACTGTCGGTGTCCACCCCCACCTCGCGTTGCATGATTACACAATTTATGTGCTCATGTACATACTCAATGGGATCCTCAATGGTAATGATATGCCCTTTACTGTTTATATTGCGATAATTGATCATTGCCGCCAGGGTGGTGGACTTGCCGGTACCCGTACCACCAACCAGAATGACCAGGCCACGCTTGCTCATGGCTATGTCCTGCAACACGGTGGGCACATTGAGCTCCTCCAGCGTCGGGACATTGACATCGATCTTGCGGATCACCATGCCACAGAAGCCCTGCTGTATGTAGGCGTTGGCCCGAAAGCGACCGATCCCCCTGGGGGCTATCGCAAAATTGCACTCCTTGGTGGCCTCATACTCCCTGAGCTGCCTGTCATTCATGACCGAGTAAGTCAGCGCACGCGTATCATTGGCACTCAACTTCGTCTGCGATATCGGTGTCACCTTGCCCTGCAGCTTGATGGCCGGCGGAAACCCCTCTGTAATAAACAGGTCAGAGGACTTCTTCTTGACCACGGCCGTCAACAGCTCCCGCATGAATTTTATCGCATCCTCCCGTTCCATAATCGCCTACCTCAATATACCTCGTCAACCTTAGCCGATGGACTCCTTGTTGGTGGCCTTGCTCTGGGCCTCCTGTTTGGTGATCACCCCCGCCCGCAACAGACGCTGCAGATCCTGATCCAGCGTCTGCATGCCAAATTTCTGGCCGGTCTGTATGGCCGAGTACATCTGCGCGATCTTGTTCTCCCGGATCAGGTTGCGGATCGCGGGGGTCCCCACCATGATCTCATGCGCCGCCACCCGACCACCACCGACCTTTTTCAGCAGGGATTGGGAGATCACCGAGCGCAGTGACTCGGACAGCATGGTGCGGATCATATCCTTCTCCGCGGCGGGAAACACATCCACTATCCGGTCTACGGTCTTGGCCGCTGAACTGGTGTGCAGGGTGCCAAACACCAGATGACCGGTCTCGGCAGCGGTCAGGGCCAGACGAATGGTCTCTATGTCACGCATCTCACCCACCAGAATCACATCCGGGTCCTCACGCAGCGCCGAGCGCAACGCTTCATTAAAGCCCAGCGTGTCGCGATGTACCTCACGCTGGTTGATCAGACACTTCTTGCTCTGGTGCACGAACTCAATGGGGTCCTCAATGGTGAGGATGTGACCATATTCGCTTTCGTTCTTGTGATTGACGATACCGGCCAGCGTGGTCGATTTGCCCGAACCCGTGGGACCGGTCACCAGCACCACACCACGCGGGGCGTCAGCGATCTGCTTGAAGATATCCGGGGCCTTCAACTGCTCCAGACTGAGGATCTCCGAAGGAATGGTACGAAACACTGCACCGCAACCGCGGTTCTGGTTGAAGGCATTAACCCGAAAACGCGCCAGATTGGGGATCTCAAAGGAATAGTCACACTCCAGAAATTCCTCAAACTCCTTGCGTTGCTTGTCCGTCATGATGTCATACACCATGTCATGCACCTCCTTGTGCTCCAGGGCCGGCATATTGATGCGTCTCACATCACCGTCCACGCGAATCAGTGGTGGCAACCCCGCCGAGAGATGCAGATCCGAGCACCCGTTTTTGACCCCGAAGGCCAGCAGTTCGCCTATGTCCATTTTGTCTCGGCCTCCCCGAACAGAATCTGCCTGCCATCACCCGGCAGGCCCCCCGCAGACCGGGCTGCACACCCCTGCTGACGGTTGCGTTTCATCATAACACAGATTGTCTGCCCCCCCCCCGCACAGGTGGCCTCCACGTACCCTGCAGTATCCCAGGGTACCACTCATAACTCCATGAAAAATAATAAAAAATAAACATATCGCCCGGGACTGGGTACACTGGTGCGGCAGGGAGCACACCCGCATGCACACCGCACCCGACCCACACATGGACCTGAATCACACCCATATTACCGTCATCGGCTGTGGCAACATGGGTAGCAGCCTGATCCGCGGCTTGCTCCATGTGGGTCTGCCCACGACACAGCTGCAGGGCGTGGATGCGGACCCGCAGCAATGCAGCCGGGTCGCCGGGCGCTATGGCATCCATTGTGCCGATACGGTCGGGACGACTGCGACAGAACTGGTCATTCTGGCGGTAAAACCCCGGCAGGCCGGGCAGGCCCTGACCGCACTCGCAGCCCTGCCGACAACGGCAGCCGTGCTGTCGATCATGGCCGGGGTGCGCATCAAACAGCTGCGGCGCACATTGGGCGGGGCACGCCACATCGTACGTGCCATGCCCAATCTGCCCGCCTGCATCAACGCCGGGATCACGGCGCTGTATACCGATGCAGCGGAGACTGCCCCGGTGCGGGAGCTGGCAGAGACCATCATGCGCGCGGTGGGCGCTGTGCTGTGGCTGGAGCGTGAACAGTTGATGGACGCAGTGACCGCGGTGTCCGGCTGTGGGCCCGCCTATTTCTTCCTGCTCATGGAACTGCTGGAACGCCATGCAGTGGGTCTGGGCCTGGACCCGGTACAGGCCCGGCAGCTGGCCCTGCAATCCGCAGCCGGGGCGGCCCGACTCGCCAACACGGCCACCATTGACACCGCCAGCCTGCGCCAACAGGTCAGTTCCCCGGGCGGTGCCACCGAGGCCGCCGTACAGGTGCTGCTGGACGGCGGACTGGACGAGCTGATGGCGCGTGCCCTGCAAGCCGCCCACCGCCGCTCCAGCGCACTGGCCGATGCCGCGGACACCGGGCCGTAACCCGCCATGCCGATCTATCTGCACAGGGCACTGGAATTCCTGATCGAGTTTCTGTTCGGGGTCTACATATTGCTGTTTCTGGTGCGTCTGATTCTGGGGTATTCCCAGACCAATTACCGCAACCCGCTGGCCATGGCACTGGTCACCGTCACCGCGCCGCCGGTGCAATGGTTGCGCCGCGTACTGCCGAAATATTGTGGTGCCGGAACCTGCATCCTGATCATCCTGTTCGTGCTGCAATTTATGGAGCTCGTCTTCCTGTATCAGCTCAAGGGCATGCCCATGACACTGCCGGGCGGTGTGCTGTTGTCACTGACCGAACTCCTGAAAAGCCTGATTCACATTTATCTGTTCTCTATTATCGTCATGGCCGTCATGTCGTGGATAAACCCTGGTACCCAATCCCCCCTGCTCGCCCTGCTGATCGATATCAATGTACCGATACTGTACGTGTTGCATCGCGTGCTGCTGCCACGCGTATTGCCACCACGCAGTCACTTTGACCTGTCGCCGATGATCATCTGTGTACTGCTGTACCTGACCCTGATCCTGGTGCATGATCCACTGCATGATCAGGCCATGCTGCTGATGCGCCCATGATACAGAACGACTCGTCCGTAGCACGCCATGCCTGAGCAGCTCCCTGCAGACTCGGTCGGTCTGGTGGAAGCCGAACGGTTTCACTATGGACAGCCATTCAAGCTGTGCTCGGGAGCGGTATTGCCGGAGTTTGAGCTGGCCTGTGAAACCTATGGGCAGCTGCGTGCGGATCGGAGCAACGCCATCCTGATCTGTCATGCACTCAGCGGCAATCATCATGCCGCCGGCTATCACTCCATGGCCGATACCAAGCCCGGGTGGTGGGACAATATGATCGGGCCCGGCAAGCCCATAGACACCGATCATTTCCATGTGGTCTGCCCGAACAATCTGGGCGGCTGCGAGGGTTCCAGCGGCCCGACCTCCATCAACCCGCGCACCGGCCAGCGGTACGGCCCGGACTTTCCGCTGGTCACCGTCCCCGACTGGGTAGCCTCCCAGGCGTTGTTGGCGGATGCGCTGGGGATTACGCGCTGGGCCGCCGTGATCGGAGGCAGCCTGGGGGGCATGCAGGCATTACAGTGGGCCATAGACCTGCCGGACCGTATTGAATGCGCCTTCGTTATTGCCGCAGCCGCCTACCTGTCACCACAGAATATCGCCTTCAACGAGGTGGCCCGCCAGGCCATACGCTCTGACCCCGACTTTCATGGCGGTCGCTACTACGAGCACGGCACTACACCCAAACGCGGTCTGATGCTGGCCAGAATGCTGGGGCATATCACCTACCTGTCTGATGATACCCTTGACCAGAGGTTCGGTCGCGACCTCAGTCACGGGCACATCCGCTTCGGCTACGATGTTGAGTTTGAGGTGGAAAGCTACCTGCGCCATCAGGGCCAGTCATTCGTGGAACACTTTGATGCCAATAGCTACCTGCTGATGACCCGGGCACTGGACTACTTTGATCCGGCGGCGGGTGGCAGTCTGGCACAGGTTCTGGAGCAGGCCCGGGCTCGCTTCCATGTGCTGTCGTTTCAGAGTGACTGGCGCTTCTCTCCGCATCGCTCGCATGAGTTGGTCGATGCCCTCATGGAGGGGGGACGAAAGGTCAGCTATGTGGAGGTGGAATCGACCCGCGGCCACGATTCCTTTCTGACCCCCATCCCCCAATACCACCGGGTGATACGTACCGTACTGCAGGGCATCGCCCGTAACCGCCGATGACGCTGCGACCCGATCACGCCCGTATCGCAGAATGGATACGCCCGGGTGCACATGTGCTGGATCTGGGCTGTGGGGATGGTGCCCTGCTCGCCCACCTGCAGACAGAACGACAGGTCACCGGTTACGGGCTGGAAATAGACCCGGATAATGTGGTGCAGTGCCTGCAGGCCGGGGTGCAGGTCATTCAGTACGACCTGAATGCCGGGCTGAGCGCATTTCGCGACCATACCTTTGACTATGTGATCATGACACAGACCCTGCAGGCAGTGAGCTACCCGCACCGTCTGCTGGATGATATGCTGCGTATCGGCAAGGAGGGCATCGTCACCTTCCCGAATCTGGGGCACTGGCGTTGCCGCCTGCGCCTGTTGGCAGGTCGTATACCCGGGGTACGTGCCGTTCCGCAGCCCTGGTACTCCAGCACCAGCATTCACCCCTGCACGGTGCGCGATTTTGAGGAACTGTGTCAGCAGAATCGCCTGCGCATATTGCATCGCACCACGGTGGATCATTCTCATCGCACCCGTGCGGGAATGAATATTCTGCCAAACCTGCTTGGTGAAATCGCCATTTACAGGCTGCAACGCAACATATCCTGAAGACAGAAAAACTTGCACACAGCAACGCTAACTGTGTTATATTTCGGGCCATGAGAGAGCGTACCCAGATCTGGCGGTTGGCGCTGTGGGCAGTGTGCGTCATCCCGGCACTCGCCGGGGCAGAGCAATACAGTGAGTCCGGGCCCTACACCGTGCACTACAACGCCTTCACCACCGCTACGCTGACCGAACAGGCCGCGCAGAACTATGGCATCGTCCGCAGCCAGAACCGGGCCATGCTGAATATCGCCGTGCTGAAGAATGTGGCGGCGGATGGGCGTGGCAAGGCGGTGTCGGCGCGCATCACTGCCACTGCGGTGAACCTGAGCGGCCAGTTGCGTCAGCTGCAGATGCGCGAGCTGGCGCAGGGGGATGCCATCTACTACATCGCCGAGATGCCGATCACCAACCAGGAAACCTACAACTACCAGCTGAGCGTGTTGCCATACGGCGCAGCACAGGCCATTGAACTGCAGTTCACGCGCCAGTTCTTCATCGACTGAACAACGCATCACAGTCATAATCGATGATCAACGGGGCATGGTCCGAAAACCGCTGTCGTTTGTAGATGCTGACCTTGCGTACGCACTCCCTGAGATCCGGCGTGATCACCTGATAATCGATGCGCCAGCCGACGTTTTTGTCCCACGCCCGCCCGCGGTTTGACCACCAGGTGTACTGCCCGTGCTCCTGATTCAGTACCCGGAAGGCATCCACCAGACCCAGTTCGCCGTATAGCCAGTCCATCCAGGCCCGCTCCTCTGGCAGAAATCCCGAGTTGTTGCGATTGCCCCGCCAGTTCTCCAGATCCCGCTGCTGATGGGCAATATTCCAGTCCCCACAGAGCATATAGCTGCGACCATCCCGGCGCAGCTGCTGCAGGGGCTTGCGCATACGTTGCAAAAAATCAAACTTGACCGCCTGCCGCTCCGCCCCGGAGGAGCCCGACGGCAGATAGATGGAGGCCACACTCAAATCGCCAAAATCAGCCTGCAGGTAGCGGCCCTCACGGTCCGCCGACGCCCAGCCCAGACCGCGCACCACCCGATCCGGCTGTCGTCGGCTGTACAGGGCCACCCCTGCATAGCCTTTCTTCTCGGCATCGTTAAAATAGGCATACTGCCGACGGGGATGCAGCAGCACCGGGTCCAGCTGCCCGACCTGTGCACGTGTCTCCTGCAGGCACACTACATCCGCCTGCTGGCGGGGCAGCCACCGGAAGCACCCCTTCCGGTGCGCTGCACGGATACCATTCAGATTCAGGGAAATTACACGCATGAATACACAGCCATTCGTTGACTTCGCTCTACAGCAGCAGGCCCTGCAGTTTGGCGACTACACACTCAGGTCCGGTCGCCGCAGTCCCTACTTCTTCAATACTGCCGCCTTCAGCGAAGGTGGGGCAATACGGCAGCTGGGGAGCTACTACGCAGCCATGATAATCAAATCCGGCATTGAATTCGAACTGTTGTTCGGTCCGGCCTACAAAGGCATTCCACTGGTAACCGCCACGGCGGCAGCCCTGGCCGGGCGACTGGACCGGCCCGTACCCTTCTGCCATGACCGCAAGGTCAGCAAGGACCACGGTGAAGGCGGCATCCTCAGTGGTGCTGACCCCAGGGGCCGCAAAATACTGCTGATCGATGATGTACTGACTGCGGGTACGGCGGCACGCCAGTCCGTCGCGTTGCTCAGGCACAGGGGGGGACTGCCCGTCGCTCTGGCGGTCGCCCTGGACCGGGGCGCACAGGAGGCCGACGGCAGCCTCTGCCGGGCGCGACTCACCCGGGACACCGGGCTGCGCTGTTGCGCCATCATCAACCTGCAGCAGCTCGCTGCACGACTTGCAGAGCTGCCCGCCTACCGTGACCGGGCGCACCTCCTGCGGCCTGATGGGCCACCGCTGGACAAGCCGGAACCGGATGGCGTATAATCCGGGCATGGTCACGAGTATGCACGAGCGGTGCCCGTCACCCGTCAGCGATGGCGGGGGTGCGCCCGTGCGGCGGGTCATGAGCACGCGACTGCTCTGGCTGCTGGTGCTGGCCTGCGCCCTGCACACCCCCGCCTGGGGGCGTATCAAGTGCTGGACCGATGCCGATGGCAACCGGGAGTGTGGCGACAAGGTACCACCCGAGTACTCGCAGCAGGGTCACGAGGTACGTGACGAGGAAGGTCTGGTGGTTGAGCGGGTAGACAAGGCCGCTACAGCCGAGGAGATCGATCAGCTGAAACAACAACAACAGCAGGACGAGGAGGCCCGCCGTCAGGCCGAGATCCAGAAACGCATGGACGAGGTGTTGTTGCGTACCTTTGCGGATGAGAGCGACATCACACGCTCCCAAAACGACAAGGTACAGACCCTGGATGGACAGATCACCCTGACCGGGGAACGCATCAAGAAGCTGGAAGCGCAACTGCAAACCGTGCAGGAACGCATCCAGTTCTACCAGGACAAGGGCGATCCCCCCCCCGAACATCTGGTACAGACCGTCCGTTCCACGCAGAGTCAGATCACCGACAACCAGCAGTTCATCGAGACCAAACGCGCTGAACAACAGCAAATCATCGCTGACCATGAGGCCCAGCTGCAACGGTTCCGCGAGTTGACCTCCGGCACCCCCTGAAGGTGCCACGGAACTGCATGGTCATGCAGTACACCAGGCCATCCTCCGAGCCATGACTGCCCAGGACCGCCCCCGTACCTGTGCAGTACACGCCGGCACACTGCGCACCCCCGAGGGAGAACAAAGCGAGGCGCTGTTTTTGACCTCCAGCTTTGCCTTTCGATCCGCGGCAGAGGCGGCAGCGCGCTTTTCCGGGGATCAGCCCGGCAATATCTACTCACGCTTCACCAACCCTACAGTACGTACCTTTGAACAGCGTCTGGCCAAGCTGGAGGGCACCGAACGCGGCATCGCCACGGCCTCCGGCATGGCGGCCATACTCAGTCTGTGCCTTGGACTGCTGCGCCACGGCGATCATCTGGTGGCGGCGATCGATCTGTTCGGCACCACCATCATGCTGTTCAAGACGGTGCTGCAACGCGTCGGCATAGCCGTCAGTTTTGTGTCCCTCACCGACTATGCAGCCTGGCAGGCGGCCATCCGTCCACAGACGCGACTGCTGTTCCTGGAAACCCCGTCCAATCCACTGACCGCCATTGCGGATATTGCCCGGCTTGCGGAACTGGCCAGACAACACCGCTGCCTGCTGGCGGTGGACAACTGCTTCTGTACACCCATCCTGCAACGACCTGTGCAACACGGTGCCGACCTGGTGGTCCACTCGGCCACCAAATATCTGGATGGTCAGGGCCGCTGTGTGGGCGGTGCGGTACTGGGCTCTGTGGCACAGCTGGAGGAGGAGGTGTTCGCCTTTTTGCGCACCGCGGGTCCAAGCCTGAGCCCATTCAATGCCTGGGTCTTCAGCAAGGGACTGGAGACCCTGGCCGTACGCATGCAGGCACATTGTGCACATGCCATGGAACTCGCCGAGTGGCTGCAATCCGTACCCCGGGTAGAGCGTGTGTACTACCCGGGCCTGCGCAGCCACCCGCAACATGCGCTTGCTGCACGGCAACAAGATGGCTATGGAGGCATTATCGCCTTTGTGGTGCAGGGAGGCAGGGAGGCGGCCTGGGCATTGATCGACCAGGTCCGGCTGTACTCCATCACGGCGAATCTGGGCGATACCCGCAGCACCATTACCCATCCGGCGACCACCACCCATTGGCGCCTGACCCCTGCAGAACGCCAGCAAATCGGTATCACCGAGGGACTGGTACGGATCTCCGCAGGACTGGAGGACCCGGCTGACCTGCGTGCAGATCTGGCTGCTGCCCTGACCCGGCTGAACCCCCGCTGAAACAGACACTTGCATTGTGCAGGTGGACTGGGGGATACTGGAGGGCGAGGACTTCCCGTGGACAATACCAACATCGATAAGGCTGTTGACACAGCGGGCGTGGCTGTGCCTGACCGGGCCACCGTGCCCCCCGGGCGCAAGCCTGTAGAACTGCATGGACCGAAGGGACTTGAGCCCACCCGCTACGGGGACTGGGAACGGCAGGGCCGTTGCATAGATTTTTAGGACTGCCCTTGCACAGCTCACCGCGCCCGACCTCGCCACATGCACAGATTTACCGCTGGTATCTGACCTCGGCCCTGTCCATCGCCCATCGCATCACCGGCCTGCTCCTGAGTCTGGGCACGCTGTTGCTGGGTCTGGGCCTGCTGACGATAGCGGTAGGGCCGGCGGCCTACGGACACTTCCAGGCGCAGCTGCTGTCCTGGTACGGACTCTGCGGCCTGCTGCTCTGGACGCTGTGCCTCTACTATCACCTGTGCAACGGCATCCGCCACCTGTTCTGGGATGCAGGCTATGGCTTTGCGTTGCACCATGCCAACGCCTCTGCCTGGGCAGTGCTGGCAGCGACCGTGGTCCTGACCACCAGCACCTGGATGCTGGCATGAGTGCATACCGTGATCTGGGCTCGGCCCGGCAGGGCGTACGGCACTGGTGGGCACAACGGCTGAGCGGGGCAGCACTGGTGCCGCTGTCGATCTGGTTTGTGGTTTCCGTGATCGGATTGGTGCGCAGCGAATATGCCGAGGTGCGGGCGTGGATCGCCCATCCGGTGGACGGCGGGTTGTTACTGCTGTTTCTGCCCCTGCTGTTCTACCACGCCTGGCTCGGCCTGCGGGTGATCATAGAGGATTACGCCGACGAGGGTTTTGAGAAGGTGGCCACACTCGCCGTGGTACAGGCACTGGTGTTGCTGGTCGGAGGACTGGCGGTGTACGCCGTGTTGCGCGTCATGTTCGGAAGCTACCTGTGAGTTACAAGGTTATCGATCACTGCTACGATGTGGTCGTGGTCGGGGCTGGCGGCGCCGGACTGCGAGCCACGCTGGGCATGGCCGCCAAGGGCCTGTCTACGGCCTGTATCACCAAGGTGTTTCCGACCCGCAGCCATACCGTTGCGGCCCAGGGCGGCATCAGTGCTGCCCTGGGCAACATGGGGGAGGACGACTGGCGCTGGCACATGTACGACACCGTAAAGGGCTCTGACTGGCTGGGTGATCAGGATGCGATTGAGTACATGTGTCGTGAGGCAGCCGCCTCGGTGATTGAACTGGAGCACTATGGCGTGCCCTTCTCGCGCACTGAAGACGGCCATATCTACCAGCGCGCCTTCGGCGGCATGACCACGCACTTCGGCGAGGGCACCGCCCAGCGCACCTGTGCTGCGGCAGATCGCACCGGGCACGCCATCCTGCATGCCCTGTACCAGCAATCACTGAAGCACAACGCCATCTTCTTCATCGAGTACTTTGCGCTGGATCTGCTGATGGATGATGCCGGCTGCTCTCGTGGCATCCTGGCCTGGTGTCTGGAGGATGGCACCCTGCACCGCTTCCGCGCCCATGCAGTCATCATGGCCACCGGCGGATACGGACGTGCCTACTTTTCCTGCACCTCGGCCCACACCTGTACCGGCGATGGCAATGCCATGGCACTGCACGCCAACCTGCCCCTGCAGGATATGGAATTCATCCAGTTTCATCCGACCGGCATCTACAATGCCGGCTGTCTGATCACCGAGGGCGCCCGCGGCGAAGGGGGCTACCTGCAAAACTCCGAGGGGGAACGTTTCATGAAGCGCTACGCACCCTCCGCCGGCGATCTGGCTTCCCGCGATGTGGTCAGCCGGGCGATCACCATGGAGATCCGTGAAGGCCGTGGCCTGGGTGAGCACAAGGATCTGATCCACCTGCATCTGGAACATCTGGATGCTGCCGTGATCCAGGAGCGTCTGCCGGGCATTGCCGAATCAGCACGCATCTTTGCCGGGGTGGATGTGACCCGTGAACCCATCCCGGTTATCCCGACGGTCCATTACAACATGGGCGGCATCCCCACCAATCATCATGGGCAGGCACTGCAGGTGGTGGACGGTAACCCGGAGACGGTGGTTCCCGGCCTGTGGGCCATCGGTGAAGCCGCCTGCGTGTCGGTACACGGTGCCAATCGGCTCGGCTCAAACTCACTGCTGGACCTGATTGTGTTCGGGCGGGCCGCGGCCGAGAGCTGTGCCAGCCTGATCCGCCCCGGGCAGGCCCATCCCGCCCCACCGGCTGACGTGGAACAGCGCATCCTTGATGCCTTTGACCGCATGCGCCATGCCTCCGGCAGCACCCCCACCGCGGAACTGCGCCTGCGCATGCAGCGCACCATGCAGAGCTATGCCTCGGTGTTCCGCACCGCAGAGGTGTTGAGCAAGGGCAGCGCCAAGATGGCAGAACTCTGGCAGGGCATGGCGGACATCCGGGTGCAGGATCGCTCCCTGATCTGGAACACCGACCTCGCCGAGACCTGGGAACTGCGCAACCTGCTTGCCAACGCACTGGTCAGCATCAACAGCGCCCTGAATCGCACGGAAAGTCGGGGTGCACATGCCCGCGAGGATCACCCGGAACGCGACGATACAAACTGGCTGAAACATACCCTGTGTCGTCTGGATGTAAACGGCAAGGTCCATTTTGACTACCGCCCCGTGCACATGCGTACCCTGAGTACGGATGTGCAGCTAATCCCGCCGAAGCCGCGGGTCTATTAATGCACTGAGGAGAAAACGCTATGGCTAAATTCAGACTCCCCGCCGCATCCCGGGTACGCCCGGGTACCCGGCACACAGAAGCAGGCGGTGGTCAGCGTCGCCGTGTACACGTCTACCGCTGGAACCCGGATCAGGGCGGCAACCCACAACTGGATTGTTACGAGATCGATCCGCAACGCTGTGGCCCGATGGTTCTGGATGCCCTGTTCTACATCAAGGATCATCTGGATTCCACCCTTACCTTCCGGCGCTCCTGCAGAGAGGGCATCTGTGGCTCCTGCGCCATGAACGTCAACGGTGCCAACACCCTGTCGTGCACGCAGGCCCTCCCCGCCAAAGGCGATATCCATGTATACCCCCTGCCACATATGCCGGTGCTCAAGGATCTGGTGCCTGACATGTCAGGATTCTACGCCCAGTATGCGGCAGTGCGCCCCTGGTTGCGTGCCGACAACCAGCCGCAGGGCCGCGAGCAGCTGCAGTCTTCGGGGCAGCGCGCTGAACTGGACGGCCTGTATGAGTGCATCCTGTGTGCATGCTGTTCTACCAGTTGCCCCAGTTACTGGTGGAATGGTGACCGCTATCTGGGCCCGGCCGTCCTGTTGCAGGCCTATCGGTGGATCGTCGACAGCCGCGATCAGGACACGGGGGGGCGCCTGGATGAGCTGGAGGATCCCTTCAAACTGTTTCGCTGCCACACCATCATGAACTGCACCCAGTCCTGCCCCAAGGGACTGAACCCGGCCCGGGCCATCGCCGAGATCAAGAAGCTGCTGCTGGCGCGTACCCTCTGATGTCCAACGCCGGTACCGAACATCGCCGCTTGTTGTGGAAGTGCAGGCGTGGGTTGCGCGAGACCGGGGTGTTGCTGGAAGACTTTATGCGCCATCGCTACGATGCGCTGACCCCCCGGGAACGTCGCTGTCTGGCAGTACTGCTGGAGTACCCGGAACCGGAGCTGCTGGCCTGTATAGTCGGTGAGCAGGCCGCACCGGATGCAACCACCGCACAACTGCTGCAACGCATCCGCGCCGGCAGCAAGTGACCACGCAACCCGGTCTGGCAGCAGAGCTGTCGACGCTGGGCGTACTGCGAGTCAGTGGTGCTGATGGCCGTGATTTTCTGCAGCGCATACTCAGCAACCCGGTAGCCGTTGATACGGAACACGCCGAGTTCGGTGCCCTGTGCAGGCCCAATGGTCGCACCCTCAGCAACTTTATCCTGTACGAATGGCAGGACAGTCTGCAACTGCTGCTCTCCCTGGATCTGCTCACTGCCGTGCAGGCCGAACTCGGCAAGTATGTACTGGCCTCCCGGGTTCGGATCCAGCCCGCCGGGCTGGCCTGCCTGGGCCTGGCAGGCGACCCCCACCGCCTGCCCACTCAACCCATGCAGGTGCATGGCGAGCTGGAGCACGTGACCATCCGCCTGCCTGGCGCTACCCCGTGGCACCTGCTCTGTGGTCAGCCGGAGACCCTCAGCACCATCCATGCACAGGCCGTGCAGGCGGGGCTGCCAACCGGGACCGACGCAGCCTGGGCACTGCTGGAGATATCCGCCCGCCTGGCACGCATCAGCCTGGCCTCCAGCGACAAGCACCTGCCACAGGCACTGGAACTGGACCGGCTGGGTGGCCTGGACTTCAACAAAGGCTGTTACCCGGGACAGGAGGTGATCATCCGCCTGCAACACCGCGGCACACTGAAACGTCGCCTCTGCACACTGCGCAGCACGCAGCCCCTGCAGGCCGGTACCCCCATCCTGCTGCACACCGGGAAACCCGCCGGAGAGGTGGTGCATGCCGCACCGCACCCGGAGGGCGGCAGCCTGGCACTGGCAGTGCTGACTGCCACGGCCATGGCACAGCCGTTACAGGAAGGCCACACCTTGATTTTGCCGTCCAATCATGGACAATGAGAGGGATGAACGCGCCATTGATCCTGCGTCTGGACCTGTCTGGCATCCCGGTAACCTGGGTGCCCTGGCAGGAGGCTGTGTGCCTGTACTGCCGTGATCTGGTGGCCTGGACCGCCGGGGAGCGGGTGCTGGAATTTCGCGGTGGCTACTCACGCAGCAGTGGTCTGCGCTCGCGGATGCGGATCAACTCGATCATCGCCATTCGCCGCGCCCACAGGCGTAGCCGCGGGCGCCGCACCATTCCGCCACTGACCAACCGGGAACTGTTCCTGCGCGATGCACACCTGTGCATGTACTGTGGCAATGAGTGCCAGCACCTGACCCGGGATCACGTCACCCCGATCTCGCAGGGCGGCACGGACTGCTGGTCCAATGTAGTGACCGCCTGCTACCGCTGCAACACCCGCAAGGGCGGACGCACCCCGGAGCAGGCCAATATGCCGCTGCTGGCGATCCCCTACGCCCCCAACTGGGCTGAGTACCTGGCACTGTCCAACCGCCGTATCCTGGCGGATCAGATGGCATTCCTGCGTACCCGGTTCAGTCAGCGACGACAGTAATGCCGGGGCGTCTGGATCAGGTCCAGGCCCCTGTCATCCCCTGGCTTAACCATACCCTGACCCGACCCGGCACGCTGTCGCTGGCCCAGGGCATTCCCTGGTTTGGCCCTCCCCCCGAGGTGCATAACGTAGCAGCGCCCACCCACGGCAACTATGGCCCGACCAATGGCCTGCCCGAGTTGCTGGAGGCACTGCGACAGAAGCTGGCACAGGAAAACAACATCCGGCAGGTCCCCGGTCTGCTGGTCACCGCAGGCTCCAACATGGCGTTCTACTACACGGTACTGGCTGCCACCAACCCCGGGGATGAGCTGATCCTGCCGCTGCCCAGCTATTTCAATCACGAGATGGCGATCACCATGGCCGGCGCCCGGGTGCGTCACGTGCCCCTCTCCCCCAACGGCATCCCCGACCCCGCCGCCATTGAACCACTCATCGGCCCCGCCACCCGCGCAGTGGTTACCATCTCTCCCAACAATCCCACCGGGGTGATCTATCCGGCAGACACCCTGCGCGCCATCAATCAGCTGTGCCAGCACCATGGCCTGCTGCACATCAGTGATGAGGCCTACGAGTACTACACCTACGACGCCCAACACTATTCGCCCGCCGCCCGGGCAGCCGACTGTACCGTCTCCCTGTATTCATTCTCCAAGGGCTATGGCATGGCCGGCTGGCGCGTTGGCTACATGGTCTATCCTGAACGCCTGCAACCGGCCCTCACCAAACTGCAGGACACCATCCTGATCTCCCCGCCCATACCCAACCAGCTCGCCGCCCTGGCGGCACTGCAACAGGGCAGTCGCTACTGCCGGGAACGGCTG
>DKIB01000036.1:26245-49194 GCA_002454015.1 Proteobacteria bacterium UBA6729
TGGGACCCACCGCGAGCCCGGAGGCACTGCAACGCCTGGAACAAGGTCTGGCCCACCTGCCCCGGTAGGGACTGCCCACCCGCATGCAGCCACGCGCCCTGGTGGAGTGGCTGGTGCGCGAGCACCGCATACTCACCGTCCCCGGCGACTGCTTCGGCATCCATGAACCCGGCTGGATACGCCTGTCCTATGGTGCCCTGGGACCCACCGCGAGCCCGGAGGCACTGCAACGCCTGGAACAAGGTCTGGCCCACCTGCCCCGGTAGGGACTGCCCACCCGGGCCGTGCACCCCGCGGCTTGTCGGCGGGGGATTTCCGCGATGCGCCAGAGGCGGACAGTCCACTTTGTGCTGGCAGTTGCATCGCCGGGCTTGCATTGAGCCGCCTGATCGGGCATGATCCCCACTTGGATGACCGATCATCGGTCCAATCAACAGGAGGAATATACCGTCATGTACGCAAAATTGACACGATTTGCTTGTCTTGCCCTGACCCTGTCTGCACTGGGGGCCTGTGTGCCACCCCAAGCTGCTGATGCGGGTAAAATGGCAGAGATTGAGCGTATGGCCCGTCAGGCCCTGGAGGCCGCTACGAGTGCTGGCCAGAGGGCGGACAATGCCCTGTCCGTTGCCTCGGAGGCTGCCTACGATGCCAGTCAGGCCAAGTCTGCGGCTGAATCAGCCCAGAGCTGCTGTAATGAGAACCGGGATCGTATGGACCGTATGTTCCACAAGAGCATGCGCAAGTAACAACCCCTGTGCACCTGCCGGTCGTCACCATGGCGGCCGGCGGGCAATCATTGTTGCAGGATGCCGATGGCCACGGGCACGCCACGCGGGTGGCGTAGCAGTTCGGTGACCAGTTCCATATCCAGACGGTAGTCCCGTCTGCCCGCCTGTTGCTCTACCTGTTGCAGGGTGTTCAGCACGCGGGTCTCATGGGGCTGTTGCTCCTCGTGCAGTTCCGGGTGCACCTCCAGAAACAGCAGTTCCCCGCGTCTGCCGACCTTGACCGGCTGGTTGATGATCTCCACGGGTAGCCCGATGGGGACCAGTGGAAATAGCGCCTCAACGTCCTCTGGATACATGCGTATGCAGCCATGGCTGACACGCATGCCGATGCCGGAGGGCTTGTTGGTGCCGTGGATCAGGTAGCTCGGCAGCCCCAGTCGAATGGCATAGTCGCCCAGCGGATTATCCGGTCCCGGAGGGACTCGTGCGGGCAAGGGCTCACCCTGACTGGCATACTCCGCGCGGATCGACTGCGGTGGAATCCAGGCGGGATGTTTCTGCTTGGCACTGACCCGGGTGCGGGCGAAGGGGATGGACCACCCTTCCCGACCTATCCCTACCGGGTAGGTCCATACCCGTTGCTGTCCGGTCTGAAAGAAATAGATGCGCATTTCCGGAACATTCAGTACGATCCCCGCTCGGGCAGGGTCAGGCAGCACGTACAGGGCGGGTATGTGGACCTGTGCACCGGCCCCCGGGGACCATGAATCCAGATGTGGATTGGCGAGGTGTATATCATCATAACCCTGCCCATGGGCACGGGCAATGTCCAGCAGGGTATCTTCCTCGGCGGCGGTCACCGTTGTCGCACGACCCACCAGCCGGGAGGTGCCCAGAGGGAAGTACTCGGCCTGCACCGCTGCACACCAGCACAGGAGCCCCACCAGAGCGATGCCACGCCTGCTCATCGCAGTTCCCCGATACGCAACAGGCTGGGCAACAGGATCAGCGCAAACACCAGACTGACCAGCATCCCCCCGACGATCACGGCAGCCAGACCGCTATACAGCTCAGCCCCGTCCCCGGGCACCAGCATCAGTGGCAGCATCCCGAAGATGCTGGTCATGGTGCTCATCAGGATGGGCCGCAGGCGGATACGCACCGCGTGCCGCACGGCCTCGTGCCGCGCCAGGCCCTCCTGTTCCCCGGCACGTGCCTGATACACCAGCAATATGGCGTTGTTGACCACCAGCCCCAGCAGGATCACGAAGCCGATCATGGTCAACAGATCCAGCGGCAACCCCAACAGGCGCAGGGCCAACACCCCGCCCACGGTGGCCAATGGCAGGGTACACAGCACCAGCAGGCTATAAACAAAGGAACGGAACAGCGCACTCATCAGCAGATACAGTATAGCCGCTGCCAGCAGAAAACTGCCGCCCAGTTCCCGTATCGCCACGGCAAGTTTCTCGGCGGTGCCTCGATAATGGATGGATGCATCGGCCGGCAGCTGCTGCCAGAGTTCCGGCACCACCCGCTCCTTGAGGATACGCAGACACTCATTCAGGGCCATACCGGGCGGTGGGGTGATCTGCAGGCTGATCGCACGGCGCTGATTGACCCGGCGGATCTCTTCGGCACCCGCTGTGCGTTCCAGCCGCACCAGATCTCCCAAGCGCAGTGGCGTGGCAGCAGTGGCGGTTATCAGTGGCACATCCAGCAGTTCCCCGGGCACTGCCCAGGGGGTGGAGCGCACGATGATATCCAGGGTGCGCTCCCCATCAAAGTATTCCCCTGCATAGTACCCGTCTCCCAGGGTACGCACGACATTGGCCAGGGTGCTACGACTCCAGCCCGCCTCGGCAAGGCGACGCTCGTCCGGCACCAGACGCAGCTCCGGGCGTGCCATTACCAGACCGGGCAGGGGGCGCACCACGGCCCCCGGCAGCTGTTCCTGGATGTGCTGATAGGCACGCAGTGCGGCGTTGTACAACGGCTCCAGCTGCCGACCCTGTATATCCATCTCAATGACATTGCCACTGCCCAGACCCCCGAACAGGGAGGCCTGACGGGTAAAGGCCAGCGTATCCGGGAATGACCACAGCAGGCGGTTGACCCGCTCCAGCACCTGCGGCAACGCAGCGGACTCCTGCGCCACGGCCCCCATGAAGACCTGCCCGCGCACCCCCACATAAAAATAGTGTCTGACCGTAGGTTTGGCACCGCCCCCGGGCAGATGCGGAGCCATCTGGCGGGCCACCTCGCCGCCCATTTCAGTGGCAAGGAAGTCCACGCTTGAGCCGGGTGCGGGCTGTACGAAGGCAAACACCAGATTGCGATTGCCGGTGGGCAGATAATCCAGTTTGGGTAGCCATAACCAGCAACCGAGCACGGGCGTAACCAGCAGTACCGTGATCCAGGCAACCCGCCGCCAGCGTCCATTCGTCAATGCCATGATGCCGTTGCTGAGGCGGTCCCAACGGTTGTGGCCTGCGGGTGAAGCAGCTTGATACCGGGCGGCCCAGCTCGCCTCGGTGGCGGGCACCACATACACCGCCACCAGCAGGGAGGCACAAATGGCAGCCGCCAGCGTCACCGCCAGATCCGCAAACAACTGTCCGGCCTCGCTACGCAGGAAAAGGATCGGCAAAAACACCGCCACCGTGGTGGCAGTGGACGCCAGCAACGCCCCCCACACCTGGGATACGGCTCGCACACCCGGCGCTGTATCACCGTCCTCCCGCAGTCGCACGATATTCTCCAGCACCACGATGGAGGCATCCAGCACCATCCCCACCGCAAAGGCCAGGCCTGCCAGAGAAATGACATTGAGGGTACGTCCACCCAGATACAGTACGGTGAAGGTAAACAGCAGACAGGCGGGGATCGCCAACAGCACCACCAGGGTGGCACGCAACCTCCGCAGGAACAGCCACAGCACGCCCACCGCCAGCACAATACCCAGCCCCAGATTGCTGAACAGCAGGCGCATGGCTGAATCGATGTAGACGGTTTCATCATAGACCTGCTGGATGCCGAGACCACTCTGCTGCAGCCAGCCCTCCCGGAGTTCGTGTACGGCCTCATCCAGACCCTGCATCACCGCCAGCACATTCACCCCCACCTCCCGGCGGGCATTAACGGCAATGGACTCCCGTCCCTGGGCCAGCACAAAGTCCCGCGGGTCGGCAAGGGCTATGCTTACCTGTGCCACATCACGCAGATGCACGGGGTGTCCATCCCGCCAGCTGAGAATCATCCCGCCGATCTCATCCAGCGTATAGCGCCCCTTGAAACGCAAACTGTATTCGCGTCGACCTACATCGACAAAGCCCCCGGAGACATCCTTGAACCCCCCGACAAATTTTGCGATGATCGGAATATCTATACCGGCATCAGCCAGTTTGTAGGGATCAAAGCTGACCCGCAGTTCCTGGGTGCGCCCCCCATAGACCTCGGAGCGGGCCACCCCGGGTACCCGCTCCATGCGCGTCTTGATCACCTCTATCACGTAATCCCGGTACGCCGCTATATCCAGATGATTGCCCGGCAGGGTCTGCAGGATAAACCAGGCGATGGGATTGGCCTCTGCACCACTGGCACTGATGAAGGGTTCGCCGGCATCCGGGGGATAGTCCGTGACCTGATTGAGACGACTCAGGACCTCTACCAGGGCTCGGGACAACTGCGTACCGGACCGGAACTTGAGATTGAGTTCGGCACGCCCCTGCTGAGCCCGGGCCACCAGCTCCGTCATCCCCGGCAAGCCGCGCAGTGCATCCTCCTGTGGCTTTACCAGTTCAGACTCCACCTCCTCTGCAGAGGCAGAGCGCCAGGCGGTGGTGATGGTGAGCTCGGGCAGCTCCAGCTCGGGAACCAGTTGCACCGGCAGGCCGACATAGCTGAGTACACCGAACAGGGCCACCAGCAACAACACCACCGCCACCGCAGTGGGATTGGCCAGCCCCAGTCCGGCCAGTTTCACGGTTTCAGCACGCGCACCGGCTGGCCCGGCACCAGACGTTCATTACCGCGTACCACCACTGCATCCCCCGCCTGCAACATCCCGGCCACCTCTATCCAGTCCGCTTCACCATAACCGGGGGTTACCGCACGCATCTCCGCGGCAAACTCTGCAGAGACCACAAATACATTGATACCAAAGCTGCGGATTACCAGGGCATCCCTGGGCACCACCAGGGCATCGCGTGGGGGTGCCACGGGTACCGCTACACGCACCGGTGTACCCACAGGCCAGTCGGGCATGTCCAGTTGCACCCGAATCTCAAACAGCCGCGAGGCATCCCCCACCGGCACCAGCACACGCAAGCGACCTGAGGTCTCCTGATCATGGTATTGCACCCGCAGGCGGTCCCCCGCAGCCAGTCCACTGATACCGCCGGAGGGCACCCTGGCACTGAGTTCCAGTTGGTCCACATCCACCAACCGCAACACCGCCCCACTCTCCGGCACCTGCTCACCGGGATGCCGGATCCGCTCGCTGACCACCCCCGCAAAGGGGGCGACCAGCACGGTCTTGCGCAGTTCCTCCCGGGCCAGCCCCAGCTGCGCCTGCATCAGCTGCAGCCGACCGCGCAGCTCATCGCGCATGGCGCTCACCTCCTGCAAACGATTGCGTGCCGCATTATTGCGCTCGGCCAGCCGGGCCAGACGCTCCGCCTCCGCCTGATAGAACTCCAGCCGTGCCTGCACCTCGGCGATCTGCGCACGGGCCGCAGCCACTGCCAGCCGCCGCTCTGCGGCATCCAGCCGTGCCACCTCCTCTCCCGCAACCACCGCGTCACCCACCTCGACCACCCACTCCAGCCGCCCCCTGAGCTCCGAGGCCAGCAGCGCATTGTTGCGACTGATTACGGTACCTGGCATCCATGACACCGGTTGCACCTGTCGGGACTCTACCTCGACCACATGTACCCCGGTCGCCGCCCCACCCGACAGCGCCAGCATTACCAATATACAGAACTTGCAGGACATTGAACCCGGCATGGTACCAAACTTTCAGGGATCTGTGCTAATCTCGACAACCATGTACACCTGCAGCATCCCCGTTCAGATGGCCCTGCTCCTGCTGATGCTCTGTGCAGTACTGCCGACCCGAGGCCACGACACGTCCGATCATCGTGCGGGAATACAGCTGCTCGGTTCGGTAACGCTGACGGAACTGCGTTTCGCCGACACCCGGGTGCATGAGTTATCCGGGCTGGCCTGGGAGACACACACCGAAACCCTGTATGCCGTATCCGACCGCGGCGTGCTGGTCCATATACGACCCCTCTTTGACAACGGCAGGCTGGTCGGGGTACAGCCCCTGCAGGCCGTGCCCCTGCTGGATGTACACGGGGTCCCGCTGGCCGGGGATGCCAGCGACAGTGAGGGTCTGGCCCTGCATACAGATGGCACCCTGCTGGTCAGTTTTGAACGCCAGCCCCGTATCTGCACATACTACCCCGATGGGCATCCCGCCGGGGAGTGTCTGCCACTGCCCACCGCCCTGCGTGAACCCGCCCACTACCGGGGAAAGAATCTGGCGCTGGAGGCCGTAGCGCCGGGCCTCTTTACCGGCCCGGAGGCCGCATTGCAGGGCGAGGATGAGCGCTACCTGCACATCTATTCCGGCGACCGTCACTGGCAACTGCCTGCACAGCATCCGCAGGGGCACCTCACCGGCCTGGACAGGCTGCCTGACGGCAGGCTGCTGGTGCTGGAGCGGCGCCGCACCATGCTGCCCATGCACACCCCGACTGCAGTCCATCTGCTGGACCCCCGCAGCGGACAGTCACAGTTGTTGCTGGACCTCAGTACCACCACCTGGCCGGTAGCCAACTATGAAGGCATTGCCGCCAGGGATGCCCACCACTTCTTCCTGATCAGTGATGACAACGCCCCCCTGCCCGAGCGTGCCCTGTTGCTGTACGTTGCATGGTGATGCAGCCATGCGAAGGGTGCCGGCTGCAGCGGATGTACTGATCAGGATTCCGCCAGTCCGGGAATCAGATCAGACAGGTTGCAGGGGCGGGTGCGGGCATCCAGTTGTGGACCGAGGATGCTGTCCCAGGCCAGGGCGCAGGCCGCCGGTGAACCCGGCAGACTGAAGATATAGTGACCATTGCTGACCCCCGCCACCGCACGTGACTGTACGGTTGCGGCCCCGATCTGGGCGTGGGAGAGCGTACGGAACAGCTCACCAAAGCCCTCGATCTCTTTATCAAACAACACCCGTACCGCCTCCGGCGTACCATCGCGCCTGGTCATGCCCGTACCCCCGGTCAACAACACCGCGTGGATCTCCGGCATCACACACCACTGTGCCACCTGCGCCCGTATCCGGTAGAGATCATCGGGCAGCAACAACCGCTCCACCAGTCGATGACCGGCACTGCCCAGCCGCTCCACCAGCAGACTGCCGGAACGATCTGTCTGTACAGTGCGGCTGTCGGAGACAGTCAGCACCGCCATGCCGAGTGGGCGCAACCCGCCCGTGCGGTCATTCATAAACGGTTCTCCATACTGTTGTGCCCCGGAACTCAGTGTACCAGACTGCCGGATTCAGGTAAGGGGTCGGTAGGAAATCGCCTCGGCCAGGTGGGTGGACTGAATATGGGTCGCCCCCTCCAGATCGGCGATCGTCCGGGCGACCAGACGCAGGTGTTGCAGCACGCGACCCGACAGCGCCATGCGGCGGGCGGCGGCCACCAGCATACGCACGCTGGCCGGGTCCAGTGGGCAGTCACGGTCCAGTGCAGCATCACCCAGCCGGGCATTCGGTACACAGCTACGCCGTTGTTGCAGGGCCACGGCAGCGCTGACCCGGGCGCGTACAGTGGCACTGGATTCCGGGGTCGGAGCCAACCCGGTCAGTAATGCCGCGGGGAGGCGGGGCAGCAGTACATGCAGATCTATGCGGTCCAGCAGGGGGCCGGAAATGCGATGCCTGTAGCGTTGCACCTGTGCGGCGGTACAGTTGCAATCCCGTTCCGGGTCGCCCAGATAGCCACATGGGCAGGGGTTCATGGCCGCTACCAGTTGGCAACGGGCCGGAAACTCCAGTTGCCGCGCCGCCCGGGAAATGATGATACTGCCACTCTCCAGGGGTTCACGCAACACCTCCAGTGTGCCACGGCTGAATTCCGGCAGCTCATCCAGAAACAGCACGCCATTGTGCGCCAGTGATACCTCCCCTGGACGAGGATTCAGGCCGCCGCCGATCAGCGCAGCCCGGGTAATACTGTGGTGCGGGGCACGGAATGGACGCAGTGCCCAATGGGCAGGATTAAACCCGGTATGTGCGACAGCAGCCACCACGGCGCTCTCCCGGGCCTCTTCCTGGCTCATCGGCGGCAGGATACCCGTCAGGCGCTCGGCCAGCAGCGTCTTGCCGGTACCGGGCGGACCGACCAGCAACAGGTGATGCCTCCCGGCTGCCGCGATCTCCAGGGCACGACGGGCGCGAGCCTGCCCCTGTACCTCGGCCAGGTCCCGCGACTCGGCAGGCGGTGGCAGGGGAACCGGGACGGCGGTGGGCAGGCGGGCAGTGCCGTTCAGGTGTGCACACACCTCCGTCAGGTGGGTGGCAGTCAACGGTGCGACCCTGTCGATGGGGCTGAGTTCCGTAGCGTTCCGGGCAGGCAATACCAGTTGACGCCCATCCCGGTCCGTGCTCAGCGCAGCAGGCAGTACACCGCGGACGGAGCGCAGCTGACCATCCAGCGCCAGCTCGCCGAGGATCTCGTACTGACGCAGCGGCTCCGGTGGCAACTGCCCGGTGGCTGCCAGGATACACAGCGCAATGGCCAGGTCATAACGACTGCCGTCCTTGGGCAACTCGGCGGGGGCCAGATTGACCGTGATACGACGTGGCGGGAAGACAAAGCCGTTCTGCAACAAGGCACTGCGTACCCGGTCCCGACTCTCACGCACCGCGGCCTCCGGCAGACCGACCAGGGAAAAGCGTGGCAGGCCACTGGAGACATGCGCCTCAATGATCACCAGAGGGGCTTCTACCCCCAGCCGTCCACGACTGTAACCGATGGCATGTGTCATTGTCCCTCCCTGGACTCCCGGGGTACGGCTAGGGCTCGGCCTGCTCCAGTGCGGTGACGCGCTGTTCCAGCACCTCCACACGGTCGGTGAGGCGAGACAGCAGGCGGGTCTGGGTCAGGAACTCATCACGGGGGGCCAGCCCCACCCCGGCCAACGCGCTGCCCAGCATCGCCTTGACGTTCTGGGCAAAGGCAAGACGCAGCGCCGTCAGGTCATGCAACAGCTCGTGCTCCGGGGATGTGGATTCGTGGTTCATGTTTCGTGGTGGCATCACTGCCCCCTGCGCCGCATTGTACAACACCCCGACGCTCAGGTGAAACCTGGGTAGAAACCCTTGTCCCGGTGGCTTTACAGGCCCCACGGGGGCGCTGTGCATCGGTCGCCGCGGGCAGTGGTTACCGGCTCCCGGTGGTCCTGAAACGGCGTCCGGGTCAATGCGGAGCAGGAAACGAACGACGGGTCGGGTCCTGCACGACAAGCATGGCTGCAAGCGCTGTGCTCCCCGGCAAGCTGCCTGTCGCCCCGTACGGCATCTGGCGATACGGTGCAGTCATCCCCCGGTCGCGCAGGCCGGGAGCGACGGGGTTGCTGTGGCATTACCGCCCATGATGCTGTATCATGCAGTCCCCTTCGGGACGACATGGAGATCATCACTTATGAAATTGCTCACCGCAATCATCAAACCCTTTAAGCTTGACGATGTACGCGAGGCGCTGGCAGCGGTCGGCGTGCAGGGCCTGACGGTAACCGAGGTGCGCGGCTTTGGACGCCAGAAAGGACACACCGAGCTGTACAGGGGGGCCGAGTATGTGGTTGATTTTCTTCCAAAATTGAAGATCGAGCTGGCCTTGGGCGACGATCAGGTGGATGCCGTGGTAGAGACCCTTGTCAAGGTAGCCAACACCGGCAAGATCGGTGATGGCAAGATCTTCATCGCCGACCTGGAACAGGTCATCCGCATTCGCACCGGTGAGACCGGACGGGAGGCACTATGAACAGCGGAGATACGGCCTGGGTGCTGATCGCCACCGGGCTGGTACTGATGATGACCCTGCCCGGCCTGATGCTGTTCTATGGCGGTGCCGTGCGCAGCAAGAATGTGCTGTCCGTGGCCATGCAGTGCTTTGCCATCACCGGCCTGGTAACCGTGCTGTGGGTGTTGTACGGCTACAGTCTGGCCTTCAGCGGTACGGGCCTGTTGCTGGGCGATATTGCCCGACTGGGCCTGCAGGGCATCCGCGCGGACGGCCTGTCAGGCACCCTGCCCGAACCCCTGTTTGTGCTGTTTCAGGGAACCTTTGCCATTATCACCTGTGCGCTGATCGTCGGCGCTATCACCGAGCGGGCGCGTTTCTCCGCCCTGCTGGTGTTCGTCAGCCTGTGGTTTACCCTGGTCTACCTGCCGGTCTGTCACTGGGTCTGGGGGGATGGGGGCTGGCTGGGCCAGCTGGGCATGCTGGACTTTGCCGGGGGGACTGTAGTGCACATCAACGCGGGCGTGGCGGCACTGGTGTACTGCATTGCGATCGGCCCGCGCTCCGGATATCCGCAGACCCCGATGCGCCCCAATAACCTGAACTACACGTTGATCGGGGCGGCGTTGCTGTGGGTCGGCTGGTTCGGGTTTAATGGCGGCAGCAGTCTGGCTGCAGACGGCACGGCGGCAATGGGGATACTGGTTACGCAGATAGCAGCGGCAGCGGCGGCCCTGAGCTGGATGGGCTGCGAATGGCTGTGCCATGGCAAGCCTACGGCCTTCGGTATCGCCTCCGGCGCGATAGCCGGACTGGTGGCCATCACCCCGGCATGTGGCTTTGTAGGCCCCATGGGGGCGCTGTGCATCGGGATTGTCGCCGCAGGCAGTTGTTACTGGGTCTCGGTGGTCCTGAAGCGGCGTCTGGGCTACGACGATTCCCTGGATGTATTCGGTGTACATGCGGTAGGCGGGGCTGTGGGTGCCCTGCTCAGCGGGGTATTTGCGGCCCCTTTCCTGGGCGGTACGGGCTTTGGCGAGGGCATCAGTGGTATCGGTGGACAGGTGCTGGTGCAGGCTACGGGCGTGACCGCCATCATCTTGTACGGTGCCCTGCTCGGCAGCCTCTGTCTGTGGTTGACGACACGCCTGTGTGGTGGCCTCCGGGTCACTGCGGAGCAGGAAATAGAGGGTCTGGATATCGTCCTGCACGATGAGCGTGGCTACAACCTCTGAGTTCCCCGGCAAGGTTCCCATTACCCCGTACCGCGTCTGATGGTACAATTCGGCCACCCTTCGGTCGCGCAAGCCAGGCACAGGGTCACGCAGCGCTGATATGCCCACTTGATATGCCCACTACACCAACACCGGATATCGGGGCCATCCTGAAGCGGCTCATGCCGATGGAACGGCTGAGCACCGGGGTGTTGCAAAGACTCAAGGCCAAGAGCAGGCTGGTGAAACTGGAGCAGGGCAGACCGGTATTTCAGGTCGGCAAGGCCGACCACCGCACCATCTACCTGTTGCAGGGGGCGCTGCTACTGAAGACCCCCGAGGGCAAAAAGTCCCTGGTCAAGGCCGGCACCCCCGCCACGAAGAGCCCGATCCACAATTTCCAGCCACGGCGCTGCTCCGCCTGGGCCAGCCTGCCCAGTCGGCTGCTACTCGTTGACAGCGAGGCCCTGGACCAGGCCATCACCTGGGAACAGGTATCCGCTGCCGGGGTGGAGGTGGAGGGACTGCAGCACACCGGCACAACACAGCAGAATGCAGATCCCGACAAGCAGCCCATGGACTGGATGTCCCTGATGTTGCAGGCCCCTGCCTTTGCCAAGTTGCCCCCCAGCAATTTTCAGGCCCTGTTCATGCGCATGGAAGCGATCAACCTGCGGCCGGGTGAGGCGGTCATCAAACAAGGGGAACCGGGAGACTTCTTCTACATTATCAAATCCGGCAGCTGTCAGGTAACCCGAAATCTGGAAAACAACAAGGTTCTGCCGCTGGCAATCCTGAAGGCCGGTGACTCCTTCGGTGAAGAGGCACTGTTGACCGAAGCCCCGCGTAATGCCAATGTACTGGCCAGGAGCAAGGCTACCCTGATGCGACTTGCGAAAAACGACTTCAACCAACTGCTGAAAGACCCGATGATTCAGTGGGTGAGCAGGAAGGAGGCCGAAGAGCGAGTGGAGAAGGGGGCCAAGTGGCTGGATGTGCGGCTGGAAGACGAACACAAGGATACCGGTATTGCAGGCAGCATCAATCTCCCCCTGTATATGATTCGCCTGAAAATGAAACAACTCGATCCGGACACCGAGTATGTGGTCTACTGCGACACCGGGCGCCGCAGCACCGCGGCTTCCTTTCTGCTGGCAGAGTGCAATCTCGCTACCTGTTGCCTGCGCGGCGGCCTGCACAATGCCTGAGTACCACTCGTATCCGTATGCTCAAAGGCCGTGCAACCGATCCAGCCAGTCCGGTAACCAGAGCACCACGGACGGCAAGGCAGCGATGCCGATCAGCACCAGCAGCTGAATGATGATAAAGGGCACTACACCCCGGTAGATGCTCAACAGACTCAGCTCTCGGGGAACTACCGCCTTCAGATAGAAGATCGAGAAGCCGAATGGGGGCGTGATAAACGAGGTCTGCAAATTGACGGTCACCAGTATGGCAAACCACAAGGGGTCTATACCGAAGTGATGCACAGCCGGCAACAGCACCGGAATCACGATAAAGCAGATCTCCAGAAAATCCAGAAACATCCCCAGCAGGAAGATCAGCCCCATACTGAAGACCAAAAAACCCACCCTGCCCCCGGGCAGGCCATCGAGTATGGACAGCACGGCCTGCTCACCACCCATCCCCCTGAACACCAGACCAAACGCGGTGGCTCCGATCAGGATCATAAACACCATACTGCTCAGTTGCAGGGTTTGGGTCAGTGCCTCCTGCAACCCGGCCCGACCCAGACGACGACGGTACGCCGCCAGTGCCAGCGTGCCCAAGGCACCCAGGGCCGCTGACTCGGTAGGCGAGGCGATCCCCATGAAGATGGACCCCAGTACCACTACCACCAGACTCAGCACCGGCAGCAGACGCCGCAACACCGCGCTGAACAGGGCCTCCGTGGTGGTCGGAACCGCCGGCGCGGCCTGCGGACGCAGACGACCCACCGCCAGCACATACAGGGCATACAGGCCGACCAGCAACGCCCCTGGAACCAGGGCAGCGATAAACAAACGCCCTATCGGCACCCCCATGATGTCACCCAGCAGAATCAGCACTATACCCGGCGGGATGATCTGTCCCAGTGTGCCTGCCGCAGCAACGGTGCCGGCAGCCAGCGGCACATGGTAACCGTGCCGGATCATGGTGGGCATGGCAATCACCCCCAGGGTTACCACCGTGGCACCCACCACACCGGTAGTGGCCGAGAGCAGGGCCCCAACCAGTACCGTAGCCAGGGCCAGACCGCCGCCCACGCGACCACACAAACGTCCCATGGTCTCCAGCATCTCTACTGCCAGGCCGGAGCGTTTCAGCAACATCCCCATGAAGATGAACAGCGGCACTGCCAGCAGGGTAAAGTTGGTCATCACCCCCCAGATGCGCAGTGGCAACAGGCCGAAGAAATCCAGACCCAGAAAGCTCCAGCCAAACAGCAGGGCCACTGCACCCAGGGTGAACGCCACCGGATACCCGGCCAGCAGCAGCACTATCAGCACCGGAAACATGCACAGCGCCCAGAGACTTGTATTCATTCCTGCTTCCCGGTGAGCTGCAACAGCCGGGCCAGCAGGTCGGCCACCCCCTGCAACAGCAACAGCACAAACCCTGCCGGAATTGCCGCCTTGATCAGCCAGCGTTGTGGCAGACCCCCCGGATCCGGTGACCCCTCACCATGCAGCATCGCCTGATACACGAATTCTGTGGAGGAAAAGATCACCAACAAACAAAACGGTATCAGGAAGCAAATCGTGCCCAGCACATCCAGCAGGGCGCGATGCCGATCACTGAACCAGCGGCTGTGATATACCAGATCCAGTCGTACATGTGCATTGTGGTGCTGGGTGTGGGCAGCCCCCAGTAAAAAAATCAGGGCAAACAGATGCCACTGCAATTCCTGCAATCGAATGGAGCCACTGTGGAAGACATAACGCATGCCCACATCCCAGACGGTGATCAACATCATCAGTAACACCAGCCATGCAGCGACCCGCCCCACATAATCACTGCCTGCGTTCAGTACCGCCTGCACGCCATGCAGTGTAGCCCGGATACGCGGTGGCATCGGCACCAGGCTCAGTGCTGCCCGCCAAGGACCACGGCAAGGCGTGCGTAGTCTGCAGGAGAGAGCTGTTCAGGCCGCGCCTGTCCATCCAGCCCGGCCGCAGCGATGTGTGCCGCATCAACCGTGCCACGCAGGGCATTACGCAGGGTCTTGCGACGTGCCGTGAAGGCACGTCGCACCAGTTCGGCATACAACGTCGGGTCTACCCGGTCGGCCACCGGACAGGAGTGTGGCACCAGCCGCAGCAAGGTAGAATATACCCGTGGTGGCGGCACAAAGGCCGCGGGCGGCAGCTCAAACACGGGTTGCACCACACAGCAGCGCTGCAACATGACCGACAAACGGCCATAGCCATGGTGACCCGGAATGGCCGCCGCACGCGCCGCCACCTCACGCTGCACCATAAACAGCATGTCTGTCACTATGTCTGCCATGGACAGCAGACGAAACAGCAGGGGGGCCGTGATGGCATAGGGCAGATTCCCGACCAGCCGCAGTGGGCCACCGCGACGGCGGGCCAGGCTGCGATAATCAAAGCGCACTGCATCGGCCCGGTGTATATGCAGCCCCGGCAACTGCAACGCCATTGCCAACTGCCAATCCTTCTCAATGGCATCCAGGCGTTGCAGGCGGTCCAGCAGTGGCCGCGTCAGTGCCCCCTGCCCCGACCCAATCTCCACGATGCGCTGCTGCGGTTCCGGTGCCAGTACAGCAATGATCCGCAGGGCATCTTCCTGATGACGCAAAAAATGCTGTCCCAGCCTCACGGTACACGGCCTGCCCGGCCTGCCTCCGGATACAGTCGCAGGCAACCGGACCCGTGGCATGCTCCGGCTGACTCAGGCCACGCGACGGGTGCAGACATCCGGTTAGTGCCGGGCATGTGCCAGCGCCCAACGCAACGCCGCCTGCAGGCTCCCGGGACGTGCCTGACCTGACCCTGCCAGTGGCAGCGCTACCCCATGATCAACCGAGGTGCGCAATATCGGCAGCCCCAATGTAATGTTGACGGTTTCATCAAAGGCCAGGGTCTTGAGCACCGGCAGGGCCTGATCATGATACATGGCCAGCACTGCATCCAGCGCAGCCACAGGGCCTGCATTCATAAAGGCGGTGTCTGCTGCTACCGGCCCCTGCAGACGCATGCCCTCCGCCCGCAGGCGCTCCAATACCGGAATGATGATCTCCTGTTCCTCCCGGCCCAGCCAGCCCTGCTCTCCGGCATGCGGATTCAGTCCCAGTACGCGGATGCGCGCCTGCGGTATCCCCAGACGCTGCTCCAACTCACGTACCAGCACACGCAACGTCGCTTCCAGACGCTGGGCCGTGATCGCCATCGGCACCTCTGCCAGGGGCAGGTGCGTAGTCACAAAGGCCACCCTGAAACCACCACCGCACATCAGCATGACCGGTGGCGCAGTCACACCACACAGCCCGGCCAGATATTCCGTATGTCCGGTAAAGGGCACCCCGGCTGCACAGATAACGGCCTTCTCTACCGGACCGGTCACCAGCGCCGCAAAATGCCCCTGCAGACAGCCCTGGCAGGCCCGCTGCACCGCTGCCAGCACATAGTGTGCATTGGCCGGGTCGGTCTCGCCACAACGTGCCGGCCTTGCCAGTTGCAGTGGCCAGACACACAACTGACCGGGCTCTGTGTGTGGCAGTTCCCGACCGGGGTGGTACTCCTGCACGCCGAGCTGCAGCCCCAGCTGCCGGGCACGCTCCAACAACAGCTCGGGGTCGGCGATCACCACCAGGCCACAGTCCGGTAGCTGCCGGGCCAGCATGACAGCCAGGTCGGGACCTATGCCGGCCGGCTCGCCCGGAGTCAATGCCAGTACCGGACTCAACCCTCCAGTACCCCGTCGGCAGCCTTCGGTGTGTCATGCAGTCGATCTTCAATATAGGCCTCATCACGCAACTGGTGCAGCCAGTTACGGCGCGCCTCCTCTACCTTGCGCTTGCGGATCAGCTCCCGGGCACGGCTACGCAGCAGCTCATCCGTGTTATCGATCTCCCGGCGTTCCAGCACCTCCACCAGATGCCAACCCAGGGAAGACTCAAAGGGCTCACTGACCACATCAGGCTGCAATGTTTCCAGAAACCGGTCAAAGTCCGGTTCCAGCTGTCCCGCACTGATCCAGCCCAACTCACCACCCTGCAATGAGGTAACAATATCCTGCGAGTGTTCAGTCGCCAGGGCACCAAAATCCTCGCCATCATTGATGCGCTGGCGCAGTTCGGCAAGCTTGTTCTGCACCAGCTCCGGGGTCTGTACATCATCCGTACGCAACAGAATATGGCGCGCCCGCACCTGGCTCACCATCAGTTGCAGGCTACGCCGCCGATCCACCAGCTTGACAATGTGATAACCATAACTGTCTTCCAACAGGCCCCGCACCGCCCCAACCTCCATTTCCGGGACTGTATGTACAAAACGATCCGGCAGCTCGCTGAGACCACGCCACTCCATCAGCCCGCCATCTGCGGCATTGCCGGCATCGGAATACTGTCTGGCCAGTGCCGCAAAGTCTGCCTCCGGCTGTTGCAGCTGCCCCAGCACATCCAGCGCCTGCTGACGCACGGCCACGACATCCGTCCCTGGTGTATCCGGGATGGCAATCAGGACATGCGCCAGCAAATATTCATCGCCGGATTCTCCCTGATGCTCCATCGTGGTCAGAAAATGCTCGATCTCATGGTCACTGACCTCCACCTGATTATCCACCCGGCTGGAACGCAGGCGCGTCAGCAACATCTCCTCACGCATATCTTCACGGAACCGACCAAACTTAAAGCCATCCTGCTCCAGGGCCAACCGAAAACGTTCCATATCCAGACCATTGCGCTCGGCAACACTAACCAGCATCTCATCCAGCGCAGCATCATCCACGGCCAGGCTTTCCTGACGGGCGATCTGCAATTGCAGGCGTGAGGCAATCAACAATTCCAGCAGCTGCCTGTCCAGTGCCCCGGGGGTGGGAAACTGCTGCCGGGCATCGGCCTGTTGCACCAAAAACAGCCGCCGCCGATAATCCAGTTCGCTCTGCAGGATGATCTCCTCATTCACCACGGCAACGATGCGATCCAACATCACGGTTTCGGCGGCAGCCGATGCCACCAGCATCAACCCTATAATGCCAGGCAAGCACCTGCACGGCTGTATCCATTGCATAAATCTGCGCATCATTCTGTAGACAATATTGCCCCGGTCTCCAGACCAAACTCCGCGTACACTCGCGTGTTGTACCGTTCCAGTGCACCGCGATAGCGCCCGGCCCCGAACCGCAGACTGAAACAGCAGCTCCGATACTCCACACCCACATCAGCCTCCAGCAAGCGCACCGGCGCCACACCATGCCGCAGGCGGGCCTGCAAACGCAAGGCACGCCACGCCAACCCGCTCACGGAATACACCCCCTGTCGCACCCGGTCGGCACCGCGCCGCCACCGCCACCCGGCACGTGCAGCTACACCCGCACCGGAGCGATAACGCACCGCCGCATCCAGACGCGAGACCTCCCCCGCATCCAGATGCATCTCCTGCTCCAGGCTGAATGCCCCCAACCGGTGCAAGGCCAGGGCCTGCACCCAGGGCGCGCTTGACGCCGACCCCTGCAACACGGAATCACGCAGCAAGTATACCCTGCCCAGAATCAAATTTCCCCACTCCGCACCGGCAGCATCATACAGGCTGCTGCGTACCGCCACCGCGAGACGACTGGCATCGGCAATGCGGTCCGGCCCTGCATAGCGGTTTGGCACAAACAGTGCCCGGGCCGAGTCATCCAGGGCTGCCGTGTCGTACAGCGGACGGCCCTGCTGCTCACGATACGGCACGTACCGGTAGTGCAGACGCGGTTCCAGCAGGCTGAGCCAGCGACCCTGCCACAGCCTGCGCTCCAGAAACAACCCGCTATCCAGTTGCAGCATCGGCACTCCCATGCCTCCCCCACCCCGGCTGTAGGCCGTGTAGTGCACGCCCAGCTGTGGCATCAGGAAGCCGCCCGGCCGATGCAGCGGCCACTGTATGGATGGCTGCAACTCCAGACGGCTGCCCACCCCGGTGAAGTGCGCCAGCCGCCCCTGCAGGTGGTAACGCAGCGACTGCCCGACAACCACATCCACCCCCAGCTCCGGCGCCCGGCCCTGCGGGGCCTCCGCCGCATCCAGCGACTGAAACTCCTGCAGGCGCAGGAAGCCCCGCGCCCGACCCTGCCGATAGGCGAGTTCTGCCCGCTGTTGCAGATAACGGGTACTGCTGTCCGACAGCTGACTGCCCAAGTCACTGAAGTACCGTCGGTCGGTAACCCGGTCTGCCGCTACACTGAACTCCAGTGGACCGCGATGGTGGTGAACCGCAGCCACCAGACGCCCGCGCAGCCGCTGCTCGTAGCGGGCATCCACAGGCAACAGCTCGGCATACAGACGCCCGCCCCCGGTGTCATGCAGATAGCGATATTCGGTGGCCGACAGCAGCCCGCGCTGTGACATCGCCCGCAGGCTCAGGGTCAGATCACGTTGTGGGGCCAGATTGAAGTAATACGGCAGNNCCAGCCGCAACTCCAGCCCGGACTGCCCGGTGAGATCCACGCGCGGATACAGGAACCCGGACTTGCGCCGATCATCCAGCGGGAAACTGATACGCGGCACCCACAGAACCGGCAACTGCCACAGACGCAGGGTGGCATGTCGGGCACGCCCCCAGCCACGCTCGTGGTCCAGCTCCAACTGTTGTGCACTGAGCGACCATACCGGACAAGGGGTCAAACGCACCTCACGGATACGGGTGAGCCGACCGTCGTGGTGCAGCGCCGTGCCGCTCAGTCGCGCCTCCCCACGACGCAGTTCCACCTGACCCTCCAGTTGCAGGGCGCCGTCGGCCTGCCAGTGAAACTGCGCAGACCGTACCTGTAGCGGCTCATGCCGTGCCGGAGCCGTACACTCCTGTGCCACTACCAGTTTGCAGATACCCAGCAACAGGCATAACGCCCAGGCTGACTCAGGACTTGGCGGCAAGGATATAAACGACCCAGGCCGGGTCCGCCTCACCATGCTCAACCGGTGTATACAACCCATCCCCCTCCCCGGTCCCGGGATCCGTGCCTTCCCAGTAAAACGTGACCCGGCTGAACCCGGCCTCCTCCAGCAGCTCCCGAATTTCCGGCAATGTCCACACGCGCCAGCGGTAGCTGAAGGCCGGTTCCAGCCTGGAACCATCGGGAAAGCGAAAATTTATATGGCAGGTCTGCATCCCGGAGATCGGATCATACTCCGCCTGATCCCAGATATAACGGAACTTCTTGAACCGGGTTACTTCCTTCTGGGTCTGCACGGCCTCGGCACCACCGAAGGCATCCAGAAAAAACAGCCCATCTGCGGTCAGCCCCCGGCACACCCCCTGAAAGTAGCCCAGCATGCGCTGGCGGTCCGTAAAGATCCAGTAACTGAAATTAAACGCCGCGATCACATCGACAATCTGCTGCAGCTGCACGCCCAACACATCCGCATGCAACAGACGCAGGCGCTGCCGCTGCCCGTTCTTCAACTTCGGCACACGATGCCGCTGCGACCAGGCCAGTACCTCCGGATCCAAATCGATGCCCAGGGCCTCATTGTCACGCCGCTGCCGCACCCACTCGCAACAGATGGCTGCCGTACCGCAAAAGTCCTCACGCAACCGCCGTGGACGACGTCCCCGCAACCGCCTGAAGGTGGTGGAGATAAACTCCACCTCTGCCTCTGGATCCTGTACCGCTTTCTCATAGAGCCGATACTTGTCGGCCCGCTCCGCAGCTGTCCCCTTACGCTTGGCCATACGCACCCTGTGCCCCCGCATCGATCATAATCCAGTCCTCCAGGCGGGTGACTATACCAGAGCCAACCACGCCAGTCAAAGCCGGTCCGTCTGTATAATCACGCCCCGATCCCGGCGGCCTGCATCACGGGTGCAGCGCCGCCGCTGCAGACTCATTGCAGTGTTGGCAATGCCTGGCCGCCGACCCCAACGCTATCCGCTGCTGCGTGCCCTGCCAGAGCAGTGCTCAGGACGGTGCGGGAATGCCACCAAAGCGACGTTTGCGCACGGCATACCACTGCAGGGCGGCGTGAAGATTTGCCGGAGAGTAATCCGGCCAGAGCACATCGGTGAAATACAGTTCGGTGTATGCAAGATGCCAGAGCAGGTAGTTGCTGATGCGGTATTCACCACCGGAACGGATCAACAGATCCGGTTCCGGCAGCTCACCCAGCGAGAGTTGTTCCTGCAAGTGTGCCTCGTCTATATCGCTGGCCTGCAGGGTGCCTTCCTGCACCTGCCTGGCCAGGACCTGAGCGGCCCGGGCGATATCCCAACGCCCCCCATAACCAACCGCGATGGTCAGTTGCAGGCCCCGATTGTTGCTGGTGCGCGACTCCATCTCGTGCATGAGTCGCTGCAACATGCGCGGAAAGGCGGTGCGTGCGCCAATGAAGCGCAGACACACACTGGCCCCGGCAAGTTCCACAAGTTCACTGCGCAGGCTGCCAAAGAGTTCCAGCAGACCACTCACCTCTTCGGGAGGTCGGTACCAGTTCTCACTGCTGAAAGCAAACACGGTGAGAGCCGCGATGCCCTGATCCATGGATGCCGTAACGATACGCTGCAGCGCATCCACCCCGGCGCGGTGTCCGGCACTGCGTGGCAAGCCCGCATGCTCGGCCCAGCGACCATTACCATCCATGATGATGACCAGATGCTGTGGCACCACAGATACCGTGGTCGCCCTCAATGCCCGATCAGGTCTTTTTCCTTGGCCTGCAATGACGCATTGATCTCGCTGGTGCTGCGATCCGTCAGCTGTTGCACAAGTTGCTCTGCCTTGTGTTGCTCATCCTCGCTAATCTCTTTCTCGCCTGCCAGTTCCCTGATGTCACGCATGGCATCCCGACGAATGTTGCGTACCGCCACCCGGGCATGTTCGGCCTCGGTACGCGCCAGACGCACCATCTCATGGCGTCGTTCCTCGGTAAGCGGTGGCAACGGCACATGCAGGAGTTTGCCGTTGACCGCGGGGTTGAGGCCCAGGTCAGACTCGCGGATGGCCTTTTCAACAGCCGCTACCTGACTCTGGTCCCAGACATCCACCACCAGGGTACGGGCATCGGCAACATTCACGCCTGCCAGCTGCTTGAGCAACATCTCGGCACCACAGCACTTGACCTTCAGATTATCCAGCAGACCGGGGTGGGCGCGGCCCGTACGAATATGGGTCAGGGCATTACGCAGGGACTCAACGCTCTTGCCCATACGGTCGGTAGTGGATTGTTCTATGGCTGCTATCACGATCAGGCGGCCGGTGCCTCCCCGGCATATACCAGGGTGCCCTCATCACTACCCTGCACGGCACGCAGCAGGGCATGTGGCCGGTTCATGTCGAGCACGCGCAGTGGTATGCCATGATCACGGCACAGGACTATGGCAGTGGTGTCCATAACGCCGAGCCGTTGATCCAGAATCTGATCATAGCTCAGACTACTGAAACGCCGCGCCGCGCTGTCCTGCTCCGGGTCTCCGGAGTACACACCATCCACCCTGGTGGCCTTGATCAACAGTTCAGCACCGACCTCCACCGCCCGCAGGCCGGCCGCAGTGTCCGTGGTAAAAAACGGGTTGCCGATCCCCGCCGCAAACAACACAATGCGCTGCTTCTCCAGATGGCGTATGGCACGGCGCCGGATATAGTCCTCACAGATCTCATTCACCTCCACCGCCGACATTACGCGGGCCTGCATGTCCAATCGCTCCAGGGCATCCTGCATCACCAGACAATTCATGATGGTCGCCAGCATACCCACCTGATCGGCCGTCACCCGTTCCACGCCGGCACGAGTCAGTTCCCGACCGCGATAGATGTTGCCGGCACCTATCACGATGGCAACCTGGCAACCGGAGTCTGCAATGGCCCCGATTTGCCCGGCAAAACGATCCACGGTCTGTGGGTCTATACCAAAACCGGCCGCACCCTGCAGGGCCTCACCGCTCAATTTCAGCAGTATACGCCGATATTTCAGTGACGGAGCAGACAACACGTCCTCCGCCCGCATTCAGGGTGTGAGCTCCGCACCCACTTCATAGCGGACGAAACGCAACACCTTGGCATTGGCCTCTGCCAACACTGCGGAGACCTGCAGGTCCGTAGAGCGCACGAAGCCCTGCCCCAGTAGCGTGACGGCACGCAGCCCCTTGGCCAGCCGCCCGGCAACTATCCTTTTAATGATGGCTGCAGGCTTGCCGCTCTCGCCCTGCTCAGCCTGGGCCAGCAGCACCTTCTGCTCCTGCTCAATATAGTCAGCAGGGACCTGGTCTGCACTGACCCACGCCGGATTGGCCCAGCTCACATGCATGGCGATATCACGCGCCAGTTCCCCGGGGCCCTCCAATTCCACCAGCACACCAATGCGTCCACCATGTACATAGCTGCCGACAACGCTGCCCGATACGGTCGACTCCACAACGCAGCAACGCCGGATATCGATATTCTCGCCCAGCCTGGCCACCAGGCCACGACGTGTCTCGTCTACGGTACTGCCGTCCGGCAGGCTGGAGGCCNNCAGCGCCGCCGTTGTCGCCAGGCGCTGTGCCAACACCCGGGTGGCAAGCTGATTGCCAAACCCGGTGTAGAGCTCGTTGCGGGCTACAAAGTCGGTTTCGCAGTTCAGTTCCAGCATGGCACTGGCCGTGCCATCCGCCGCCTCACTGACGTAGATGCCCCCCTCGGTGGCCTCACGCCCGGCCTTGCGGTCTGCCCGGGCCAGGCCTGCCACCCGCAACTGCTCAACCGCTGCATCCGCATCGCCTCCGGCCTTCGCCAGGGCGTGCTTGCAATCCATCATCCCTGCGCCAGTGCGT
>DKIB01000036.1:49254-59178 GCA_002454015.1 Proteobacteria bacterium UBA6729
CCTCCTGCTCCTCTATAAAGTCCTCTTCCGCAGCCTGCTCACGCCGACGGCGGGCCTCCACGAGGGCATCCGCCGCACCCCTGAGGCACAACTGTATGGCACAGTTGGAATCATCGTTGCCCGGAATGGCATAATCCACCAATCCCGGGTCGTTGTTGCTGTCCACCACGCCAAAGACCAGGATGCCCATACGCTTGGCCTCACGCACGGCAATCGCCTCGTGGCCTACATCGATCACAAACAGGGCATCCGGGGTGCGCTTGAGGGTACGAATGCCACCTACATCGCGCTGCAATTTGCGCAATACCCGGCGTTGCCTGCCAACTTCCTTCTTGGTCATCGTCTCCGGCAGGTCCTCAACCTTGCCCTGCTCATAGTTCTGCAGGCGGTCGATGGACTTCTTCAGGGTCCTGAAATTGGTCAGCAAACCGCCCAGCCAACGCTGACTGATATAGGGCTGACTGCAACGCTCTGCCTCCACACGCACCACATCCCGGGCCGGACGCTTGGTACCCACGAACAGCACCACCGGCTCGCCGCCATCCCGACCCTCCAGCGCCGCAAGCCTCCGCATCGCCCTGCGGTACAGCAGCAGGGTCTTCTCCAGATCGATGATGTGAATGCGATTGCGCTTGCCGTACAGGTAGGGCGCCATCTGCGGGTTCCAGTAGCGGGCCTGATGGCCGAAATGGAGCCCAGCCTCCAGCATTTCACGCATGCTTACCTCGCGCACGCCAGCGTCCTCGGACATTTTCCTCTCCAGTTACTCAGAATTTCTGGCGGTCGCTTGCCGACTGCCGCGTAGCCTTATACCATATACGGGAGGGAGAACTCAAGAGCCCCATGCCCATATCCATCAAAACCCCCGCGGAGATCGAGAAAATGCGCTGTGCCAGCAGGCTGGCCGCAGAGGTATTGCAGATGATCGGCGAGCATGTGCGCCCCGGCGTGAGCACCGCAACACTGGATCAACTCTGCCATCGGCACATCGTTGAGGTCCAGCAGGCCGTCCCCGCCCCGCTCCACTACCGCGGGTACCCCAAATCCATCTGCACCTCGGTCAACCACGTGGTCTGCCATGGCATCCCGGATGATCGCTGCCTGCAGGACGGCGATATCCTGAACATTGACATCACCGTCATCCGGGATGGCTACCATGGCGATACCAGCAAGATGTTTACCGTAGGGCATCCGCCTGCCCGCGCCCTGCGCCTGCTGGAGATCAGCTACGAATGCCTGTGCCGTGGCATTGCCCAGGTTGCCCCGGGCGCCGACCTGGGGGAGATCGGGCGGGCGATTGAGGCCTGTGCACACCAGCAGCGGTGTACCGTGGTAGAGGAGTACTGTGGTCACGGCATCGGTCGGGGCTTCCACGAAGACCCGATGGTGCTGCATTACTGGGAGGGCCCACAGGGCATCCACCTGCAGGAGGGCATGACCTTCACCATTGAACCGATGATCAATGTCGGCAAGCGCCATGTGCGCCTGCTGAATGACGGCTGGACGGTGGTGACCCGGGACCGCAGCCTCTCGGCGCAGTGGGAACATACGGTGCTGGTGACCGCCTCCGGCTGCGAGGTCTTGAGCCGCAGGCCCGAAGAAACGTTGCCATGCACATAACCCCTGCAGGACCGGAACCGGGGGCTGCCGCGGGTCGGGAGTGGCTGCAGCAGCAGCGGCAACAGCTGGATGCCCGACTCGGCACCCGGGCTCCGATGCGGGAGCTGCTGGCCGGACAATCCCGGCTGATCGATACCCTGCTGAAGCATACCCTGCGGCAACATGAATCGGCCCTGCACGAACTGACCCTGGTGCCGACCGGCGGCTACGGGCGGGGCGAACTGTTTCCGGGCTCCGATGTGGACCTGCTGCTGCTCCACCGGCGGCATATATCGGCGACCACCGCCCGGGCGGTAGAGGCGCTGCTCACCGAACTGTGGGATGCGGGGCTCAGGGTGGGACATGCGGTACGCACGGTCGCGGATTGTGTGCAACTGGCCCGGGCAGACGTGAGCGAGGCCACCGCGCTGATGGAAGGTCGCCGCCTGGCTGGTGACCCGGCACTGTACCAACAACTCCGCACCGCCCTGACCCCGGGGCGTATCTGGACACTACCCCGCTATCTGTCTGCCAAGCGCGCTGAACAGGCCGCCCGACATGCCCGTTACAACAGCACGGACCACAATCTGGAACCCAACGTCAAGGATGGCCCGGGCGGGCTCAGGGATGTGCAAACCCTGGCGTGGTTGACCCTGCACTGCTACGGCTCTGCCGAGCTGCAGGAATTGATCCGCCACGATCTGCTGGAACCAGAGGAATACCACAGGCTGCACGCCAGCCATGAACTCATCTGCAGACTGCGCTACCTGCTGCATACACTGACCGGATACCGCGAAGACCGCTTGCGGTTTGACCTGCAACCGGGCATCGCCGAACAACTCGGCCACCCGGGCCACAACAACGCAGCGGTACAGCAGTGCATGCACGCATATTACCGTGCTGCCGGCTGCATACAACTGTCCAACGAACTGCTGTTGCAACGCTTTGCCGAGGGTCCGGCACAACGTCGCTGGCTGCGCCGCAGGCGCATCAATGCGCGCTTCCACGCCGTGGGCCAGCGCCTGCAGAGCACCGCCACCTTGCCCTTCCGTACGCCGCGGGAATTGCTGGAACCATTCCGGCTGCTGCAGCAACAGGAGCAACTCCAGGGCCTGCGGGCAGAAACGTTGCGACGGCTGCGCGCCGCACTGCCCACGGCAACCTCCGGATTCCCGGACAATGCTGCAGATGCCGACGCATTCCTGGAGTTGCTGAGGCGCCCACAGGCCGGGAGACTGTTGCGACTCATGCATCGCTATGGACTACTGAGTGCACTGCTGCCCGCATTCGCACGCATCAATGGCCTGATGCAGTTTGACATGTTTCACGTCTATACCGTGGACGAACACACGCTGTGTGTACTGGAGCGCATTGATGAACTGCAGGCGGCACCACAAGCTGAATACCCGCAGTGTTATCAGGCCCTGGGTCAGCTGGCCCACATTGAACTGTTGCGCCTCGCCGCGTTGTTTCATGACATCGCCAAGGGCCGGGGGGGCGACCATTCCAGACTCGGCGCAGCGGAGGCACGGCACTTCTGCAACCAGCTGGGACTCAGCAACTACGATACCACACTGGTGGCATGGCTGGTGCGCCATCACCTGACCATGTCGCACACGGCCATGCGCAAGGATCTGGGGGATCAGGCGGCGATCCGTAAATTCGCCGCACGGATCGGCAACCCCGAACGCCTGCATTACCTGTACCTGTTGACGGTAGCCGATATCAGCGGCACCAACCCGGCCATGTGGAACGGCTGGAAGGCACACCTGCTGGAGAGCTTGTACCTGCAAACCCTGCAGGTGCTGCGCCTCAATCCACAGGACCCGCAGCAGGCACAGCATGTGCGGCGTGAGGCCGAAGCGCTGCTGGCTCGGCAATCGGCGGCCCCGGCCCGGCTCCTGTGGAATGATCCGGGTACAGAATACTTCACCCGGTACCGCCCGGAAGAGATCGCCTGGCATGCCGTTGAGGTGGCCAACCATGACCCCGCCGGGCCACCACTGGTAGCCGCCTGTCCACACCCGCTGCGAGGCTGCACGGAGATCTTCATTTACATGCCGGATCAGGACCATATCTTCAGTGCTACTACCCGTGTCCTTGACCAACTGAATCTGTCAGTGCAGGATGCCCGTATCCTTACCGGAGAGAACGGTTACACCCTGGACAGTTACTCGGTACTGGAAGTGAATGGCAAACCTGTCCAGGAAGACTGGCGACGTCAGGAGATCGTGGCAGCACTACGGACCGCACTGGTCGCCCCGGACACTCGCCTGGATGTCAACCGACGCGAGCACTACAAGCGCGATACCCGCGTAGCCACGCGTGTTGCCTTCCTGCAGGATACCACACAGACTACCCTGCAGGTGATCGCTGCTGATCGGCGTGGCCTGCTCTGCCGGGTCGGGGCGACGCTCACTGCCTGTGGAGTACGCATCCATGGAGCACGCATCGCCACCTTTGGCAACCGCGTGGAAGATCTGTTCTTCATCAGCGATCACCACAATCAGCCCCTGGATGACCACCACACCCGCTGCCAACTGCAGACAGCCATTCTGGCAGCACTGGAGCCACCACAGTGAACTACCGCAATCGACCACTGCCGCCCGCGACCGAACAGGAACTGTTGCACCGCTGTGCAGGCATTGCCGGACGCAGCATAGGGGAACTGGCAGAGCAGTACCGGACTGCCGTGCCTGCCAACCTGAAGCAGGCCCGTGGTTATATCGGTCGACTGCTGGAGAGGGTGCTGGGTACTGACGGAGGAGCACGACCCGCACCGGATTTCTCAACCCTGAACATCGAGCTCAAATCCATCCCCATAGACAGCCGTGGCAGACCCAGACAGGCCACCCGGGTATGCGCGGTACAGAGCGACACCAGCAGCAGCTGGGAAAGCAGCCTGTTGCGCCGCAAGCTGGCGCGGGTATTGTGGGTGCCCTACTGTGGCAACAAACAACTGCCTGTAGCCGCGCACCGCATCGGCAACCCCATACTGCGCGACCTGACCGCAGAGGATGAACTGGTACTGCGCGCCGACTGGGAAGAATTCATGGCCTGCATCGGCACCGGCCGGATCGAGCAGATCGCTGCCGGGATGGGACTGTACCTGCAGGTACGCGTCAGCTCCAGCACCGCCCGCAAGCGCCTCCTGCCACGCAACTTCTACCTCAAGCCATGCTATACACACCGCATCCTGCAAACCCCGTAAATCATTCCGGCATAGCAGTGCACGGAGCGGCCACGGCCTGTCCGGTGGGCAGCAGGAATTGCGGTTGCAGACCCGGGGCCTTATACTGACTGGTAACGTTGACGGGAGAAGGGTGATGCACAGACAGGTCTACACAGGCATGCTGGCGGCGTGGCTGGCCCTCGGCGGGGCCTACGCCGGGGAGACAGACCCGACCAGCTATGCCATCGGCACACAGTTCGCTGAAAATATCATCAGTGTGGTGGGGGCAGATCAACTGGTGGTTGAAGATTTTTTGCAGGGGGTGCGTCATGTGTTTGGCGATGCCCCCTTCAGGCTGAGCAGCAGCAGCATGTCGACGTTGCTTACGGAGTATTCCGGACAGCGGCGTACAGCAAAGGCCCCGGTGCCTGTTGATGCCGATGTGAGCTATGCCCTGGGGGTGAACCTGAGCCGCGACATGATAGTGCACAGAGCTGTACTGTCCATCGAAGATTTTTTGCGGGGCACGGAAGATCTGCTGCAGGGTCGTGATCCCGCACTCAGCCCGCAGGAAATCAAACAGCATATTGCCACCTTCACTGAGCAGTGGCTGGAGCGGTACCAGCAGCTGGGGCAACGCAACCGGCAGCAGGGCAACGCCTACCTGCAAAAGCATCGCGCCCGTGACGGGGTACAGGAGCTGGACAGCGGTGTGCAATACGAGATTCTGCGGGCGGGTGATGGTGCCAGGCCACTGCCTGCATCAAGGGTACGGGTGCATTACCGTGGCACCAGTCTGGACGGTGCAGAGTTTGACAGTTCCTACCGCACTGGCGCAGCGGCCAGCTTTTCCCTGCAGAACGTCATCCGTGGTTGGCAGCAGATCCTGCCACAGATGCAAACGGGTGCCAAATGGCGCATCGTCGTGCCGCCGGAGTTGGCCTATGGAGAACGTGGCTCACCACCAGCCATCGGTCCGCATCAGACCCTGATATTTGATATAGAGTTGCTGGAAGTTCTGTAGCCTCAGTGGGGCCAGGCCTGCCCCAGCACACCGGAGTACATCCCGGTACCCAGAGAACGACCGACACGCACCAGCAAACGGTGCAGCAGATCCTCCACGTCGTGATGGCTGTAGTCCACTATACGCTCTGCCTTGAGCACCTTGCGGGCAACATAATCCACATCACCCAGCGCATCCACCAGACCAATATCCACGCCCTGTGCGCCGGTCCAGACCAGACCGCTGTACAGATCGGCACTCCCGGCACCAAGCCGGTCCCCACGACCGGCCTCAACCACCGCTATAAACTGCTGGTGAATGGTATCCAGCAGGGTCTGCAGATGCTGCACCTCTGTACCGCCCTGTGGCAGGAAGGGGTCCAACAGTCCCTTGTGCTTGCCGGCAGTCAGCAGACGGCGCTCAATGCCGAGTTTGTCGATGGCCTGCACAAAACCAAAACTGGATATCAGCACGCCGATGGAGCCCACCAGGCTGGCCTTGTCCGCATAGATACGGTCTGCCCCGGCGGCGACATAATAACCTCCTGATGCACAAATCTCGCCGATCACGGCGTACAGTGTCTTGTCCGGGTACTCCTGACGCAGGCGCACCATCTCGCTGTTGATGCGACCCGCCTCCACCGGGCTGCCCCCCGGACTGTCTATGAATACCACCACGCCCTTGGTATCCTCGTGCTCAAAGGCATCCCGCAGACCGGCGATGACCTTGTCGGCACTGGCCTCGGTATCAGCGGCAATGACACCGACCACCTCAACCAGGCCAGTGTGCGGACCACCGGCAATAAACTCCGAGTCCACCCCGGGCAGGGCAACCAGGGCCAGCAACACAACCAGATAAGCCAGCAGGGCGAGTTTGAAGAAGATGCCCCAGCGCCGGGCACGGCGCTGCTCCTGCAGGCCTGCCATGGCGATGTCGGCAAGCAGATCCCGCGCCCAGCGATCCTCGTCCCTGCTGCTGGCAGGGGATGTTTGATGGTCCTCATACATGGTACTGCCGACGCAGTATAGCAGCTATGTCATGCCCTGTGCCATGCCGGGATCAGCCCTGCTCTTCCGGCGGCAGGGCCGCCAGTACCCGCCGCAGTGCAGCGGGCAGCGGTGCCTTCAGGTGCAGCCACCCGCCATCCGGCAGAGGCATCCCCAGGGTACGGGCATGCAGGAACAGGCGGTGCAGACCCAGACGACGCAACCCCCGATTGAATTCCCGGTCTCCATAGCGGCGGTCTCCGGCAATGGGATGACCGACCGCAACGCTGTGGACACGCAATTGGTGAGTGCGACCCGTGCGCGGGCGCAACTGCACCAGGGCAGCACCTGCATAGCGCTGGATGACCCGCAATTGGCTGCGGGCGGTGCGACCGACGGCATCCGTCACCACACCACCCTGTGGCCCTCTCACCCGGTGCAGCGGGAAGCCTATCTCCAGCCGCCTGTTGGGCTGCCCCAGCACCAGGGCCAGATAGGTCTTGACCACTTCCCCCCGGCGAAAACAGCCGTGCAGGAATGACAGCAGCTGCGGGTCGCTGCACAGCAACAGGCAGCCGGAGGTATCCCGGTCCAGGCGGTGGGCCAGTTCCAGTGGGCGATCCCGGTCATGCCTGGCCTGACGGCGCAGGTCGGTGCCCAGACCGGAGCCCCCATGCACAGCCACGCCAGCCCGCTTGTCCACCGCCAGCAACCCGCCATCTTCGTACAATATGTCGCTCCCCAGCGGCACCGGAGGCCGCTCCGGTGCCGCAGCCCTGCCCTGACGCAGCGGCGGAATGCGAATCCGGTCCTGACTGACCAGCCGATAATCCGCCCGCACCCGGCCCCCGTTGACCCGGATTTCACCGCGACGCAGCAGGCGATGCAGTGCGGGCGACGGCAGGGGGCACAGCCGGGACAGCAGGAAATTGTCGATGCGCCGCCCGGCATGGGCAACGTCCACCTGGAGATAAAAGGCCGCGCTGCGGGCATTTTCGGGCTCGGGGGGGGGGGCTTGCAGTATGTGCCCATTTTGTGTTAGGCTATCACAATCATTATGGCACCGGGTAGCCGACAGTCTTTCGCCAACGCGGTCCCGCGGATTAACCGGGGACCGGGCCGAATCAGGCCTGAATTTGCGGCTCTGTGCCTGAATTCAGTGTACTGTACCATGATATCCATGACCTATCGCGACCCGGACACCTGGTGCAACACAACCACCACCAGCACGGCCCTGCGCCTGCTGAACCGAACTACAGGAACCAATACCAATGAAAAAGATGCTCATCAATGCCACCCAGCCCGAAGAGACACGGGTGGTCATCGTGCACGGTCAGGAATTATTTGACCTTGATATAGAATCTTCCAATCAGGAGCAGCGTAAAGGCAACGTCTACAAGGGGCGTGTGATGCGCGTTGAGGCCGCTCTGGAGGCGGCCTTCGTCGACTACGGCGAGAACCGCCACGGGTTTCTGCCCTTCAAGGAGGTGGCACCGGACTGCCGTGCCCCGGGCAACGCGGAGGAAAACCGCGGCCGGGTACTGCGGGAAGGGCAGGAACTGCTGCTGCAGGTTGAAAAGGAGGAGCGTGACAACAAGGGGGCCAGCCTGACGACCTTTGTCAGCCTGCCCGGGCGCTACCTGGTGCTGGTGCCGAACAATCCCGGGGTCGGGGGCATCTCCCGGCAGATCGCTGCCGGGGAGCGCGACCGGGCACGACAGAGCCTCAGCGCGTTGCACGTGCCGGAAGGGATGGGCCTGATTCTGCGCACCGCGGGCATCGGTAAAAGCACCGAGGAACTTGGCAGGGATCTGGACCACCTGTTGCACACATGGACCAACATTCGCCAGGCGGGCACGGAACACCCGTCGCCATTCCTGGTGTATCGTGAAATTGACAATACCATCCGTGCCATGCGGGATTATCTCAACGATGAGGTGCGCGAGGTATTGATCGACAGCGAACCGTTGTACCAGCGCGCCCGGGAATACATCGCCAGTACCATGCCGGAGTTTCTGGAGCGATTGGTGCTGTATACCGATCCGGAACCGATGTTCATCCGCCACCAGATCGAAAGCCAGATTGAGAATGCCTACTCCAGGCAGCTGCCGCTGGCCTCGGGAGGCTCCCTGGTAATCGATCATACCGAGGCACTGGTCAGCGTAGATATCAATTCGGCGCGGGCCACCGCCGGGAGTGATATTGAAGAGACCGCGTTGAACACCAATCTGGAGGCCGCGCGCGAATTCGCCCGGCAATTGCGGATCCGTGATCTGGGTGGACTGATCGTGATCGACTTCATTGATATGAGCAGCGCCCAGGATCAGGAACGGGTTGAAAAGGTGTTGCGGGACAGTACCGCGATGGACCGTGCCCGGGTACAGTTTGGACGTATCTCCCGCTTTGGCCTGCTGGAGATGTCCCGTCAACGCCTGCGGCCTTCGCTGCGCGAATCCAGCCATGAACCCTGCCCGCGCTGTGATGGCACGGGTCAGGTGCGTACGCTGGAATCACAAGCCATGGCCATGCTGCGCATCATTGAAGAGGCCGCCTTCAAGCCACTGACCGTGAAGGTGCTGGCACGCCTGCCGGTTGATGTATGTGCATTTCTGGTGAATGAGAAAAAGGCCACCCTGCACGCGCTGGAGCAACGCACTACTGTGCAGCTCATCGTCATGCCGATACCGGAGATGGAGATCCCCCACTACGAGATCGAACGCATGCGTCGCCGTGATACGGGGGAGGAGGTTGCGGAAAAGTATGACCGCCCCGGACTGGCAGGTCGCGCCGAGCATTTGCGGGCCCTGGAGACCAAACTGCTGCAGGAAGCGCCAACCCGCTCCGTGGCCGCAGTGCATCACCCCGCGTCGCCAGCCTCCAGCCCGTCCCGCCCTGCCGGGGCAGCCCCGGGACGGGGCGTGCTGCGCAGACTGTACAGGCAACTGCTGGATTGGTTGCAATCTGACCCTGCTACAGCGGTCAGTGACCCCTCTGACAGGGCATCGCAACCCCGGTATCGTGGGCAACAGTCGCGATACCGCAGGCGTGGCGGTAGTGGTAGTGCAGGCAATCGGCGCAGCGGACAACGGCGCGGGCGCAATCTGGACAGGAATGGACCTACCGGGGGCACCTACCGACAGGGTGAGCGCAGTGAGCGTGGTGAG
>DKIB01000029.1 GCA_002454015.1 Proteobacteria bacterium UBA6729
AGAACGAGACACACCTGAATGTGCTGGGTACGCCCCTGGAGCTGTGCTGTCTGAGTCCCCGTACCGGATACTACCGTACCGGGTCCTGTGAGACCGGACCGGATGATGTGGGTGTGCATTCGGTATGCGTGGAGGTGACTACGGGGTTCCTGGAGTTCAGTGCAGCACGGGGTAATGACCTGTCCACTCCGCACCAGGAGATGGGCTTTCCGGGTCTGCGGTCTGGTGATCGCTGGTGTTTGTGTGCTGCACGCTGGCAGGAGGCATTTGAGGCTGGCAAGGCACCGCGGGTGGTGGTGCGTGCTACACATGAATACAGCCTGCGCTTCATCCAGCTGGAAGATTTGAAGAAATATGCACTGGATATTTCGTGAACACGGCACCGCCTGCTGTCAAGCGCCAAGACCTGGAATATGAGCTGCATGAGCTGTTGCGCCAACGCTGGAGTCCCCGCGCCTTTCGTGCACAGCCGCTGCCGTCCGGGGCTCCGCAGCAGCTGATGGAGGCCGCCCGTTGGGCGGCTTCCAGTTCCAATCTACAACCTTGGCGATTTGTATGGACCCTGCACGAGGATGCATCCTTTGGACAGGTGGTGGAATGTCTGTCTCCGGGCAATCGTCCCTGGGCACAGGGGGCGGCAGCGCTGGTATGTGCGATTGCCGCGGTGCAGCCTCCCGGGCAGGCGCGTCCCAACCGTCATGCCTGGTATGACTTGGGCCAGGCGGTTTCCCAACTTGGTCTGCAGGCTGCCGCTATGGGTCTGGCGGTACATCAGATGGCTGGCTATGATCCTGTCGCAGCACAGCAGCTGCTACGGGTGCCTGCAGGGTTTGAGCCCGCCACGATGCTGGCTGTCGGTGCCCCGGGGGAGCCGGGGCTATTGCCGGAACCTTACCGGGAACGGGAGCTGACTGCGCCACGCCAGCGGGTGTTGCAGTCAGACTTTGCCTACCATGGGCAGTGGGGGCAGTCCATGTGCTCTCATGCCGGGCACCGGGTGTTGGCATTCTGGTTTGGTGAGTTGGGAGAGAATGGTTTGTCGGCACCGGAGCAGCTGGCAAAATGGTGGCAGCCGGATACAGAGTTTGATCAGCAGATAAGAGAGCAGTTTCTGGAGGAACATACTGCGATACTGGATGGCAAGCGTGATGACTGGTTGTCCGGTGCAGCGAGTAGACTGGCCTGGATTCTGGTGCTGGACCAGTACTCGCGCAACATGTTTCGTGGCACGCCACAGATGTATGCTGCCGATGACAAGGCATTGCACGCGGCCCTGGCAGGCATTGCATTGGGTATGGACCGCTGTCTGCCGGTGCAGCAGCGCTGTTTCTACTATCTACCGCTGATGCACAGCGAGGCTCTGGAACATCAGGAGCAGTGTGTGTCCCTGTTTACCGCACTGCATGATGAATTGAGGGATGCACAGGTGCGCAGTCGCGTTGCACACAGTCTTGAGTACGCACAGGGACACCGCGATGTCATTCGTCAATGGGGGCGCTTTCCGCACCGCAATGCCATCCTGGGTCGTACTTCCACGCCCGGGGAACAGACCTGCCTGCAGGCCAGTTAATCAGCGTCTTGCCCGGTACACCAGTTCCGGCACGATGAGTTCCCACTGTTCGCATACACACTGTATGGCATATTCAGGGTCCTGATCCTTGTGCCGTACGGTGCTGATGGCGTGTACCATGCCTGCTATAGTCGAGGCTTCTGTATTGGATGGAACAAAGCCTTTGGCGAGTTTGCCGATTCCCCTGTCGTGGGCATTATATGTAAACCAGCCTCTGCTGTTACGACGCAGGGGGAGCGGGTCGCCCGGTTCCATAGCAGCAATGGCCGCATGGATGGGTGCTGTCTTCGGGTATCGTGCTACATAGCTGATATAGATGTCCTGTGGAGACCTCAAGGACTATAGACAGGCCACCAGACAGCAGGTCTGGTGTGTACATATACGCTCCGCCCTGTATAATAAATCCCCATGCCCTGCAGATGTACAGCGATACTATTGGTCGTGGCCGTGTGCTGTCTGCCTGGTGTGGCAGGTGCCGGTTTTAATCCGTTGCGGGCCTACTGGAAGCAGCAGGATGTGAGTATCGTCCTGCAGGGTCCAGCCATGGCTGACTATTCCTGTGCGGGGCTGGAGCGCAAGTTTTTGGGTCTGCTTGATGCGGTGGGTGTGCGTGCGGACCGACGGGTAGCCGCCGAAGGTTGCCTCAGTGGTGTCAGCCCGGAGGCTGTACAGCGTACCATCGTGTATGTGCGTATGCGCTTCCATGCCCTGCTGCCGGAGCGTAAGGGCAAGGTTCCCACCACGGCGGTTGCGGAGTCCGATACAACAGAGCAGACACCCGTTGAATTCTTCCCGGTGGAGCGGGCACATACCCGCCTGGTATGGAGTGGGCGGTATGCGGTTGAGGTCAGCGATTGCCTGCTATTGCGGCGCTTTATGGAGAGGGTGATGGTGTACATCCCGCATCAGGTCGTGGATGACCCGGAATGCCGGCCGGAGGCCCCCGTGGGGCCGCATCTACGCGTGCTGGCACTTGGGCGTTGAGAGGCCTGTATATCAACCACAGGGTACTCGGACCCGGACCCCGGCAGAACCGCATCAACTGATATTGGCCAGAGACCAGGGCCAGCCACCGCTGGACCGGCCTTGGCCCCGTCATTGCAGGCCGGATGCTTGAAGTGTCTGCCGGGGTGCCGGGAATTGCGATTGCAGAGCGGGCCAAAAACAGCCCGAATATGCCTTGTAACTGTCACAGTCGAGGCCCTGAGGGGCTCGAGGGTATTGGACGTGTATCCGGCTTGCATTGGTGTCCCTGACCATGGTGGTAGTACTTCAGGCGTAAA
>DKIB01000037.1:0-4624 GCA_002454015.1 Proteobacteria bacterium UBA6729
GACAGCTTGGCCACACGCTCCTGCAACTTCTCCTTGTCGTAGTCCGAGGAAGACTCCTCGATCTGCCGCTCAACCTGCTTGATGCGTGACTGAATGTCGGAGGTCCGGCCCGCACCATCAATGATGGTGGTGTTTTCCTTGCTGATGGAAACCCGCTTGGCACTGCCGAGGTCATCAATGGTAGCCTTCTCCAGACTCAGCCCGACCTCTTCGGAGATGACCTTGCCATTGGTCAGGATGGCGATGTCCTCCAGCATGGCCTTGCGGCGGTCGCCAAAGCCCGGGGCCTTGACGGCTGCCACCTTGACAACACCACGGATGTTGTTGACCACCAGCGTGGCCAGGGCCTCGCCCTCTACATCCTCAGCGATCACCAGCAGTGACTTGCCGGATTTGGCAACCCCTTCCAGGGCTGGCAACAGCTCACGAACATTGGAGATCTTCTTGTCATGCAGGAGAATCAGCGGATTCTCCAGCTCGCAGGTCATGGCCTGCTGGTCATTGACAAAGTAGGGTGACTGGTAGCCACGGTCAAACTGCATGCCTTCAACCACATCCAGTTCGTTCTCCAGGCCGGAGCCCTCCTCGACGGTGATGACCCCCTGCTTGCCGACCTTCTGCATCGCCTCGGCAATGGTGTTGCCGATATCGGGGTCGGCGTTGGCGGATACCGCGCCGACCTGGGCGATGGCCTTGTCGTCGTCGCAGGGCTTGGAGATCTCCTTCAACGCAGCCACAGCAGCGATGACGGCCTTGTCAATACCGCGCTTGATATCCATGGGGTTCATGCCCGCGGAGACCGACTTCAGGCCTTCCGTGAACATGCACTGCGCCAGCACGGTAGCGGTAGTCGTACCGTCACCGGCAGCGTCAGAGGTCTGCGAGGCGACCTCCTTCAGCATCTGTGCGCCCATGTTCTCGAACCTGTCCTTCAGTTCAACCTCCTTGGCAACGGAGACTCCGTCCTTGGTGATGGTTGGGGCACCAAAACTCTTCTCCAGGACCACATTGCGGCCCTTGGGACCGAGCGTGACCCTGACGGCGTTAGCCAGGATGTTGATTCCTTTCAGCATGCGCTGCCGCGCATCGCTGGAAAATTTGATTTCTTTGGCACTCATAGCAGTGTCCTCTCCAGTTCTTCTAACAGGGTGAATGGGGTGATGGTGCGGAGCCAGGTCCTCACTCGATCACCCCCATGATGTCGTCTTCGCGCATGACGAGGTACTCGTCACCGTCGATCTTGACTTCGGTGCCCGAATACTTGCCAAACAGGATGATATCACCCTTCTTGACATCGGGCGCCTGTCGCTTGCCGTCATCGTCGCGCTTGCCGGGGCCAACGGCGATGACCTCGCCCCGGATCGGCTTTTCGGTTGCCGTGTCCGGAATGACGATGCCACCTGCGCTGGTTCGCTCCTCCTCCACGCGTTTGACGATGACGCGGTCATGAAGCGGTCGTATTTCCATTGCATTTCCTCCATTTCTTCAGGTTAATCCAGTGATTGTTAGTGAGCGAGCGGCTTTGCTAGCACTGCCCTCGCAAGAGTGCCAGATATAGTGGGGCCAGTGCCCCCGAATGTCAAGGGCTGACAGGATCGGCCGATGCTACTGTGGTAGGATTGCCTTGCTATGGTTGAGAAAATGGGAGCAGCAGGGGAGGCCTGCCGGGTGGTGCTGGTCAGCTGCCCGGTGGAGGTTGCCGACCCGCTGGCCCGGGCGTTGGTGGAGGCCAGACAGGCCGCCTGCGTCAATGTGGTGCCGGGGATGCAGTCAGTATACCGATGGCGCGGGCGGGTGGAGTCCGGGGCCGAGGCCCTGCTGCTGATCAAGACGACGGTGGCGGCCTGGCCGCGCCTGCAACAGACGGTGCGTACGCTGCATCCGTATGCGGTGCCCGAGATCATTGCCCTGGATCCGGTGGCCGGGTGGCCTGACTACCTGCGCTGGGTGGCGGAGTGTGTGCACGCTGACTGAGTATGCCTTGAGCAGACGCCTGCTCCGGTCGGTATGGCTGCTGCTGATAGTGGCGGTGGCTGCGCCGGTATACGCTGACACGCTGGCGGCCGGGCTGCGTACGTGGGTCGTCGGAGAGGATGCGGAGCCCCTGCCGCCGGATCAGGCCTTCCGGGTCTCGGCCCGCGCCATTGCGGGGTCAGCGGTGGGGTCAGCGGCGGTGCAGCTGTACTGGGATATAGCGGATGGCTACTATCTGTATCGTGATGTCTTTCGCCTGCAGCTGGCTGCCCCGGTCCGTCCGGGGGACTATGTGCTGCCTGCCGGGGTGCGCAAGGAAGACCCCGAGTTTGGTGCGGTGGAGGTCTACTATGACTCCCTGAGCCTGCGTGTGCCGCTGGAGCAGGTGCCTCCCCCCCCGTTCACCGCTCGGCTGACGGTGGAGTATCAGGGGTGCAAAGAGGGTTCGGTCTGCTATCCGGTGATTTCCCGTACCTTGCCAGTGGAGCTGGAGGCCGGAGGCAGCTACCCGGTGGTTGCGGCGGGGGTGGGGGCTGTTGCGAACCCTGCCCTCCTGAAGCCGGGTGACCCGGCACCGCTGCGGCTGTTACAGACTGGGAGCATCCAGGTGGTACTGGGGGGATTCTTTGTGCTGGGGCTGTTACTGGCATTTACCCCTTGCGTGTTGCCGATGCTGCCTATACTCTCAGCCCTGTTGGCGGGTACGCGTGGCCCCAGGCGTGCCTTTCTGTTGACCCTGATCTATGTGCTGACCATCGCCTGCACCTACGCCGTACTGGGTCTGGTGGCAGGGCAGGTCGGAGTCAACCTGCAAACGGCAGCCCAGTCCCCCTGGTTGCTGGTGCCGTTCAGTCTGGTGCTGGTACTGCTGGCGGCGGCAATGTTCGGAGTGTACGAGTTGCAGTGGCCCGCGGCCTGGCAGGAATGGCTGGTAATCCGTACTGCCTCCCGCAGTGGTGGCTATACCGGTGCCCTGTTGATGGGGGCAGCTTCGGCCGTGCTGGCCGGGCCCTGTGTGGCACCCCCGGTACTGGCGGCCATGCTTTATATCAGTCGTACCGGGGATGGCGTCTATGGTGCGCTCAGCCTGTTCAGTATGGGTCTGGGCTTTGGCGTACCGCTGTTGCTGTTTGGCACCGCACTGGGATGGTGTCTGCCCCGCACCGGTCCGTGGATGGTGCAGGTGCGCAGGCTGCTGGGCGTGCTGATCCTGGCCCTGGCCATCGTATTCGCAGGGCGGGTGCTGCCCGCCGCACTGGTGCTGCTGGCCTGGGGTGCGCTGGCGCTCGGCTGTGCACTGTATCTGGGTGCGCTGCGTCCTTATCCGGCAACCGCTTCTGCATCGTTTGCGGGTCTGCCGGGACGGGTCACCGGGCTGGTGCTGCTGGTGTACGGTGTGGTGCTGGTGCTGGGGGCTGCCATGGGTGGCACCGACCCACTGCGACCCTTGCAGCGCCAGTCGCCGGGCACAGCAGGGGCGGTCACCATGCTGCAGTTCAGGACGGTATACACCCTGGAGGAGTTGCACACGCAGCTGGCGCAGGCTGCACAGGCCGATCACCCGATCCTCGTGGATGTGTATGCGGACTGGTGTGTGGAATGCAAGCGACTGGAGCGCACCTTCAACGCGCCCGAGGTACGCAGTACACTGGCCGGGGTGGTGTTAGTGAGGGTGGATGTGACCCGGGATACTCCGGCGGCACGTACACTGCTGTCCAGCCTTGAACTGTACGGTCCGCCCGCCGTGTTGTTCTTTGGCGGTGATCAGCGTGAGCGGCGCGTCTGGCGCCTGTATGAATATGCCGCTCCCGTGGCCTTTGCCCGGCGGGTGCGGCAGGCCTTCGCCTCGTGAGATGGTGGCAGAGCCTGGTCGTGGTGCTGGTGTTGGCTGCATCAGCGGGGGCCGGATTGCAGGGTTACCGTGTGTATCGTGCCCAGTCGCTGCCAGAGCACCGGGTGCGTCTGGACGGGTTTCGCCTGCAGGCACCGGATGGTAGCTGGCACGAGTTGGCGGAGTGGTCCGGTCAACCGCTGCTATTGAACTTCTGGGCCAGCTGGTGTGAGCCCTGTCGCGTGGAGCTGCCGTGGCTGGAGCGCTTGAGTGCACGCTATCCGCAGGTTCCGGTGATCGGTGTTGCCATCGATGAGGCAGATGCCATTCGCGTCTATCTGCGGCAGCACATTGTGAGTTATCCGGTGCTGGTTGGTGCACAGGATGCCATGCAGCTTGCCGGGGCCGTCGGCAACACGGCAGCGGCGGTGCCATACACTGCGGTGCTGGATGGCGATGGCATGCTGATCTACCGACAGGCCGGACTGTTTGAGCCAGCCGAGCTGGAGGGCGTGTTGCTGCAACTCAGCACACCGAAGGCCTTGTGAACCATGCATACTGCTCCGGTCCATGAACTGTGGGCAGCCCGGCTGGACCGGGCATCGTTCATGCCGGAACTCCACGCGGCATCGGTCGACGCTGCCGGGTCGCCGGCGCCGTTGCCGGTGCCGCCAGGGCGGAGGCTGGACCAGGAATACTGCCGGGCACTGCTGGCGGTGCTGTTTCCGGCGGTGGGGGGCGTTCATTGCAACAGCCGGACCCGCAGTGCCAGTGCCTCCCGGGGGGCACTGTTATCCGGATGGTTTTGCGGCCCGCTCC
>DKIB01000037.1:4665-11217 GCA_002454015.1 Proteobacteria bacterium UBA6729
TTGTGTCACCATACACTATACTTGCGTGGTGGTGAGTGATTGATGGAGACGGAATGCCCGAGGGATGCTATGCCGGGGCGAGGAGATGCGGGGGCGTGCCGCCCTCGGCGACCCGCAGCTGTGGCTTGACTCAGCCTCGGTTATGGTCTACTACTGTCCAACAAGTACGGGGAGTTACGTGTATGAGCTTACAACAGCTGTGAGGCTTGGGCACGGTCATCGCTCGTGCCCGCGTCGGTTTGCCCATTACATACCGAAATAGTGATACGATAGGCGCGTTTATGGAGAGGTCATGATAATCAGGGCTTGTAGCATTCAGGCCCATGTCCCGGGGTGGGGTTCCGTCGTGGGGCACCTGCGGTTGCTCGGGGGTCTGTGCGTTCTGCACGGTTTGTCTGTAGCTTGGGCTCTGCCTGCGGAACCCGTTGTGCCCGCGGCCCTGAGGTCCCCGCTGCTGTCGGGTGTCCCGGGGGTCGTTGCGGATGTGCCTGTGCCAGCGGATGTCGCCCGGACGGTGCCCGGTGCGGCCGCCATGCCGACCCTGCCGGACAGGCGCAGTCTGCCCGTCCGGGTCAAGGCGAGCCTGCAGGAGGACCGGAACCGCGCCTTCGGTGGCGGGCTGGCCCGCCGACGCGGCCTGCCCGGGGATCATCCGGGTGTCGGCGCCCGCTGCGACGTTCTCTCGGCGATGCATCTGCACCGATTCCCCCGGGGCTGGAGGCCCGGGGTCGCCTGATGACCCTCTGTCTGAATCGGTATCGGGCTCTGGACGGGAATCCGGCAATGTGCTGTGTGGCGGGGGAACTCAGTCTGCAATATCACCTGCGTGTGCCACGGATGGAGCCGCTGCGCCTGCCCCGTTTTGAGCGGCCACAGCGGGAGTATCGGCGGCGGGTGCTGCCCGCCACCGCCAGCTCTGGTGCCACAGGGTAAGGACGGACCGACCCGGTGATCAACCGATACTTTCCCTGGAGGTTCTGGCGGGTTCTGGGTGCAGCAGCCCTGGCGCTGCCCGGGGGCTTGCCGGCGGATACGCCTCCGCTGCAGACCCTGCCCCCGGTGGTCGCAGAGGAGGCTGTTGCAACCCAGTCGGTGCGGCCCGCTGTGTTGCTCGGCATGAAGGACTTCCCGCGATTGGATGAAGGCGCCCTGTCGGCGGAGCGGTACCCCGTCCCGACAGCAGGACAGGCCGCAGTTGAGGGTGTGCTGCCACAGCTGAGCGGTCTTGCCCTCAGAACCGATTCCTGGCGTACCCGGTTGGCACGCCGCATGCTGCGGGTCGGGCAGCAGCAGGTAAATATATCGCCGCAGCGTCTGGCTGCGGTGCTGCGGGATATCCGCAGTTCCGAGTCGATATCCGGCACCCTGCAACAAAATCTGCAGGCCAGGGGGGCGCATCTGCAGGAGCAGCTGTTGCGTGCCCTGATCGATGCCGGTGTGGATGAGCTGCAGCGTAACAAGGGTACCTGGTTGCGTAATCTGGAGTTGCGTTATCAATTGCCAATGAATGGCCGGCAGGAGATGCTGGGCATGAATGCCATGTTTGCATTGGTGGATTCGCCGGGTTATGCGCTGTTCAGCCAGGCGGGCCTGACTCTGCAGGGTGGCAAGGAGGATGCCTATAACCTCGGCCTGGGCTACCGTTCCGTGCACTCCGCACTGATGCTGGGTGCCAATCTGTTCTACGACTACCTCTCTGACCCGGGCTTGCAGCGCTTCTCCATGGGTCTGGAGGCGAAAACCCGGCTGCTGGACCTGTATGCCAACTGGTATCAGTCCATCACCGGGGCGGTGCCGGTCTCTGCCACCCGGGCGACCTATACGCCGGATGGTTGGGATGTGGAACTGGCCGGGCGCATCCCGCAGTTGCCCTGGGTGGATGTTTCGGCCAGATATTACCGCTGGAATCTGCTTGGGGGTGACAAGGACCTGACCGGGCAGCGTTATGCAATGCGGTTGCAGCCGATACCGCTGCTATCCATGGAGGCGTTGTACGACAGTCCGGAGAATGGCAGTGCGGACTGGAGCATTGAGACCCGGCTGAAATATCGTTTTGGTGTGCCGTTGCGTGAGCAGTTGCGCTTCGGTCGGGTTCGCGCCCATCGCCCCTCCTTCCGTCGCTTTGAACAGGTACGCAGGGAGTACGAGCAGCGCACCTTCCAGGTGCAACGTCCCGTACCACCCATCAGTGAGGTGCAGGTGGGCTTGACCGCCAGTCGTCTGGCTGCCAATGAAGGTTTTACCCAGGAAATTTCTGTAGAGTTGGTATTGACACGTCGAGTCCCGGGTGCTACAGGCCTGCAGATGGACTCCGGCGATCAGTACCCGGAGGTTACAGTACGCCTTGAACTGATCGGTACGGCCCGCTTTGGGGATGACTACCATGCCGGTCTGGTGAGCCTGCACAGAACAGCCACGGGGGTGCAGGAAAGCAGCCCCACGGAGCTTGCAGGCAGGGTCTTTGAGGTGGTATTTCCGGCGGGCGTGACGGAACTGCGACTGTTGCTGGCCCTGCGCGTCATAAATGATGCGAACTTTGAGCTGGCAGAGAGCGTAGGCCTGCGGGTATTGCCGGGCACCGGGTACCGGGTGGGTGGTGTGGATACCCTGGTGCTGCTGGACATCCTGGATGATGACGGGGGCGGTAGCCCTGCCACGACCATCGTGCAATTTGCGGTGACCGGGGCCTCTGCAAGGGAGGGCGATACCGTACGTGTGTCCTTGTCAGCATCGCCTCCGTCTCGTGCGACCATCCGGGTGCCACTCACCATTGCGGGTGTTGCCGAGGCAGGTGTGGACTACAGTGCTACCGCCATCGGATTCAGTGGCGTAGCTCCCAATCTGCAATTGGATATCCAGGCGAATACCACCGAGACGACGTTCAGCCTGAGGTTGTTGCATGATGATCTGCAGGAAGGCACCGAGATTTCCCGCTGGACCCTCGGAGCAGGCGCGGGCTTCGAACTGGGCGAGCAGGATTCTTGGGTACTGCAGTTGGTGGATGATGACGTGCCGCCCGATGCACGTGTAGTGTCTTTTCTCGTCCCCGCAAGCGAGATCATTGAAGATAGCGCAACGCCTGCATCCATAGGGCTGGATATACAGCCCCCGCTGGCGGCAACGGCAAGTCTGCAGCTGGATGTGGGGACCACTGGCACGGCCGAACCGGGTGATTATGATTTGTCGTCCCTGACGGTGTCGGGCTTGCCGCCCTACGCCATCGCCGTGCAACCTGTCGATAATCCCCTGGCTGAGGCTGATACGACCCTGCGCCTGACCCTGCGCACGACCCCGGGCAGCTACCTGGCCGGTGTACCAGCGGTGCATACCCTGTCCATACGCAATGATGACAGTCTGTACATCGGTTTCTCCAGCCCCGAATTGCGCGTGGATGAAGGCGCCTCGGTGTCTCTGCAGATACTGGTGAGTTCTCAGGTGGCGAGTACCCTGCGTATTCCTGTGGCGGTGGTGGGTACAGCGGTGGAGGGCGTGGATTATACCTTGCGACAGGTGGGTGACGGTGGTGCCACGCTGGAGGGCAGTGGGGCCTCCCTGACTTTGGTGCTCCCGTCGGGCACGGCCGCTATCAATCTGGAGCTGAGCGCACTGGCAGACAATGTTGTCGACCCTGGAGGGGCTGTGGAATATGTGGTGTTGCGGATATTGCCGGGTGCCGGTTACAACGTAACCCTTGACAGACTCCGGATTGCCATTCAGGACAGTTCCAGACAGGTCAGCTTTTCCAGCGCTGGAGACACGGTAGCCGAGGGAGACTTTGCCAGCGTGTTCGTGAGTCTGGTGCCGCCGCCGACCGTTGCAACCACGGTGGCTGTGCGTCTGGGAGGCACGGCCACACGCGGTCCCGATGCACACTATGTTATCTCTCCGGTGCCCGACCCGGTTGGGGTCATCCAGCTGAACTTTCAGCCCGGCGGTTCTACAGCCGCAAACATCGCCATCCGTACACTGGACGATGATGAGATGAATGGCATCCGTGATGTGACCCTGAGCCTGGAGCCGCCGATGGGTGTGGAGCCGGGTATTGCTACCTATCAATTGTTTATTGAGGATGATGAGGTAACCCGCACGGTGCGGTTCGGTGTCTCCGGCGAAACGGTACCCGAGGGTGATGAGAGGCACGCGCTGGATGTGGTAGTGGTGAATATCGTGCCCGCACTGGAGGCGGAAGAAGAGCCGCTGATTCTGCCCTTTACCATAGCTGCAGGCTCGACCGCCGTACGCGGTCGGGATTATGAGTTTGGTGTCGGGGTTATGGAACAGGGGGCCGAACTCAGCATCACCGTTACTGGTACCAGCGATGCAGATGGAGAGGATACCGTCCGGATCCCGATAGAGTTGCTGGGCAACACCAATCCTTCCGCGGTTGCGGCACTGATCCTGCGGTTCGTGTTGCAACAGGGACCACAGGATTATCAGCTGGGCGCACAGCGCGATTTTGTGCTCACCATTGCCGAGGATGATCAGCCGACCCTGCGCTTTGCAGAGGCCGCCCGCACGGTAGCTGAGGATGTCGGCACCACTGCGCCGCTGAACCTGCTCATTGACCCGCCGGGCATAGCCGATATCACTGCCACGATTGAGGTTTCCGGTGTTGCCGTTGAGGGCAGGGATTATCAGCTGTCGGGGCTGAATGCGGGTGCCGACGCTACGCAGCGCACCTTGTTGATATCGGCAGGTACCAGGCAGGTGCCTATCATGATCGTGCCGCTGGATAACGACGTGCCGGATCTTACCCGGGAGCTGCGCCTGACCCTGATCGATATGGATGAATATGCCGTGGATGTCCCGGCCACCTTCACCTTGTCGATCACCGAGCAGGCCGTGCAGGACCCCTACCAGTTGTCTTTTGCGAGCGGTGTAGCGTCCAACCTGGAAGGTGACAGCGGCATTGATCGCCAACAGGATGTGACCATCTCCATCAGTCCGCCTCTGCCTGCATCTGCCCGCCTGGGATTGCGACTGCAGTTCCTGGGCAGTGCAACTGTGAGGGGGGACTATGATCTGCCAATGCTATTCAGTCTGGAGTCGGAAAATATCTACGGCTTGCAGATTGGGGGCACTACCAGTCTTGCCGAATATACCATTCCGATCACCATTCTGGGTGATATGGACAGTGAACCGGATGAGCGTATAGAGGTTACCCTGTTGCCTTCGGGAGGGGAGGCAGGTCACAGTGGTTACACGGCGGTGATGCCCCGAACCTGGACCTATACCATTGTGGATCAGGATCTGCCCGAGGTGCGCTTTGCACAGGGGGGCGAGATGCGGCTGGAGGCCGATACCATGGTAGAACTCACCGTGCGTGCAAACCCGCCGTCCTACAAGTCCTTCGGGCTGCCGATCAATATCAGCGGTCGGGCCGAACGCGGTATGGATTATGCCCTTGCAGGCACCGATGCCGAGGGCAGCCTGCAGTTCGCTGCCGGGCAGACCGAGGCTACCCTGCAGATCACGCTGCTCAATGACGAGTTGCTTGAGGGGGGCGAGGATATCCGCCTGGAACTGCTTGCTGCACGCGATACCTATCGTCGGGTGACCCCGTACATCTTTGTGCTGAGTATAGATGACGATGATTTGCCCACGCTGAGCCGTACGGTGCGCTTCTCCACGCCGGGAGACACCACCACAGAGGGTGATATCTCCCGGCAACAGGCGGTGAGCCTGCAGTTTTCCCCTCCCCTGCTGGATACCGATGCAACCGTTTCGGTCGCCCTGCGGACCAGTGGTAACGCCACACAGGGCACAAGCTGTGCGGGTACGACAGACTATGTGCTGAGCGCTCCGGGCCTGAGTGGCACGGCACCGCTACATACCCTGATGGTTACCGGGCAGTCCGCCCCTGGTCTGGCCAGTGTGGATCTGCAGCTGGAGATCTGCGGAGACACCGAGGATGAGGCCGATGAATTCATCGTGCTGTCTGTGCAGCCATCCCCCAGTGGGGAGTATTCCCTGGTGAGTCCCCTCTCGTACACCCTGACCCTTCAGGATAATGACAGTGTGAGCGTTTCCTTTGAGACCGCTGCGGTCACTGCCGCCGAGGGCAATCTGCAACAGGTAACGCTGGTGTCTACCACGTCGGCACCAGTAGCGGGCTTGACCGTGCAGCTGCAAGTGGATGCCAGTATCACCACGGCAACGCTCGGTACCGACTACAGTTTCCAGGCCCTGACGGCCGGGACTTCCGCAGGCAGTTACACCCTGTCCATTCCATCGGGTCAGACGCGGGCGTCTTTCCAGGTGGTATTGCTGGATGATGGTGAGGACGACCCGAATGAAAGACTGGCGCTGCAGATACTGGCGGATGCAACCTATCAACCCGGTCCGACCTCAACGTGGATGCTGGATATCGTCAGTGAGAACATACCGACAGTAAGTTTTACTGTGGAAAGGGACTCCATATCCGAGAACAACGGGTCAGTAACCGTGACCGTGCAAGCCGTCCCGCCTCCGTCCGCACCCCTGCAGGTGCCGATCATTCTGGAATCCGGCAGCACCGCTGTGATTGTGCAGGACTACACCCTGAGTGGTCTG
>DKIB01000037.1:11278-11571 GCA_002454015.1 Proteobacteria bacterium UBA6729
ACGGGCGTGGATGATACGCAGGGCGAAGGTTCAAAGTTGGTGCTCCTGAGTCTGCAGGCAGATCCGGATACGGTGGCACCGGCCTGGCAGTTGGGCAGGTTCCCGAATTATCAGCTGACCATCACGGATGATGATGTGGCCGAGGGGGTGCGGCGCGTGAGTTTTGCCGCGGCTTCCAGTACGGCGGCGGAGTCGGTGAGTGCACGCCCGGTGGAGCTAACGGTGACCCCGGTGCTGGAGGCAGGGGACAGCCTGATGGTGGCATTCCAGGCAGGGGGTACGGCGGACGGTGC
>DKIB01000045.1 GCA_002454015.1 Proteobacteria bacterium UBA6729
CTATCAATTGGAATCTGGTTTCCTTTTGCTACTAAAATAGTGGCGGAGGGGGTGCCGGAGGGGGCGCGGGGTGCTCTGCCGCGGTCTCGCTGTCAATGAGTGCGATGAGCTCCTTGCTGTCTACCAGTTCACCGGGCTCCTTGAGCAGGGAACTGAGTCGTCCGCTTGCGGGTGCGGGCACCTCCAGGGTCACCTTGTCGGTTTCAATATCAACCAGATTCTCGCCGCGCTGAATATCCTCCCCGGGCTGCTTGTGCCAGCCGAGCAGCCGCGCCTCGCTGATGGACTCTGCCAGTACCGGAACCTTTACTTCATGTTGCATCTAGCTTACCTGTTCTCACCCCCGGCTCGGGGAATAACGGGGTTCTCCATGGTACCACGCCCGGATTTCATGAGGACTGCCGGGTCAGCTGCAGGGCATCGCTGATCAGACGTTTTTGCTGGGCGATGTGCATCGCCATGGAGCCTGTTGCGGGGGCTGCTGCTGCGTGGCGGCCGGCATAGAGCAGGCGCTGTCCGGCAGCCAGGCAGGCCGGCAGGACGGACTGCATATACCCCCAGGAGCCTTGGTTCTGTGGTTCTTCTTGAGTCCATACTGCCTCCCGACAGCCCCGGTAGCGTTCCAGTATCCGGCGCAGCGTCTGGAGGGGGAAGGGGTACAACTGTTCCATGCGCAGGATGGCGATATCATGCAGCTCTGCGGAGCTGCGCTCTTGCAACAGGTCGTAGTACACCTTGCCGCAGCAGATCAGCAGACGTTTCACGCGGTGCGGGTCCAGCGTGGGGTCAGGGTCATCAAACACCGTCTGGAAGCCGGAGTTGCTGAATTCTTCCAGCGGGGAGGCGGACAGGCGCTGCCGCAACAGACTCTTGGGGCTCATGATGATCAGGGGCTTGCGGTAGGGGCGTATGGCCTGGCGGCGCAACAGGTGAAACATCTGTACGGCGGTACTGGGCACGCAGACCTGGAGGTTTTCCTCGGCGCACAGCTGCAGGTAGCGTTCCAGCCGGGCTGAGGAATGTTCGGGACCCATCCCGTCGTAGCCGTGTGGCAGCATCACGGTCAGGCCACACTGGCGATCCCACTTGGCTTCACAGGAACTCAGAAACTGATCAAAGATCACCTGCGCGCCATTCGCGAAATCCCCGAACTGTGCCTCCCAGATCACCAGGGCACTGGGCTCGGAGCTGCTGTAGCCGTACTCGAAGGCCAGCACGGCCTCTTCGGAGAGGATCGAGTTGATCACCAGAAATCTGGCCTGATCCCGGGCCAGATGCTGCAGTGGCAGCCAGGTGTTGCCGGTGGTCTGGTCATGCAGTACCGCATGGCGGTGGAAAAAGGTGCCGCGCCCGGAGTCCTGTCCGGACAGCCGCACCGGGTAGCCCTGTTCCAGCAGGGAGGCGTAGGCCAGCGACTCGGCAAAGCCCCAGTCGGCAGGAATCTCGCCACTCCCCATGCGCCTGCGGTTCTGGATGATGCGGGCCACGCTGGGATGCATCTGGAAGTGTTCGGGCAGGGTGGTCAGGCGCTCAGTCAGGCGTTGCACCGTGTCCATGGGGATGCTGGTCTCGGTGGGCATATCCCAGCGGGTGCCGATGTAGGGCGTGAAGTTGATGCGATACTCGGGGTACCGATCAGCACAGGGCGTCATGGAAACCGGCTGACCATGTTCCAAGGTCGCTATATACCGTTCCTGCCACTGTTGTGGTTCGCCTGCCTGTATGGTCCCGGCCTGCAGCAGCCGTTCCGCGTACAGGTTGCAGGTTCCGGCATGCTTCTGTATCTGCTGGTACATCAGTGGCTGGGTGGCAAAGGGCTCATCGGCCTCACTGTGTCCGTGCCGTCGGTAACACACCATGTCGATCACTACATCCCTGTTGAAGGCGTTTCTGAATGCCAGCGCCAATCGTCCGATAAATACCAGGGCCTCGGGATCATCACAGTTGACATGAAAGATCGGGGCCTGAATCATTTTTGCGACATCGGTGCAATACAGGGTGGATCTTGCATCAAGCGGGTCGCTGGTGGTAAAGCCGATCTGATTGTTGATGATCAGATGGATGGTGCCACCGGTGGCGTAACCACGAGTCTGGGACAGGTTCATGGTCTCCATGACCACCCCCTGACCGGCGAAGGCCGCATCACCATGGATGAGGATGGGCAGTACCCGGTTGCGGTCGCGGTCATCACAGCGTTCCTGACGTGCCCGCACGGAACCGACCACCACCGGTGAGATGATCTCCAGATGCGATGGATTGAAGGCCAGCGTGACATGCATGGCGGTACCGGGGGAGGTCTCCAGATCCGATGAATAGCCGCGATGGTATTTCACGTCTCCGGAACGGGAGGAGGGTGCCCGGGAGTCCTCAAACTCATCAAACAGTTCGCTGGGCAGCTTGCCGATGATATTGATCAGCACATTCAGACGTCCACGATGTGCCATGCCGAGCACGACCTCCTCGGTGCCGCTGTCGCCACTTTGTGCAAGCAGGTCGTCGAGCAGGGGGATCAGGGATTCTCCGCCCTCCAGGGAAAAGCGCTTCTGGCCCACATAGCGGGTGTGCAGGTGGCGCTCCAGTGACTCGGCGGCGATCAGCCGGTCCAGGATACGACGCTGCTGCTTTGCCTCCAGCGGGTAGCGGCCCTGCCAGGGCTCCAGGCGCTCCTGCAACCAGCGCTTTTGCCGGGTGTCATTGATATGCATGTATTCAGCGCCCACGGTGCCACAGTAGATGTCCTGCACCGCCTTGAGGATCTCGCTTAGTGGGGCCTGATCCATGCCATACAGGGAACCACTGCTGAAGGAGGTCTGCATATCCTGCCCGGTGAATCCATAGTATTCCGTACCCAGCTCGGGCAGCGCCGGGCGTGCCTGCTGCTGCAGTGGATTCAGGGTTGCACAGCGGTGCCCGCGGAAACGATGGGCATTCACCAGTTGCAATACCTTCGCCTGTTTTTCGAACGCGGGGGATGCCCCATCGTGACATACGGCTGCGGGACTGTCAGCCACCACCGGGGTTGATGCCGGCTGCTCCATGGCTCGGAACAGGTTCTGCCAGGCGGGGGCCAACTGGTCTGTGCCCTTGCGGTAGGAATCAAACAGCAGTTGCAGGTAGGCAGCGTTTTCGCCGTGCAGCAGGGATCGGTGGTCAGCGCTCATCGCTGCTGATTCTATAGTAACGTCGGCTGTATATGCAAAGATTCCGGCCCGGAGTCGTGCACAGGGGGCCCGGGCATGGCCCGTGGAGCAGGGTGGGCAGCTTGCCCTAACCGACTGAATATGTTTAATTTTTAGGGAATGCAGGGCCTGATCTTCCCATTGTCTGCAGAGTAGGGTATGCTGTGCGGGCCGTTGCAGCAGGACTTGCAGTCGGCGCAATGATCGACAAGGCTTGAGGGAACCATGACAGAACGGACGGTTACCATTACTGACCAGGCTACCGGCAAAAGCATGGAGTGCCCCGTGTGGGCAGGCACCTATGGTCCTCCGGTGATAGATACCACCCGGTTGTACAGTGAACTCGGCATGTTTATCCTGGATGTCGGCTTCGTTGCAACGGCCTCGTGTCGCAGTGCGGTCACCTTTCTGGATGGCGAGAAGGGGGTGCTGATGCATCGCGGTTATCCCATCGATCAACTCGCTGAGCAGAGCACCTTCACCGAGGTATGCTATCTGCTGATGAACGGCGATCTGCCGAATCGCACACAGATGGATGATTTTGAGGCGAACATACGCCGCCACAGCAGTGTGCATGAGCACCTGGAGCGCTTCTACTCCGGCTATCTGTACAACGCACATCCCATGGCCATCCTGGTGGGCGTGACCGGGGCGTTGTCTTCCTACTACCACGAGGCGCTGGATATCTGGGACCCGGAGGATCGTATCCTCACCGCCCTGCGGGTGATTGCGAAGATGCCGGTGCTGGCGGCCCACTGCTACAAGCACAACGTAGGCCAACCCTTCGTGTACTCCGACCCGAATCTGGGCTATGTGGCCAACTTCCTGAACATGCTGTTTTCAGCCCCGCACCTGCACTATGAGCCGAGCCCCGTTGCCGTGCGGACCCTGGACAAACTGCTGATCCTGCATGCCGATCATGAGCAGAATGCCAGCACCTCCACGGTACGGCTGGCCGGTAGCGCAGAGGCCAATCCCTTTGCCTGCATATCGGCAGGCATCGTGTCCCTGTGGGGGCGGTCGCACGGCGGGGCCAATGAGGCCGTGATCCGCATGCTGAACGATATCGGCACTGCCGACAATATCCCGAAGTTTGTGGCACGGGCCAAGGACAAGCAGGATCCCTTCAGACTTATGGGTTTTGGTCACCGGGTGTACAAGAACTATGACCCCCGGGCACTGATTATCCGCAAGGCCTGTCATGAATTGCTGGTCGAGAGCGGTGCAGTGAATCAGCCGATTCTGGAGATTGCCATGCAGCTGGAGGAGATCGCCCTCAAGGACAGCTACTTTATTGAACGCAGGCTCTATCCCAATGTGGACTTTTATTCCGGGATCATCCTGCAGGCCCTGAACATCCCCACCTCCATGTTCACGGTGTTGTTTGCGCTGGCGAGGTCGGCGGGCTGGATATCGCAGTGGCTGGAACTGATGAATGATCCGGACTACCGGATCGGGCGTCCGCGGCAGCTGTATGTCGGTGCCGAGCAGCGCGACTATATCTCCATTGAGCAACGTGGCTGATGCCCCCGTTACTGTAGCGGTCACCGGTGCTGCCGGGCAGATCGGCTATGCCCTGCTGTTTCGGCTGGCAGCAGGTGCCCTGCTCGGCCCGGAACGATCGATACGCCTGCATCTGCTGGAGGTGCCGCAGGCCCGCGCTGCCCTGGACGGGGTCATCATGGAGTTGGAGGATGCTGCCTTCCCCGCCTTGCAGGGGATAGTGGCTACCGATGATCCGATGGTGGCATTCCGTGATGCGGAGCAGGTCTTCCTGGTCGGTGCCCGACCCCGTGGGCCGGGCATGCAGCGTGGGGATCTGTTGCAGGCCAATGCCGATATCTTCCGTACCCAGGGTCGGGCGCTGGATGCGGTGGCATCGCGCAGCGTGCGGGTGGTAGTGGTTGGTAACCCGGCCAACACCAATGCGCTGATCGCACAGCGCCATGCCCCTTCCCTGGATGCCAGCTGTTTCTCGGCGATGACACGACTGGATCACAATCGGGCGCTGGCCCAACTGGCTGCAAAACTGCGCTGCGGGGTGGCGGATATTCGCAGGCTGTGTGTGTGGGGGAATCATTCCAGCACCCAGTACCCGGATGTCAGCTATGCCACGGTGGCGGGTCAGCCCCTGGCTGCACAGTTGGAACCCGCCTGGCTGGAACAGCAGTTTCTGCCTGCGGTGACGGAACGGGGCGCTGCGATCATCCAGGCGCGCGGGGCCTCCAGTGCGGCCTCTGCGGCCTCTGCGGCCATCGATCACATGCGTGACTGGGTGCTGGGCAGCACCGACTGGGTCAGCATGGCCCTGCCTGCGGACGGCGCCTATGACATTCCGGAAGGCCTGGTGTATTCATTTCCGGTGCAGTGCAGCGATGGCCAGGCCAGTATCGTGCGTGAGCTGGACATCTCTGCAGCATCCCGGGAGCGGATGGACCGCAGTCAGGATGAGTTGCTGCAGGAACTGGAGGCGATACGCAGCCTGTTGCCATGACCATGCAGGATTTTTCTCAGCTGCGCGCGCAGAGCAAGGAACTCAAGACCCGATTGATCGGTCTTAGGGGGTATCTTTGATTATGCTGCCATGGTGGAAAAACTTACCGAGGTGCAGTCACAGCTGAGTGAGCCCGGGGTGTGGGAAGATGTCGCCCGGCAGGCCGGGCTGGGTCGGGAGCAGGCCCGACTGGAAGCAGCCATCCGGCAACTGGACAGTCTGGGGACCGGGCTGGATGAGGTGGAAGGTCTGGTGGACCTGGCCGAGGCGGACGGGGATGAGTCCATGCGGGAAGAACTGTCCACCGAGTTGGAAAAACTTGCAGGGCAGCTGCATCGGCTGGAGTTTCAGCGCATGTTTTCCGGGGCCATGGATGCCCACAATGCCTATCTGGATGTGCAGGCCGGTTCCGGTGGCACGGAGGCGCAGGACTGGGCAGAGATGTTGTTGCGCATGTATCTGCGCTGGTCAGAGCGGCGCGGCTTTGCTGCCGTGCTGGTGGAGGCTTCCCCCGGTGAGGCCGCCGGCATCAAGAGCGCAACCCTGCATGTGCGCGGTGACTATGCCTTCGGCTGGCTGAAGACGGAGACCGGTGTGCACCGCCTGGTGCGCAAATCCCCCTTTGATTCCGGCCATCGCCGTCATACTTCCTTTGCCTCCGTGTTCATTGCACCGGAGCTGGATGAATCCTTTGAGGTGGCAATCAATCCGGCAGAGTTGCGTGTAGATACCTACCGTGCCCAGGGGGCCGGGGGGCAGCATGTCAACAAGACCGACTCTGCGGTGCGGATCACCCATCTGCCTACCGGGATAGTGGTGCAATGTCAAAGTGACCGCTCACAACATCGCAATCGTTCCCAGGCCATGAAGCAGCTGCGGGCCAAGTTGTACGAGATGGAATGCCTGAAGCGCGATGCCGAGAAGCAGGCCCGCGAGAACAGCAAGCTGGATATAGGCTGGGGCAGCCAGATCCGTTCCTATGTACTGGATCAGTCACGCATCAAGGATCTGCGCACCGGTTACGAAAGCGGCAAGATTCGGGAGGTGCTGGATGGCGGGCTGGACCCCTTCATCGAAGAGTCTCTGAAACGGGGCGTGGCATGAGCGGCAGAGCTGCCGTTCCAAAGACGGGAGAGGAGGCGATCATCACTGCACGGCGCGCCAGGCTCGGGCAGCTGCGGGAGGACGGCTGGAACTATCCGAATGACTTTCGTCGTGACCATCTGGCAACCGGGTTGCAGCAACAGTGTGCGGACTGGACAGCCGATCAATTTGAGTCTGCCGCACCGGTACGGGTGGCTGGACGGATGATGTCCCGGCGGGTGATGGGCAAGGCGGCCTTCGTGGACTTGCAGGATGCCTCGGGCCGGATTCAGTTACACCTGCGACGGGATGCGTTGCAGGGCGTATATGATGACTTCAGGCGCTGGGATATCGGGGATCTGGTCGGGGCATCCGGAACCCTGTTCAAAACGCGTACCCACGAACTGAGCATCCGGGTGGATGGGTTGCAGTTGCTCAGCAAGGCACTCCGGCCACTGCCCGGAAAGTATCATGGCCTGGCGGACCGGGAGCTGCGGTATCGACGACGTTATCTGGATCTGATCGCCAATGCGGAATGCAGACGGATCTTCCGGCTGCGCAGTCGGATCATCTCCTTTATACGGGGCTATCTTGAGGCGCAGGACTTTGTGGAAGTAGAGACCCCAATGATGCATGTGCTGCCGGGCGGTGCCACAGCACGCCCCTTCATTACCCGGCACAACAGCCTGGGGATGGAACTGTACCTGCGCATCGCCCCGGAACTGTACCTGAAACGCCTGCTGGTGGGTGGCATGGAACGGGTATATGAGCTGAATCGCAATTTTCGCAACGAAGGTCTGTCGGTATGCCACAATCCCGAGTTCACCATGCTGGAATTCTACCAGGCCTATGCCGATTACGGAACCCTGATGGATTTTACCGAACAGCTGTTACGGGCTCTGCTGCACTCCCTGCACGGGTCTGCGGTGCTCAATATAGCGGGGCAGGAATACGATCTGGCTAAACCGATACGGCGCATGACCCTGCGCGAATCCCTGTTGCAACCCCATACCGGGCTCAGCCCGGCACAGTTCAATGATGCCGCGGCGCTGCAGGCCGCTGCCATGGCGCACGGCATAACACCACAGGACAGCAATGGTGCCCTGGAATATGCCCTGTTTGAGAAACTGGTGGAGTCTACACTGCAGGAGCCGGTCTTCATCACTGCTTACCCGATTGAAGTGTCTCCCCTGTCCCGGCAATGTGCAGATAATCCGGCGCTGGCAGATCGCTTTGAACTCTTCATGGGCGGAGTGGAGATCGCCAATGGCTTCTCCGAGCTGAATGATCCGGAAGAGCAGGCGGCCCGCCTGCGCGCGCAGGCCAAACGTCGCGCTGCAGGAACAGCTGTTGAGGCGATGTGCTACGACCAGGAATTCATTACCGCACTGGAGTATGGTATGCCTCCAGCCGCCGGGGAGGGTATCGGCATTGATCGTCTGGTCATGCTGCTGGCCGGGGTCAGCGCCATCCGTGATGTGATCCTGTTCCCGTTGCTGCGTCCCGAACGTACGGACTGAGTTTGCAGGGCGTGGCCCGACGGCGGCAAGCGACACATTCTGCCTGCCCTGGGCGGCGGGTATGCACGCTCCTGCTGATAACCATGGTTGTCGGCTGCGGTGGTGGGGGCGACCCGGGGGCCGGTATTTCCGCTCCACTGCCCCCCATGCAGGAAGCAGCAGAGATCGATGCCCTGGAGATGAGCTATGCAAATCATCCGGAATATCAGCAGCTGTGGGGCCTGGGCGTGGTGCATGCAGCACGTGCCTACGCCCTCCTCTCGCACCGTGACAGTCAGGCGGGCGGGGATGGGGATATCTCGCCGGGGCAGGGCACAGTGGTGGCCCTGATAGATACCGGCATTGATCTGGGGCATTGGGAGTTGAGCAATGCAGTAGCCCTGCCGTTGCGTGGTATTGTTCCCGCCGTCCTTGCGGTTACGGCCGCCGCACGGGAGGGCAGGATCCCTTCTCATGGCACATCGGTTTCCGGCGTGGTTGCAGCCCGGCGGGACGAGACCCTGCCGCCAGGGGCTGAACATCTGGCTGCCTCGCAAATACACGGTGTGGCCTGGGGTGTACGGCTGGAAATGACCGGCATCAATATCCCCGACCCGGATCCGTCCATTGGGGTGTACGAGCAGCCGACGGTAAACAGTCTGTTGGGCATAGGGGAGGGTACCATTGTCCCGATCCTGCGGACTGCCCTGCACAGTGAACCGGATCTACTCAACCTGAGCATCAGCATAAACGGGCTGGTTGAAAACTACAGTGCAGAGGAGCTGCGGCGTGTCTTTGGATCCCGGAGCCTGGAGAGGTTTGCACAGGCGGGGCGCACTGACAAAACCCTGATTGTGGTGGCGGCGGGCAATGCGAATAACGAGCCCTGTGAGCCGGGTTCCAGAAATTGCTCGGGCAATGATACCATTCCTGCACGGAATCACATAGTGGCCACATCCCCGGAGATCGTGGCCGGGTTGCCGGTACGCTTCCCGGCGTTGCGTGGGCATTTTACTGCGGTGGTGGCGGTGGACGGTGACGGGGAGGTCGCAGACTTTTCCAACCGTTGCGGGATCGCTGCCCACTGGTGCATTGCTGCACCCGGGGGGGATGGTGTAGAGCCCGGCATGCCACTGCTCTACTACGGGCCGGGAGATTTCGGCGAACCGGGAATCCGCGGTTATCACCGGGCTCAGGGCACCTCTTTTGCGGCTCCGTTTGTGTCGGGGGGACTGGCAGTATTGCGGCATTGGTTCCGGGATCAACTGTCACCGGAGGAACTGCTCAGCCGGTTGTTTGAGACGGCAGCGGTTGAACCGGACAGGGTTGCCGGGGGGGCACAGTGTCCGGAACATCTGGATACCGATGGGGATCTGCGTGCCTGCGAGCTGTCCTCTGCCCTGGGTCGGGGGCTCATGGATCTGGATGCGGCCACGGCCCCACAGGGGGAGTTGTCCACCGGGGGCAGCCGGGTCGGGAGCGGCGTCCCCGTGGACAGCAGTTTTGTGCATGCCGGGATGGCGTTGGGGGATGCCATGACCCGAGCCTTTGCGGGGCGTGAAGTCGCAGTCTTTGACAGCCTGGGGGCACCCTTCTGGACTGGGCTGGATGGCTTCAGCAGAGCCGCCCCGACGGAGCTGCTGTGGCAACGGCTGTACCAGCCCGTGGAGCACAGCCCGGCCCTCGCCGACACTGCGGATGGGGTTGCTCTGGGTCTGTTGCCCATCGGCAGACAGGACTCCCATCTGTCTCTGGCGGCGGGTGGCCTGCACCTGTCCTGGACTGCACGGCAGTTCTCCATGGCGGCCTTTTCCACACTGGATGGGGGCCGTACCGATGTGGGCGGGGTCAAGTTGGCCTGGAGAGCTGCTGATACCCCACTGGGGATCACTGCGGGCTGGTTACATGAGAGGCGAAGTCTGCTGCGCAGCACCGCGGCAGGTGCCTTTGGCAGGCTCTCCGCCCACACCCTGTATTCAGGTCTGGGGGGGCATATTGCTGCAGGCGACTGGCAGCTTGAGGTAAACACGGAGTTGGGCGCCGTCATCGCCGCTGCGGAACCCGGTCTGCTGGATGAGATTTCCACGCTGTACACTTCAGCATTTTCCTTGGCGGCAACCCGTCGTCTGGGTGCACACAGTCGGCTGCAGCTGAGGGTATCGCAACCGTTGCGTGTGGAGCGGGGTCGGGCAGCACTGCGTGTACCCACCGGGCGAACCCGGACCGCCCGGGTGCTCCATGAAACCGTGCAGGCCCCGCTGGCCCCCTCAGGCCGGCAAATAGATTTCTCTGCCGCCTGGCTGGGTGCCTCGGCACAGTCCGGACAGCTGGCTGTGGATATTCGCTATACACACGAACCCGGTCATAACGCGAGTGCGGCGGCTGCATTCAGTGTACTCGCCACCTGGCGGGTGTCTTTTTGATGACCGTCGGCAGGACCAGTCCATCCTGTTGAATCCCACTCTGGAATCTGCTATCAAGATGGATAGTCATATGGGGGACCCATGGATGTCTTGAGCAAGATGGCAACGTCATTCATTGGCCTGTTTGGGTCGCCCGTACGGTATGCCCTGCACCCCCCCTCTCCTGCTGGCCCTGTGGGCACCGCTGCTGCATGCAGCCTACCCGCAGCTGACACCCCAGGGCTGCCCTGTTCCGGAACTCCAGCATGACAGGTACACGCCCTGAGACTGTATTGAGAGTCACCGATCAGCTCCATGCAGTTCGCAGAAAGGACCACACTGCAGGTGCATATCTCCAGAGAGCACGCAATGTACACCATGAACGGTGACACAGGGGCTCCAGCTGGCCTCAGCCATAGCAGTGGGATGCCTGTCCGGCAGGGCGGTTGGGTATCGCAGCAGGGGAGGAGGCTTTGCAAGCGGGCAGCAAATGTGCGAGACTGGAGCCCTGATCGGCTGGCGCCGGGGCTGGGGGCTACGGGATGAAAGGGGCAGAG
>DKIB01000022.1 GCA_002454015.1 Proteobacteria bacterium UBA6729
CCCTGTGGAGTCACGACGGGTCTGGAAGCGGCATGCGGGCACCTGCTCGGGCGCCTGCTGGCGGCCATGGGTATTTGCACGAGCCACATCATGCAACAGCGCTGAGTCGATCAGACGTTTGCAGACTGCCCCTGTTTTCGGGTAGGATCGGCAACCACGCGCCCGTAGCTCAGCTGGATTCAGAGTGCCAGGCTACGAACCTGGAGGTCGGGGGTTCAAGTCCTCCCGGGCGCGCCAACCCTCTGGCTATTGAGATGAATGACCCTGGCACCCTGCTGATCATCGCCCTGAGCACCCTGCTGACCGGCTTTGTGGTGGGCGTGGCATGGCGGGGCCGGGCACTGCACAAAGAAACCGCACGGCGTATCGGGGCAGAGGCACAGGCCACCCGCGTCACCGGGCTGGAGACCACCCTGCAGCAGCGCGATCAGGAACTGCAACAGGCCCGTGAAATGCAGGCCCGGCGCGAGGAACAGGCCAAATCTGCCCAGCAACAGCTACAGCTGCTGGAGGAGGCCCGCCACCGCCTGACGGATACCTTCAAGTCCCTTTCCGCCGACACCCTGCGCGCCAACAATGAGACCTTCATGCAGCAGGCCCGCGGCGCCTTTGAGCAGTACCAGAAGCCGATACAGGCCTCGCTGAACCAGGCCCAACAGTACCTCAAGGACATGGAGCTGCGCCGCGAGGGGGTGCACAAGGGTCTGGAGCAACAGGTGAAGAATCTGCTCCACCAGGGAGAGCTGTTGCGCACCGAGACACACGGGCTGCGTAACGCCCTGCGCTCCCCCACGGTGGCCGGGCGCTGGGGGGAGTTGCAACTGAAGCGCGTCGTGGAACTCGCAGGCCTGCAGGAACACTGCGACTTCAGTGTGCAGGCCACTGCCCAATCCGGCCAACGCCCCGATCTGGTGGTACACCTGCCCGGTCGTGGCCAGGTGATCGTAGACGCCAAAACACCGATTGCAGATTATTTGCAGGCCAGTGATGCCAGCAGCGAAGAACAGCGCCAGCAGCTCCTGTCCAGTTACACCAGCACCGTCAGGCGGCACCTCCGGGAGCTGTCCGGGAAGGCCTACTGGGAACAGTTTCAGCCCGCACCCGCCTTCGTGATCCTGTATCTCCCGGGGGAGGCGTTCTATCAGGCGGCCATCAGCAAGGATCCGGAGCTGGTCGCGACCGCTGCCGGGCTGCGCGTGTTGCCCGCCGGTCCCATCACCCTGCTGGCCCTGTTACACACCGTTGCCCTGGGCTGGCGGGATCAGCAGTTCACTGAAAACGCGGAGCAGGTACGCCAGCTGGGCCAGCAGATCTATGATCGCCTCGGTGTGCTGATCAACCACTGGAACAAGGTCGGCAACAATCTGCACAAGGTCGTGGAAAACTATAATCATGCCGCCAGTTCCATGGCATCACGAGTGTTGCCCAGTGCCCGCAAGATCAATGAGCTCGGGGGGATCTCTACCGGCAAGGAACTCCCGGCAGTGAAGTTGCTGGATATTGCACCCCGCATTGACAACCCGGTGCCCCCGGATGACTAGCGACGCCCCCTCAATGCCGCTGCCAACATACGACCCCGCCCGCATTGAGACGGAGCTGCAGGCACACTGGCAGGCCGAAAACAGTTATCGTGCGGTGGAAGACCCGCGGCGTAAAAAGTTCTACTGCCTGTCCATGTTCCCCTATCCGTCTGGTCGACTACACATGGGGCACGTTCGTAACTACACCATAGGTGATGTGATCTCCCGTTATCAACGCCTCAATGGCAAGAACGTGCTGCAACCCATAGGTTGGGATGCATTCGGTCTGCCGGCCGAGAACGCCGCGATCAAAAACAATACCGCACCGGCGCCCTGGACCTACGAAAACATCGAATACATGAAGAACCAGCTGAAGATGCTGGGTCTGGGTTATGACTGGGATCGTGAAGTCGCCACCTGCAAACCGGATTACTACCGCTGGGAGCAGTGGTTCTTCACCAAGCTCTACGAGAAGGGTCTGGTCTACAAGAAGACCTCCTCCGTCAACTGGTGCCCGAACGACATGACAGTGCTGGCCAACGAGCAGGTGGTCGACAACTGCTGCTGGCGCTGTGACACCCCGGTGGAACAGAAAGAGATCCCCCAGTGGTTCATCAAGATCACCGACTACGCCGAAGAGCTGCTCAGCGACATCGACAATCTGGAAGGCTGGCCGGAAATGGTCAAGACCATGCAGCGCAACTGGATTGGCCGTAGTGCCGGTATGGAAGTCCATTTCCCTTATGAGCTGGCTGGCGAAACCAATACCTTAGATGTGTTCACTNNGCAGCGCAACTGGATTGGCCGCTCAGAAGGGGTCAACATCAGCTTCAATATCGAGGGTCAGGCTGAGCAGCTGGAGGTCTACACCACCCGCCCGGACACCTTCATGGGCGTCACCTATGTCGGTATCGCCGCCGGTCACCCGCTGGCGCTGCAAGCAGCCCAGAACAATCCGGAGCTGGCCGCCTTCATCGAAGAGTGCAAGAACACCAAGGTAGCCGAAGCAGAACTGGCCACCATG
>DKIB01000043.1:0-8054 GCA_002454015.1 Proteobacteria bacterium UBA6729
CAGTAGTGCCTCTCGTACCTTGAGTTTCCGTAATGTAGAGAATTTGCAGGGGAGCACAGCTGTGGACCGCTTTGTGCTGCAGGCGGGTCATGGTGGAAATATCCTGGGCGGTGGGGGTGCAGATGTGTTTGAACTGGGCTTGAGGCTTGCAGATGATTCCTTCCCGGCAGCCATGGTGTCCGGCAGGACCGATGGGGAGGCTGAGGGTGACCACTATCGGATTGGCCCCAGGGCACGGGTTTTTGCAGGTGAGGGCACCGCCGCTATTCAGGATACGGGTAGCGCTGGTGAGGATGTGATCAGCAGCGGGGACCCACAAGGCGGGATGTTTGCATCGGCTACAACGGATGCAGGCAGCTATGCAGGCAACACCAATCCGGACGAATCGACACAGTATGCGGGCATAGAGCAATTAAGCGGCAATCCGGATACCCCCACGAATGTACTGGATTACAGTGGCAGCAATAGCCCGGTAACCTTTGTTCTGGAAGACTTCGAGTCCAGGACGAACAGTGAGGGCGTGCAAAGGGGGTTATATTCTGGCAGGGTGATACAGCAGGAGGATGCTGACCGCAGGGAGTCGGCTTTTAATAACATTAATGTACTGCGGGGCAGGGTGCGGGATGGTACAATCCCGGATGATCCCGGGGATACCGTGCGGGGCATTATCAATGTTGCGGCGGTGTATACGATCCGCCCGTTACGGGATGATGAGCTGGATGAGCACCAGATATCCCTGACCATTCCCAGGGATCGCAATCAGGGGACCTATCTGCCTGACAGTCCGACACTGGAGACTCTGTCTGATGAGCAAAAACAGAGGGCCGCCCTGCAGCTGATTGCCATAGAGAATTTACAGGGAGGTGAGCAAGCGGACACCTTCAGCTTTGAGGACGGTGGCCGTATAGATGGGCGTTTAAGCGGTGGCAGCGGGCAGGACGCAGAGGGGGTGGAGTTCGTGGATGTACTGGATCTGCAGTCCGTGTCGGCCCGGGCCACGGTGTATCTGTATGCGGAGCTGGATGATGCTGACATGCAGACCGGCACAGCTGGCAATGTGCAACTGGCGGGTGAGCCCGTAGTGGAGGCGGTCAGTAACTTTGATGGCATAGAGAAGATCAGCGCCATGGCGGCGACAGGAGGCGCAGGGGGTGCCGATCTGGTAGTGACACCCTTTGATATTCGCACGGATGCCGATGCAGCAACAGCGGGAGTGCAGGCACCAGCGGACCGCATCCTGATCATCAATGTTCCGGATGCTCCAGAAGACCCTCCGGCTGTTCCGGACCCGTCTACGGAGAGCCGGGTGACCCTGCCGGAGCTGGTGGATTTCCCGGGCACGGTGGTACTGGGAGGCACCCTGGTCCCTCCGGTGCTACCGGAAGCAGGGGGGGAGCGTATGCCGTTGCCACTGGTGTTGCCCGAATTGGTCAGCACTCATGAGGTCTATGCAGAGCGTCTGGTTATCGCGGGTTCTGTGGGCGTATCCGGCTCCCTGGTGGTGTCGGGTAACACGGTAGTACTGGAGGCAGGGGCCAATCTGGCAGCGGGGGTGCCGGTGACAGGCACTGCAGGTGCGCGTATGCTGGCACCCCTGGAGATGGCTGCGGGTTCCATGGGAGAGGTGACATTGCTGGCTACAGGTCAATCGGCGGAGGATGATTCGAGTGGCAATATAGAAGCGGGCGGCAGCATACAGGAACCCAATGTGATATATGCCGGCAGCGGTGTGCTTGTCGCCAGCCGTGCCGTGACCAACTCTGAGGCGCTGTTGCTGGAGTTCAACAATGGTGAACTGCAGTTTGCTGTGTCACAGAGTTTCTTCAATACATCCCGGCCCAGCATCCTCAGCCAGGCTCAGGGTGTGAATCTCGCCGCTACCGTGAGCGGATTTATTGAATTGAATGGTCTGGGTGCGACCGGGTTTTTGATCGTATTCGTCAATCCGGCAGGATTGTTGACAGGCTCTATCGGTGTGGTGGTGATAGATGTCAGCCTGTTTGAAGAAGAACTGACGCTGTTCGGTACCATCGGTGACGGGATTGCCAAGAGTCTCTCGCAGTGCGAGGAGGAGGAAGGTTGCGTGCCCAATATTTCTTTGCAGGAGATGGAGCAGTTAATCATGCGGTTGCGTACCCGTATTACGCAGTTGGAGAATCAGCTGCTGGATATTTTGCGGGACAGCAAGGCAGCAAGGCAGCGGCAGAAACTGCGCAGCCTGCTGGCGGGCCTGGTTGACCAGTTGCACAAGCTCCTGCAGTATCGCGAGGAATATATGGAATATTACGGGGAGTCCGTCTGAGTGTCTGCAGGTCTGCGTCTGAAGAAGCGCCTCCTGTTTCTGTTGTTGCCGGTTGCTGTTGTCGGTGGCTTGTGGTTTGCCGGTGCATTCCCGGATCTGGACTGGCTCCGGCAACAGCAGGCCACACTGGCAGCCTTTTATACGTCCCGACCGGTGCTGAGCGCAGTGCTGTACCTGTTGGTTTATATCGCGCTGGCAGCCTTGTGTATGCCGGTTTCGGTGCCATTGACGCTGGCAGCCGGGGCCTTGTTCGGTTTGTACTGGGGCAGCTTGCTGGCCTCCTGCGCTGCTGTCATCGGAGCCACCCTGGCTTGCGCGGCCTCGCGTTATCTGTTCCGTGCCCAGGCCCGTGAGTATTTCGGCAAGCGGTTGCATGCCTTTGAGCGTGGCTTTGCACAGTATGGCACCTTCTATCTGCTGTCGTTGCGCCTGGTCCCGATATGTCCCTTTGTGGTAGTCAATCTGGTCATGGGATTGATGACGATGCGTCTGGGCACCTTTTTTCTGGTCAGCCAGCTCGGCATGTTGCCGATGACCGTGATCTATGTGAACGCCGGTACGCAGCTGGCAGCCATGCGCTCACTGCAAGATGTGCTGTCACCCGGTCTGGTGGGATCCCTGCTGCTGCTGGCCGCAGCACTGGCGGTGCTGCATCTGTTGCTGCGTCGCTTCAAACCCCGCACCACCCCCGGTTCCGATTGAGCCCGCGGGGGTGTGGCAATGCCTATCGACACCCTCCCCATCCTGCTCAAGGCGCCTGCCGGGTTCGTATCGGTGCAGACTGTATCACTGCGTTCGGGTGTCGGCGCGGTGCAGGGGGATGCAAGATGACGACAGGTCTCCCGGGGCTTGCCGTGATCGGCTGGTGCACGGCAAGTGGACAGGGTGGACCGACGGGGCATACCGGAGCGGGCGGGCGTGGGGTCGGTCTTGACTTGTGGGGGCTGGATATGCAGAATGCGGGGCACTGTGGGGCCATAGCTCAGCCGGGAGAGCGCTACAATGGCATTGTAGAGGTCGGCGGTTCGATCCCGCCTGGCTCCACCATGTCCCCATCGTCTAGAGGCCCAGGACACCGCCCTTTCACGGCGGCAACGGGGGTTCGAACCCCCCTGGGGACGCCATCATGATCGATCGCTGCATATCTGTATCCGGGTTGGGCTACACAGGTCTGCCCTTGCTGGTGGCACTGGCTGATCAAGTGCGTGCGGTCATCGGTCTGGAGGTGGATGCGGTTCGGGTGCAGGAGCTGCAAGCCGGGGTGGACCGTTCCGGTAGCGTGGATGCGGAGCGGCTGGCGGGTCTGGGGCCGTGTCTTACGCTGGACAGCAGCCGTCTGGTTGAGGCGGATTTTCATATCATTGCGGTGCCCACGCCTGTTGATCAGGCCTGTGAGCCGGATCTGGGGGCTTTGTTTGCTGCCACCGCCAGGGTGGGTGCGCAGCTGCGTCCGGGTGCCCGGGTGGTATACGAATCCACGGTATATCCGGGGTTGACCGAGGAGGAATGCATCCCCAGGCTGGAGCAGGCCTCGGGCCTGTGTTGTGGGCGGGATTTTGTGGTAGGGTACTCCCCGGAGCGGGTCAACCCCGGGGATGCCCTGCACAGTCTGGAACAGACCGTGAAGATCATTGCCTGTCCGGATGACGCGGTTCTGGAGGAGATGGCGGAGCTGTATGGTACGGTGGTGCAGGCGGGTCTGCACCGGGTCTCCCGTATCCGTGTGGCGGAGGCGGCCAAGGTGATCGAAAACACGCAGCGCGACATCAATATTGCCCTGATGAATGAGTTTGCCATGCTGTTTGAGCAGCTCGGCCTGGATACGGCGGATGTACTGGCGGCGGCTGGCAGCAAGTGGAACTTCATGCGTTACACTCCGGGTCTGGTTGGCGGACATTGCATCGGTGTGGACCCCTACTACCTGACCTGCAAGGCGCGCTCGGTCGGTTATGAGCCCCGCCTGATCCTCGCCGGGCGTGATATCAATGATGCCATGGGCGCGCATATTGCCCATCGGGTCATGCGGGAGCTGCTGCGCAGCGGCAGGCCGCTGGTGGTGACGGTGCTGGGGGTCAGTTTCAAGGCGGATGTGCCGGATGTGCGCAACAGTCGCACCGTCGATCTGATCGCCGGATTGCGCGATTCCGGTGCACAGGTGCAGGTGCATGATCCGGTTGCCGATGCGGTCGCGTTACGCGCGGACCATGGTGTGGAAGTGGTGGCGGTTGAGGCCTTGCAGCCCGCCAGCGCAGTCGTACTGGCGGTACCCCACCGACAGTTTGTGGAGGCCTCCTGGGGGTTGATCCGCGCCCTGCTGCACGAGCAGGGCGGTATGGTCTTTGATGTCAAGTCCGTACTGCCACGTGAGCGGCTGCCCGCAGGGGTAAGCCTGTTGCGTCTGTAATGGGTGGCCTGCGGTGGCTGCTGCTGGGCAGTGGCGGCATGCTGCTGGCGGTATCCCTGGGTATACGCCAGTCCTTCGGCCTGTTCCTGCCGGATTTTATGGAGGTCTATGCGGCGGGGGCCGGAACCTTCAGTCTGGCTATTGCCCTGCAGAATCTGACCTGGGGCCTGCTGGCACCGCTGTTCGGCCTGTGGGCAGACCAGCGGGGTGCGGGTCGGGTTGTGGTCGTGGGCGTGATCTTTTATACGGCAGGGCTGTTGCTGATGGGCCTTGGCCTCGGCCTGCCCGGCGGCCTGTTCGCCGGGCAGTTCATGATCGGCCTGGGGATGTCCGGGTGCGGGTTCTCTGTGGTGTTCGGCGCAGTGGCCCGTGCGGTGCCACAGCAGCAGCTGTCCATGGCGCTTGGCCTGGTCAGTGCGGGGGGTTCACTGGGGCAGTTTGTGGTGCCTGCACTGGTGGGTCCGTTGTTGCAGGCACTATCCTGGGAGGGAGTCCTGCAGGTGCTGGCCGGGGTGACTGCATTGCTGGTGTTGCCCGCCGTGGGTCTGCGGGAACACCCCGGGGGGGTCGCCTCCCCCCGCGCCTGGTCCCTGCGGGATTTTCCGGGGCGCGACTATGGTCTGCTGGGTGCGGGCTTTTTTGTATGTGGCCTGCAGGTGGTGTTCATCATGACGCATCTGCCTGCCTATCTTGTCGAGCAGGGCCTGGCCAGGCACTATGCGGCCTGGACCCTGGCGTTGATCGGCCTGTTCAATATCCTTGGCACGGTGGGCTGTGGCTGGCTGGGGGGCAAGCTGCGCAAAAAGAATATCCTCAGCTGCATCTATGTGCTGCGCAGTGTGGTTATTCTGGGCTTTATGGCGCTACCCGTACAGGGCTCCACGGCGCTGTTATTCGGGGCACTGATGGGTTTGCTGTGGCTGGGCACCGTGCCACTGACCAGTGGACTGGTGGCGCAGCTGTGTGGTGCAGACCGTCTGGCGACCTTCTACGGGGTGACCTTTTTGTCGCACCAGCTGGGTTCCTTCTGTGGTGCCTGGCTGGGCGGTGTGGTGCGTGACTGGAGCGGTGATTACCAGCTCATGTGGTTGTTGGTGGGTCTGATGGGTCTGTTGGCGGCGGCCCTGCACTATCCGATTCGTGAGGCGGCACCGGCGCACTGAAGCGCTGCTGCAGGGCACGGTAGTCGGGTTTGCCGCTGCCCAGCAGGGGCAGCGCATCCACGATCTCAAGGGCAGCGGGGACGAACAGTTCCGGATGGCCCTGCTCGCGCACGTAGTGGCGCAGTACGCCCAGTTCAGCCTGTCGGGCCTCGGTTATCAGGATCACCCGCTCGCCCCGCCGGGGGTCACTCACCGCGATACTGGCATGTTGCTGTTCCGGCCAGCACAGTGCAGCCAGTTCTTCAATGGTACCCAGTGGCACCATCTCGCCGCCGATCTTGGCAAAACGTTTGATGCGCCCCAGTATATGCAGATATCCATCTGCATCTACCTCGGCCAGGTCGCCGGTGTCGTACCAGCCCTCCCCCCGCTCCGTGGCAGGGGCCACCACATCCTGCGAGTCGGCCTGCAGATAACCCAGCATGACATTGGGGCCGCGTACCACCAGACGGCCGCCGCGTGCGATGCCCTCCACCGGTTGCAGGTAGTATTCCATGTCGGGCAGCAGCTGCCCGGTACTGTTTACCCGGTTGGCCAGTGGGGTGTTGACTGCGATCACCGGGCCGGTCTCGGTTACGCCATACCCCTGATAGACACAGATGCCGAAGCGGCGAGCCCACAGCTGCCAGGTCTGCGGCGTCAATTTTTCTGCACCGGCAGCCACGAAACGCAGCGACTGAAAGTCACCGGGGTGGGCACGTTGTGCATATCCCGTGAGGAAGGTATTGGTGCTGAACAGGATGGTGGCATGGTGTTCGTAGATCTGTTCGGGGATGTTGCGATAGTCCAGTGGAGACGGATACAGCAGTACTGGTGTGCCGGCGAGCAGCGGCAACAGCAGGCCTCCATGCAGACCGAAGGCGTGAAACATCGGCAGGCAGCAGAACACCAGATCGTTGCGATTGAAGTCCAGCTGGCAACGTACCTGTGCGTAGTTGGCCAGCAGGTTGGCGTGGGACAGGGCCACCCCCTTGGGCGGGCCCTCCGAGCCGGAGGTGAACAGCAGCACGGCGGTACGGTCCGGTGCCTGGCAGGCCGTCGGTGGCAGGCGTGGGCACAGCCCGTGCCAGAGCCCTGCCAACTTGTCGGACAGCCGGACCGTGCCCGCCAGGTCTTCCAGATAGAGGAGCCGGTGTTGCGCGTGCAGTGCCTCTGCCAGTGCTTGCAGTCGGGCCTTGGCGATAAAGGTACGCGAACTCAGGATGGTGTGTATCCCGGCGGTTTTGCAGGCCCCCAGACAACCGGCGGGCCCAGCGCTGTAGTTCAGCATGGCAGGCACCTTGCCGAGCCGTTGCAGTGCCCAGAAACAAACCACCAGTGCGCCGGTGTTGGGCAGCAGCAGGCCGATATGTGAATCGGTTCCCAGCTGTGTTTGCAGTCTGCGACCGAGTGCCGTGGCACGCATCAGCAGCGCCCGGTAACTGAGGCTGTGTCCAGTCGGTTCCCGTATCGCGGCAGTGCTGGCACCGTGTCGCGCCACGGCCTCCAGCAGGGCCGGGTACAGGCCGCGACGATGTGGCCAGGCCCGGAAACCCAGTTCACACATCAGCTGTTCAAGTTGGTGGAAGATGTGCTGACGGCGCTGGCTTGCCGGGGCACCCGGTGCTGCGGCCAGTTGTCGGGGCGGCAGCACGCTGCAATGGATGCGTGGTCGCAGGGATTGTCGCAAGCGTCCACGCAGGTAGGAGAAGAAACTGTATTGCGGGCCATCAATGGCCACGGGCACGATGAGGGCACCAGCCATTTCAACGATCATCGCTGCGCCCGGATAGATCTTCATCAGGGCTCCGGTGGTGGTGATGCGCCCCTCCGGGAAGATTACCAGCCGTTGCCCGCTCTGCACGTGCCGTATGGCCCCCTTGAGGGACATGGGGTTGAAGGGATCGATCAGAAACATGTCACAGAAGGAGAGCAGGAAGCGGAAGCGGCGACTGATGGCACGGTTCAGCATAAAACAGGGCTTCTCCGGCAGGAACAGATACAACAGCAGGCCGTCCAGCAGCGATACATGGTTGGCGATGATGATGACCCGGCTGGCGTGTAGCGGGTAGTGCTCTATCCCCCGCACTTCAATGCGGAGCAGGGCACGCACCAGTTTGCGTACCAGTGCCTCCAGCCAGGCGGGGGCGTGTCGCGTAGCGAGTACGAGTGAGGCGGTGGCTGCCGATGTGGCGTCCGGCATGCC
>DKIB01000043.1:8112-11292 GCA_002454015.1 Proteobacteria bacterium UBA6729
AGTTTGGGTATGCTGGTGTTGAAACGTCTGGCGATGAGCCACAGGGAGTCGCCCCTGCGGACCACATACTTGACCAGCTGCGCATCCGGTGCAGCATGGCCAGCGGTCGGGATACGAATGGTTTTGCCGGGTCGCAGATAGCGCTTCGGATCGAGACTGTTCAGCTGTGCCAGTTTGGGTATGCTGGTGTTGAAACGTTTGGCAATGAGCCACAGGGAATCCCCGCTTTTGATGGTGTACTGTGACGGTGCAGTCTCCCCGGTGCCCCGGGAACGTTTGGTGGTGGTGCCTCCCGGAGCCCGTTTCATCCACAGTACCAGGCGGTTGCCGGGGCGCAGAAAACGTTTGCTGGTGGTCTTGGGGTTCCAGCGCTGCAGTTGCGCTATGCTGACCCCGTAACGTTTGCCGATGAGCCACAGGGAGTCGCCGTTTTTGACTTTATATACAAAGCGCTCACCGCCACTGACCTCCGGTGTGGTGCCTTCAAAGGCATGTTTGTACAGACTGGAGCGGTAGTGTTTTTCCGGGTACATCATGGCAGGTACCCGCAAGGTTTTGCGACCGGCAGGGATATGTTTGCCCAGCTTGTTGATGACGGCCAGGCCCTGCACATCATCCAGACCGTAGTGTGCGGCTACCCGGTGCAGGGTGTCGTTACGGCGCACCGGATGTACGATCCACCGCACCCGCTCTGATGCAGGCACCTCGGCGAGGCGTTCATGGAACAATGCCACGCGATCCCGTGGCAGCAGCAGGTAGTGCGGGCCCTGTGGCGGAGTCATCCAGCGGCGCAATCCGGGGTTCAGGCTGCGCAGGGTGTTCATGTCTATGTCGGCGAGTTCCGCAGCCAGTGCCAGATCCAGTGGCGCATTCAGCTGCACACGCTCAATCTGCCTTGCTGCATAGCTGTCCACATCCACACCATAGCGTCCCGGGTGTTTGACGATCTCGGTTACCGCCAGCAGGTTGGGCACATAGTCGCGGGTCTCGCGGGGCAGGCGTAATGCCCAGAACTCGGTGGATTTGCCTTGCTTGCGGTTACGCCGTATCGCACGGTGTACATTCTTTTCGCCGGTGTTGTAGGCGGCCAGTGCCAGTAGCCAGTCGCCCTGCATTTCCTCGTGCAGATGTTCCAGATAGTTCAGTGCCGCAAGGGTGGCTGCATAAACATCGCGCCGTCCCTCATACCACCAGTTGCGTTGCAGACCATAGTGTCGCCCGGTGCCGGGGATAAACTGCCACAGCCCCACGGCACGTTTGCTGGACCGTGCATAGGGATGGTAGGCGCTTTCCACCAGCGGCAGCAGGGCCAGTTCGGTGGGCAGGCCCCGCCGTTCCACTTCATCCAGGATATGCGGCAGGTAAAACTGTGCCCGGGTGAATGCCCTGTGCAACAGGCCCTCCCGGCGATCCTTGTGCGCATACCACTGGGCACGTTTGTTTACCACCTTTGGGGAGGTGCCGTAATCCAGTGCCAGACCTTGGCGCAGCCGTTCCCACAGCTCCGTCGGTGGAGCATCGCTGGCCACGGTGTCCGGGTGTTCTACTACGCGGGTCGGCTCCGTATCGGCAACAGGCGCCATGACGGGCGCCGGTTGCTCAACGACAGGCGCAACAACCCTGTCCGGGGTTACGGGGGCGGGGGGCACGCAGGCGGACAGCACAAGGCAGGCCGCGCCGGGCAGAAGGCTAAGGTATGCGAAACGCACGCTGCTATAATAGCGCTAACTGGCTGGAGAGTCAAGAATTTTGTTGCAAATGCCGATAGAGAAGTGCCGGGTATGGCTGTGCCTGTCCTGACGATCTACACCGATGGTGCCTGCAAGGGCAATCCCGGTCCGGGGGGTTGGGGTGCCCTGCTGTGTTACGGGGATCGGCAGCAGACTCTGCAGGGCAGTGCGTTGTCCACAACCAACAATCGTATGGAGCTGATGGCGGCCATCGAGGCCCTGCAACATCTGCAGCATCCCTGCAGTCTTGTCCTGGTGACGGATTCACAGTATCTGCAAAAGGGCATCAGTGAATGGCTGCCGCTCTGGAAGCAGCGCGACTGGCGCAAGGCCGATGGCAAGCCCGTCAAAAACGTGGACCTCTGGCAGAGTCTGGAGGCTGCCGTGGCCCGTCACGAAGTGAGTTGGCAGTGGGTGCGTGGTCACAGCGGTCATCCCGGCAATGCGACCGCGGACCACTTGGCGCGCACGGCCATACCCTGATGCAGGACCACCGCCTGATCTTTCTGGACACCGAGACCACCGGGCTGGAACTGGTGGAGGAGCACCGCATCATCGAGATCGGCTGCTGGGAGATGCTGAACCGTGAGGCCACCGAACAAAAGCGCCGGTGGTTGCTGAACCCGGAGCGCGACATCTCTGCGGGGGCCACCAAGGTGCATGGTTTTGACAACGCTGACCTGGCAGGGCAACCCTGTTTTGCAGATATCGCAGAAGAATTCCTGGAGTTTATCCGCGCCGGCGAACTGGTGATCCACAATGCCCCCTTTGATATGGGCTTTTTGAATGCTGAACTGGAGCGGGCCGGTCGGCAGGAACGCATTGAGTCCCATTGCAGCGGGGTCATCGACAGCCTGACCCTGGCCCGGCAACTGCATCCGGGGCAGGGCAACAGTCTGGCTGCCCTGTGCAAGCGCTACGGCGTGGATGCATCCGCCCGCGAGGCGAGGCATGGTGCCTTGCTGGATGCGCGACTGCTGATGCAGGTCTACCTCGCCATGACCAGTGGTCAGCTCAGCATAGACATGCATGGCACTGCCACTACCGATGAGCACCACCCGGGTCGCAACAGCCGCCTGCCTGCAGAACGTCCTCCGCTACCCATTATCGCCCCCACCCCGGAGGAAAAGGCTGCCCACGAACGCATCCTGGGCGATATCGCTGTCACCCGCGACAAGTAGGCCCACGCCGCCCCGGCGGCGGTGGCTGTGTAGTCTGGCCGCCCACTTCACCCTGCCTTCAATGGAGGTTCAGCCTCCCTCAACAGGAGTCCTGCGCCCCTCAGGGCAGTATTTCCGCAGTGCACCACAGGAGCGGGCGTTTCAACCTTGCATTGACAGTGTGGTCCACCCTGGTTGAACTTCATCCTGGAAGCTGCTACAAGACGGATAGTCGTATGGGAGATCCATGAATGTCTTGAACAAGGTGACAGCATCATCCATCGGGCCGT
>DKIB01000115.1 GCA_002454015.1 Proteobacteria bacterium UBA6729
CTGAACTGCGGTTCCTGTCCGGAGAAGAGGCTGCCGAAACGCCTGAAACTCCCGAAACCCTGTTCATGGTGACTTCCGGTGCTACGCAATATCGGGTGGCCTCCCTGAATCCGGAAGACTACGGCCTGCTGGACAGGCAGGAAGGTTCTGCGCATCTGCAGTTGGACTGGACCGACCTGCATTTTTTGTTCAGCAAGGCCAGGAACTGTATGGGCACACAGGATTTTCGCCCCTACCTGCTCGGCATGTTGCTGGAGTTTTATCCGGACCGGGTGCGTGCGGTCTCCGCCGATGGGCATCGCATGGCAGTCTGTGATCGCCTGTTGGAGGAACCCTCTGAGGGTCTGGACAAGGAGAAACCCATGCAGCTGATATTGCCACGCAAGGCGGTGGAGAAGATGCAGGGTTTTGCGCCCAAACAGGGGCCCGTAAGCATAGAGGCCAATGAGAACTACGTAGCCTTCAGCGACGATACCCGCAAGTTTGTCTGTCGCTTGCAGGAAGGCAAGTATCCAGATTATGCGGAGGTGTTCCCGGATACGGATTCCCAGACCCCGTTGCAGGTCGACCTGGCTGAATTGCAGAGCGGTCTGGCCCGGGTACAGAGCATCCTGTCTACAGAGAAGGGGGAATCGGGCCGGGTGAACTTCGATGTCAATCCCCGCCGACTGGACCTTTCCGTAGTCAACAATCTCAACGAAAGATCGGATTCAACCTTGCCGGTGGAGTACAACGGCAAGGCGATGAAGATATCCTTCACCATCAGGTATATGAAGGAAGCCGTGGATATGCTGGACTCCGAGCAGGCCCTGCTGTACCTTTCTGCAACGGATAAAGGGTGTGTGCTCAAGTCTGATGGGGCCGGTCTGTTGCAGTACCTGATCATGCCCCTGCGCGTTTGAGTTGCACATAGAGTCTCTCTGGGTAAATCGGGTCAGGGCGCTACGCGAAGTCGAGATTGAACCCACCGTCGGCTTGAATGCCCTGGTTGGACCGAATGCCAGCGGCAAGACCTCCCTGCTGGAGGCAATCTGGCTGCTGACCCGGGTTCGCTCCTTCATAACCCCGCGCATACAGGAGGTGATTCAGCACGGCGCGGAGCGGCTGGAAATCTCTGCCCGAATCTCTACCCGTGAGGCCAGGGAGGTTCGGGTTGGCCTGGAGAAAGGAGTCAACCATACCCGGATTCGGTACAACGGAGCCAATCTCAAGACCGCCTCGGATCTGTCCAGCCGGTTTCCGGTGAACGTACTGACGCCAGAAAGTCACCAGATTCTTTCCGGGACCCCCAAGAATCGGCGGCGCTGGCTGGATTGGGGTACGTTCCACATGGAACCTGCCTTTATCCCCGTTTGGCAGGAGTATTGCCTTGCCATGCGGCAACGCAACAATCTGCTGCGCCGGGGAGGGGGTCCGGCAGAGTTTTCGGTCTGGGAAGAGACGATGCAGGTCAAGGCGGAACGTATCAATCCGTGGCGGCAGGCCTTTCTGCAGGCCCTGGATGAAAATCTGCCCCCGGTCTGCGAGAAAATAGGGCTGAGTGAGCCCGTGCGCCTGCGCCTGGTGCCGGGGTGGGACGGGGAACAGCCCCTGTCTTTGGCTCTGGAGCAACGTCGTCAGGCGGACCAGGAATTGGGTTATACTCTGCAAGGCCCGCACCGGGCAGATGTGGCGTTTCTGGCAGAAGGAGGAAGGCCTGCGGCCAGGTATTTCTCCAGAGGACAGCAAAAACTGCTACTGATCGCCTTGGCCCTGGTGCAGTGCCGGGCAAGGGGGGAGGAATCGGTCCTGCTGATAGATGATCTGCAGGCTGAACTCGACCAGGCGCATCTGCGCCTGGTGTTGCAGGCACTGGTATCCGAGGGGATACAGGCCTTCGTTTCTTCCACCGATCATATTTTTCCCGACGGAGCGGTGTTCCACGTGGAACAGGGCCGGTTTTGTGCAGTGCAGGGAGTGACAAGGTGAGCAAAGACAGCTACGATTCCTCTAAAATCAAGGTCTTGAAGGGGCTTGAGGCCGTGCGCAAGCGGCCCGGGATGTTCATAGGCAATACGGAGGATGGCTCCGGCCTGCACCATCTGGTTTTTGAGGCGGTGGACAACAGCGTTGATGAGGTCCTGGCAGGCCACTGCGACAATATCCTGGTGACGTTGCACGCAGACCTGTCGGCCTCTGTGGAGGACAATGGGCGAGGCATCCCCGTAGACATGCACGAGGGGGAAAACAAGCCTGCTGCAGAGGTCATTATGACCACGCTACACGCGGGCGGCAAGTTCGACGATGACTCCTACAAGGTGTCGGGTGGGCTGCATGGTGTCGGCATATCCGTGGTGAATGCGCTCTCCGAGAAAATGCAGCTGGATGTCTATCGTGACGGCGGACACTATCGGCAGGAGTACCGGAATGGCGTTCCCGCAGGGGAACTCTCCCGTCTGGAAGATTCTGCGGCAACCGGAACGACGGTGCGCTTCACGCCCAGCCCGGAGGTGTTCAGGGAGCGCGCGCTGGATTTTGATCAGCTCAGCAACCGGCTGCGTGAACTGTCCTTCCTGAATGCGGGGGTCAGCATACGCTTACGGGATGAGCGGGATGAGCGGGAGGTTCACTATCAGTATGACGGGGGCGTGCAGGCCTTTGTGGCACACCTGAACAGCAACAAAAACCCGTTGCACCCCAGTATCGTCATGATTTCTGAAGAAAGAGAGGATTGCCTGGTGCAGTTGGCCGCACAGTGGAGTGATGCCTATCAGGAAAACGTCTACTGCTTCACCAATAATATCCCGCAGGGGGACGGAGGCAGTCATCTGGCCGGATTGCGAGCCGGTCTGACCCGCACCATGAACCAGTATATGGAACAGCAAGGCGTGCTCGCCAGGGCCAGGGTTGCGCCTTCAGGCGAGGATGTACGGGAGGGGTTAACGGCCGTGCTGTCGGTACGCATGAGAGACCCGAAGTTTTCGTCCCAGACCAAGGAGAAGCTGGTTTCTGGCGAAGTCAAAAGCCAGGTGGAGTCTGTGGTGGCGGATCGGGTGCGCGACTTTCTGCAGGAACACCCTGCTGAGGCCAATGCGATCTGCTCAAAGATCATAGAGGCCTGTCGAGCGCGGGAGGCCGCTCGCAAGGCGCGTGAACTGACGCGCCGCAAGAATGCCCTGGATGTTGCCGGGTTGCCCGGGAAACTGGCGGACTGCCAGGAGGAAGACCCAGCGCAGGCGGAGCTGTTTCTGGTAGAGGGCGACTCGGCCGGGGGCTCTGCCAAAATGGGGCGCGACCGACGTTACCAGGCGGTATTGCCCCTGAAGGGCAAGATTCTGAATGTGGAGAAGGCCCGTTTTGATCGCATGTTGGGCTCAGTCGAGGTGGGCACCCTGATTACCGCGCTGGGGTGTGGTATCGGCACCGACGAATTCGATCCGGACAAGTTGCGGTACCACCGCATCATCATCATGACCGATGCCGATGTGGATGGCTCGCATATACGCACCTTGCTGTTGACCTTTTTTTATCGCGCCATGAAGGAGCTCGTCCTGCGAGGACACGTCTACGTGGCGCAACCGCCGCTGTACAAGGTCAAGAAGGGCAAAACCGAACGTTACCTGCAGAACGAGCGGGCTCGCGAACACTATCTGATCGATCTGGCAGCAAAGGATGCCCGGCTGATTCCGGCCAGAAACGCAGCGCCCATTCAGGGAGAGGCGCTGGTTCGACTGGGACGGAACTACTCCGCTGCCCAGAACATTGCCGAGCGCCTCAGCGTACATTACTCACCGAAGATCATCCGTGCCATGCAACGCTTGCCGGCGCTCTTGCCGGAGGACAGCCAGGACCCGAAACGGCTTCGGCAGTGGTTTGAGCGGCTGGCCGAGAGGCTTTCACAGGAAAATGACCTGCAGGTACGGATAGAGCCTGTCCGGGGAGAGGAGGCGAATCACAAGCTCCGCATCACGCTTGATGAGTTCGGTAACCAGACCTATGACGAATTTGATCCGGCGTTTTTCGCATCCACTGCCGACTATGCAGAAATGACGCAGCTGTTGACCATCCCGGGGGCAGATCTCGGATCCGCCGTGGAGTTCAAGGACCGCAGCCAATCCGTCAGCTCCCTGCAGGAGAGCATAGAGTGGTTGTTGGAGCGGTCCAGCAAGGATGTGTCCATTCAACGATACAAGGGGCTGGGCGAAATGAACCCGGATGAGCTGGGCGACACAACGATGAACAGGGAGCAACGAACGCTGTTCAGGGTCACCTTGGGCAATGCCATACAGGCGGATGAAATCTTTACCTGCCTGATGGGCAGTGAGGTAGAACCCCGACGCAAGTTTATCCAGGCGCACACCCACGTCGTCTCAAATCTGGATACCTGACCTTGGGGCACGAGCCCGGCCCCGAGAAAGTAATTTATTGAATTTAAAGAGACGTTATGCTCTTTACGGCACAAATCGCGGGTGTTCGGCTGCTACGCGCGATCTGCCACTCCACAGCTGCGCTGGTATGTTGTTCCGCATTGATCCCATTGGTGCTGGTGCTCGGGTGCGGCCTGGCAGAATGGCTGCAACCCCTGTTGCCGGAGGGGCTGGAGGCACGCAAGTCGGCGCGTTATGCCGCCTTTTTGCTGCTGTTGCTGGCCTGGCCCTGGTTGGACCCCGGGGGCTGGCGGCGTCCGGGCCAGTGGTCTGTGTTTGTGCGATTGCTGGTGCGCGGCATGCTGTACGGTCTGGTGCTGGGTTTGCTGCTGGAAGCCATGCTGCTGGGGCTGGGTTTGCACGTGCCCCGCCCGTCTTTCTCCGGGCTACAGTTGCTACAGGAAATTCTGAAGGGGGTCGTCACGGGTTGTGGCGTGGCCCTGCTGGAGGAAAGCGTGTTCAGGGGCGTGTTGCTGGGTGGGTTGCGGCACCACTTTGGTGTTGTAGCGGCCATCGTCGTCAGCAGCCTGGTGTTTGCCGTACTGCACTTCCCGGATTACCGATTCCTGGATGCCGGGAGTCTCTTCTGGGAACGCGGCCTGGCGATAATCCCGGCCGTGATGGTGTTGTTGAAGCACCCGGGTCCGTGGCAGGATGCCGGCCTGGCGCTGTTCCTGTTGGGAACCCTGCTGGCGGTCATGCGTGTGCAAGATGGCAATCTGGGGCGCTGCATCGGCGTGCATCTGGCGGTGGTCGCCTTGCTGCGCCCCGTCCGTTATCTTACCGAGACCCGCCCTGACGAATGGGCGGTGCTGGTCAGTGAGCAACGCCCCCCTCTGGGCCTGCTGGCTGCTGCCCTGTTTGCTGCCGCACTCGCTTGGCAACTCACAAGATTCGACCGATCCGGTGATGTGATAAGGTGATCGGATGGATGCGGTACTGATCTTGAATGGCCCGAACCTGAATCGACTGGGCACCCGGGAGCCGGAGCTCTACGGTACCACTACGCTGCCTGAGCTGGAGGAGAGCTTGCGGGGTTGGGCCAAGCGCAACCACTTGCGCGTGGAGTGTTTCCAGAGCAACGCTGAACATGAGCTGGTTGAGCGCATACAGTTGGCAGAAGAGCAGGGCTACAAGGGCATCATTATCAACCCCGGCGGCCTGACCCACACCAGTGTAGTGCTGCGGGATGCCCTGCTCGGTGTGCGCTTGCCCTTCATAGAGGTCCATATCAGCAATCCGCTGTCCCGGGAATCCTTTCGCCGCGACTCGTTTCTTGCCGATGTTGCCACGGGGGTAATTCTGGGGCTTGGCGTACAGGGCTATGAGCTGGCATTGATCGCCATGCAGGCCCGGCTGACCCGCACCGCATCCCCATCGCCCGGCGACTGAGCCCGCCTTAGCCGGGCGGTCGCCAGGAGTCCCGCAGGGTTACGGTGCGGTTGTAAACGGGGCGTTGCGGGGAGCCGTCCGGATCCGCACAGAAATAGCCCAGACGTTCAAACTGGTAGACCTGACCCGGGGGTGCCGCCGTCAGCCCGGGCTCCAGCCAGGCGCGGCCTGACTGCAAGGAATCCGGGGTCAGGGCCTGCAGCCATTGTTCTCCCAGGGCGGTCGGATCCGAGTCGGTAAACAGGGGCTGATACAGGCGCACCTCGGCTTCCAGGGCATGCTGTGCAGAAACCCAGTGCAGGGTGCCCCGTACCTTGCGCCCATCCGGCGCCCGCCCGCCCCGGCTGTCCGGGTCAATGCGCCCCCGCACCAGCACAACGCGACCGTGGACATCATGTTCCACCCCGGTGCATTGCAACAGGTAAGCGTAGCGCAGACGCACCTCCCGACCGGGTGCCAAGCGTCGGTAGCGGGCGGGAGGCTGTTCCATAAAGTCGGTGCGTTCAATATACACCTCGCGACTGAAGGGCAGCTGCCGCTCCCCAAACCCGGCATCAGCAGGATGATTGGCTGCAGGCAGGGAGTCCTCCTGTCCGTCCGGGTAGTTCTCTATGACTACCCGGAGTGGCTCCAGCACGGCCATGGCTCTCGGTGCCGTGCGGTCCAGCTCCTCACGCATACAGTTTTCCAGCAGCTGTATATCTATAGTCGTGTCTTTTTTGGTCAGGCCAATCTTTGCACAGAACTCGCGGATGGCCTCCGCAGGACAGCCGCGCCGCCGCAGCCCACGCAAGGTCGGCATGCGCGGATCATCCCAGCCGCGTACATGGCCGCCATCAACCAGTTGTGTGAGCAGGCGTTTGCTGACCACGGTGCCGTTCAGCTTGAGTCGCGCAAACTCGATCTGCTGTGGACGCGGGTCAGGGATCTGTAATTTTTCCAGAAACCATTCGTACAGGGGACGATTGTCTTCAAACTCCAGGGTGCACAGGGAGTGCGTAACCCCTTCCACTGCATCTGACAGACACTGGGTGAAGTCATACAGGGGAAAAACCTTCCAGCGGGTGCCGACACGGTAGTGTGGTTGCGTGCGAATCCGGTAGAGCACCGGGTCGCGCAGGTGCAGGTTGGGAGAGTTCATGTCGATCTTTGCGCGCAGCACGCAGGCCCCCGGCGCAAACTCGCCCGCGCTCATGCGCCGGAACAGCTCCAGATTCTCTGCTACACTGCGATTGCGATCCGGGCTCTCTTTGCCCGGAGTGGTGAGTGAGCCCCGATACTCACGGAGCTGTGCACCGGAAAGCGTATCCACATAAGCCAACCCGGCCTCGATCAGCTGCACCGCGCTGGCGTGAAGGTGTGCAAAGTAATCCGATGCATAGCGACTCGGTGCTGCACTTGCAAAGCCCAGCCAGCGCAGATCTTCTGCAATGGCCTGTGCATACTTCGCGCGCGCTGTCTCCGGGTTGGTGTCGTCAAAGCGCAGCAGACACTGGCCGGCATAACGTGCCGCGATGCCGAAGTTGAGGCAGATGGATTTTGCATGCCCAATGTGCAGATAACCGTTGGGTTCTGGCGGGAAGCGCGTTTGTACCGACCGGGATGTTGCCTGCTGTGCATCGATTATGGCGGTGATGAAATTGTCTTTCATGGCGCGGCCGCGCGCGCGACAAGCGGCGGATCAAGGCACTGCCCCGAGGCGACACGCACAAGCAGGGTCTTGCAGAGCGGGCTCCGGTCCAGCAGCTCCATCCCCAGCCCGCGCACACCGGACAAGGCTGAACTCGCAAAGAGGGCATTGAGCAGATGGATCGTTGTTGCTGTCAGTCGATTCGGCGGTGCCCGCCAGCGGTGGTAGTGGGCCAACAGGGCGCGTGACCCCGGGTCTCGTCGGCGGGTATGGGCCTGGGCGATCAACTGGGCGAGTGCCGCCGCATCCAGCAGGCCCAGATTCAGGCCGAGCCCGGCCAGCGGATGTACCACTTGTGCGGCATCACCGACCAGTGCAATGCGCTCAGCGTAATATCGGGTACTGCGTTGACTGTAGAGCGGAAAGACTTGACGGGGGCCACATTGCGGCGTGCCGAGCCGGGCACCCAGCACGGCTTCCAGACGTCGATTGAAGGCCTCCTCCGGCAGTTGTGCCAGCGCCCGGGCGTGATCACTGGTGGAGGACCAGATGATTGCGACGGTATGGGGGGCAGCCATCGGCAGGGCGGCCACCGGACCGTCCGGCAGGAAGGCCTGCACGGCAATATGCCGATGCGGCTGCGCAGTCCGGGCCGTACAAACCACGGCATGTTGTTGATAGTCGAAGCGGTGTGTAGTGATGCCACAGGCAGTGCGTACCGCAGAGTCCACACCATCGGCCGCCACCAGTAGTGCGGCATCCACGGTTGTCCCGTCGGCAAGTTCCCAATGTATGCGCTGGTCCCGTACCCGAGGCGTACCGACCGGGGTGCCTGCCAGCCGACTTTCCGCCCTGTCGCCCGCCTGCAGCCGTTCCAGCTCCACGGTACAGGCCAGGGCTTCCTGCCCGGTTGCTGCAAAGCGCAGCTGCGCGCCATCGGCATCCCAGGTATGGATGCGGTCAAAGTAGCCGATCTGTTCTGTCGGCACGCGTTGCCATAATCCGGCGTGGGCCAGAATACGCTGGGCAGCAGGGCCGATGGCGATGACCAGCGGCGGGGGCGCAGCCGGGGCTTCCGGCACCAGCTGCAACACACACAGCCCATCACGTTGCAGCAGGCTGCGCAAGGTGCTGCCGACGGGCCCGGCACCGGCGATGAGTATATCCGCAGACCGGTGCATACTATGCGCCTCGTACCCAGGCAGGCAGCCCCCCATGCAGACCCGAGGCGCGGCGCAGCCACCGTTGCCGTACCCCGGGCAACACATCCAGCGCCGTCAGTACCAGGCTTCGCAACGGCGGCAACACCGCTGCCGCGACCGGGTTGCCGGGTGCAGCCAGCAGGCGGGCCAGCCGATCCGTCATCCGCAATACCCGCTGACGCTCCCCCTGACACCGCGCCTCAAAGGCCTGCAGGCCGGCCGGTGCGCCGATATCCTGCTGTGGTGCACGCAGGCTTTCAGCAAGATCGGCGAGCTCCTGCACACAGCGATTAAACCCCTGCGCGGCCACCGGATGCACTGCACAGGCGGCATCCCCGAGCAGGACCACCCGGGGGGCCCCGCCCAGCGCGACCCGAGCGCGGAGTGGCCAGCTGTCTGGCGCCTCCAGCTCCAGCAGACGCCCAAAACGTTGCCCCAGCACCGTCTGCACACGGCGCATACGCGCGACCGCGGGCAGGGCCAGCAGCTCGGCTGCACAGGAGGAGGCAACGCTGTAGACCAGCTTGCACCGGGCCCCTCCCAACGGCAGCATGGCCAGCGGGCCGACGGGGGTCAGGCGCTCACAGGCCATGCCCTCCAGATCCCGATCCAGCAGCCCGTTCATGACCAGGGCGGTTTGCCCATAATCCGTGCTGTGGTGATTGATTTTCGCCAGTGTACATACCCGGGAGGAGGCCCCGTCCGCAGCGGCCAGCAGCTGCGCTCGCAGTGGGGGCTCCGCTGACTGCTTCTGGCGCAGCTGCAGGGTGACATAGCGTGGCCCGATCTCCAGTTGGCGGAGTTCGGCGGGACGGAATACCGTGATATTGGCGGCCGGGCGCAAGCGTGACCACAGCAGTTGCAGCAGGCGGTCTTCGGGGACTACATAGCCCAGCGCCTCTGCGCCAAGGTCCGCCGCCTTGCAGCGCAGTGCCCCGAAGCGCCCGGGGATGGCTATATGTACGGCCCGCACCGGCGTGACGTATGGTTGCAGCTCCGACCACAATGCACAGGCCTCCAGAATACGCCGCGATGACCAGGACAGGGCCAGGGCGCGCGCGCGCCGCCGGGGGCCGGGCTCCGGCGAGGCCTCCAGCACCGCGACGCGGAGCGGTTGCCCGGCCAACATGCAGGCCAGGGTGGCCCCGGCCAGTCCCCCCCCGCAGATCGCCAACGGCACGGCGTCTACCCGGCCATCCATTGTTCAATTTCCTGCAGGGATTTGGGGGCATCGGCACTCAGCACCTCCGGCCCCTCCCGCGTAACCAGCACATCGTCCTCAATGCGGATGCCGATGTTCCACCAGCGCTTGTGCAAGCCGGGGGTATCCGGGCGCAGGTACAGGCCGGGCTCAACGGTCAGGTACATGCCGGGTTCCAGCACTCGCCATACATCGCCTACACGATAATCCCCCACATCATGCACATCCATCCCGACCCAGTGCCCGGTGCGGTGCATGTAGTAGGGCTGGAAGGCCTTCTCGGCAATCCGCCTGACCGGGTCCCCGGACAGAATGCCGAGCTCGATCAGGCCCTCGGTAAGGACGCGCACCGCCGTCTCGTGTGGCTGGTTCCATGGATTGCCGGGGCGTACGGCGGCAATAGCAGCGCGCTGGCTGGCCAACACCACCTCATAGACAGCGGCCTGCTCGGCACTGAAGCGACCACTGACCGGAAAGGTGCGCGTAATATCGCTGGCATAGTAGTCATACTCGGCCCCGGCATCGATCAGCACCAACTCACCGGCCTGCAACTCGGCATTGTTCAGGATGTAGTGCAGAATACACCCGTTCGCACCGCCACCGATGATCGGAGGATAGGCGGGGGCACGGGCACCCCGCTGAATAAATTCATGCAGCAACTCCGCCTCCAGCTGATACTCGTTCATGCCCGGCCTGCAGGCGCGCATCGCCCGTTTGTGCGCCGCTGCCGCGATGCGCGCCGCACGACGCAGCTTCCGGATCTCATGGCGGCTCTTGAACAGACGTTGTTCATGCAGCGGCGTGGATAAAGAACGGAGCTCTGTGCGGGGGCCTTCCGCCTCCGCGACCCCGGCCCATTTGATTACACGCAGGTCGCAGTCCGGCTCATTCCCCATCAGGGAATACAGACACTCACGCCCGGCAATCAACTCGGGCATGACGGCGTCCAGCGCAGCGATGGGGAGCGCCCGGTCCGCGCCGTAATGGTTGCATGCACCGTCCAGTCCGGCCTGTGGCCCCTCCCACAATTCCAGCTTCGGGTCACGCTCCCGGCAAAACAATACATACTCGCCCTCCGGGTGGCCGGGCACCAGCACTGCCACTGCAGCCGGCTCCGGAAATCCGGTCAGGTAGAAGAAATCACTGTCCGGTCGGTACGGGAAGTGCACATCACGGTTGCGCCGCCGGGAGGGTGCCGCAAACAATACCGCCAGGCCATTGGGATTCAGCGTCTCCACCAGCCGTTGGCGCCGCTTTGCATATTCCTGAATAATCACGGTCAGCAGCCCGGCAAGGAGGGATACGGCTGCATCACGCCACCACGGACATGCCCCCCTGACAAGGGTGCCGCGGGGTCTGCCAGGCCCTCCCCCGGCAGGGGACCCCGTCCGGATTCGCGCCCTGCCGCCCCGGTGGCACGCAGACCGCCGTGACCTGCGGCGGCGCCCCGGCTCGCTCCGGCTTGCCGTAACAGGGATTCCGCCCGCTCCAGCCCGCCTGGCGGGGCCGCCCCGGTCAAAGACTTGACCTTGGGGCCAAAGTAATGAATACTGTCACAAGCCATTAGGATTCAATCGCTAACGCCACACACTTTATGCAGATTCTTAATCTTGAGAGAGCCCGGTTGAACGGGTGCGATCCGGTATGAGCGTTGCAGGTCCGGAGCGACAGGAGTGGGGCCAGCTTGAGGCCCAGGTCGAAGACCTCATCGGGCTGGTGCAACGTCTCCAGGTGGAAAATCAGGCCCTGCGCATCCGGCAGGAACATCTGGTTGTCGAGCGATCCAGTCTGGTTCGTCGTAGAGAGCAGGCCCGTCAACGGATCGAGACCATGATTTCCAGATTGCGGGCACTGGGGGACGGAGCGAATCGATCATGAGCCGACAGGTCAACGCCAACATTCTGGGGAAAGAATATTGCCTGTCCTGTGAGGAGCATGAACAGGAAGACCTGATAAGGGCGGTCGATCTGTTGAATCAACGCATCCGGGAGTTTCGTGAGCACAGTCAGGTGGTCGGGTCGGACCGGATCGCGGTGATGGCAGCGGTTCATCTTGCCTATGATATACTGCTTGAGCAACGCCGGAGAAACGGAGTGACCACACAGATGAACGAGGGTATCCGCCGCCTGAGTGCCAGAATCACGGCAGTACTGGCGGGGGGTGCCGAACCGGATCAGCAGGCATGAACGTTTTCGGGGGTATGCTCTGCGCTGTACGCGAACGGGTCGAAAATCGCTTGAGCCTATATCATAGCGCATGGGGACAAACCCCGGTGCTGTTGTGCCCGACCGCAGGGTCAGGCCTGATGCGCCGCTGACTGTCCCCACCTTGAGCCACGGGTTCAAGTTGCCGGCCCGGGTCGGCAGCTGCGGAGGATGCCCCCACCCAGGAGCCTGTCCAAGCAGTCCATGTCGGCGAGCACTGTCCCATATTTTGGCAATATTTTAGCCAAAGATGTCTGTACAATCCCAAAATACAGCGTTTTAGAATGGCAAAGTGGAGCGAAAATTCGCAGGTTTGCATTTCTTGGACAGGCTCCTAGCGATGCGTAGCCTTGCCCGCATCCGCCACAGCCGGGCGCAGGGGACGGTCGGGTGGGGCCTTGCGGGTTTCGTCCTGCCGAACCAGGCGCCCGTTCACTTGGGCACCCAGCGCCATCTCCAGCAACGTATAGTGCACATCCCCGGTAACGCGGGCATTGGCCAGGAGCACCACGCGCTCAGTCGCATGTACATCGCCGATGACCGTCCCGTTCAGGCTGACGTAAGGCACCCGGATATTCCCTTCCACCTTGCCGTGCTGACTCACGGACAGGGTTGAACGATCATCCTCAATGGCCGTTACATCCCCCTTGATACTGCCGTCCACATGCAAGCCCCCTGAAAAGTTCAGGCTGCCCTCCATAACGGACTTCTTCCCGACCAGACTGTCTATTTTGTCGGTGCCGGACTTTTTTCCAAACATGGCTTACTCCTCTACTACATTGGCCACCCGCCAGTCAAAGGTGCGTTCAGCAAGTACACGCTTGCCATCACTGTTGTTCAGCTGCACCTGGGCCTGACTTGGGGTAAAGCCGGAAGGGACATCCAGCAGACCTTCTACCACCGTAAAATTCTTGAGACTGAAGGTGACAAAGGGCTTCTCGTCCAATGTCAGATCCTGTAGCCCCAGGATCTTTGATTTGCCCTGCAGGTCTCCAGAAAGTTTCATCAACAGACGGCCCTCTATGGATTTATTGCCCTTGCCAAAGCGAGTCAACACAATTTTATAACGAAATCGGTGCAGTCGGGGCATGGTCTCCACATACAGGCCTTGCACCGCCAACCCGTTACTCTGCGATGCATTCAACACAGATTGATAAAACTCCAGCTCCTGCTTGAACTTGAACACCGAATCCTGCATATCCTTCAACTCACCGCGCAACGTGTCCAGGGCCAGCTGGTCGATGATAGAGGACTCCTCCAGCATGGCAAGTTGGCGCCCAAACAGATCCTTCTCTGCCAGCAGGCGCTCATTCTGTCGCTGCAACTCCATGTTATGCCCCGTCAACGCAACGAGACGAGGCTGGTAAGCCTCCCCGGTCTTCCCGGGGGCAACAAAGACGAACCAAATCAGCAGGCCCAGTACCACCACCAGCACCACGGCCTGCAACAGCAGGTGCAACAGCGGCTGCTTGCGGGTTATCACAAAGCTCTCCATAATCCCTCGTCCTCACCTGCACCTGCAGGCCCGTACAACCCCGGCGATTATAGAGCAAACGGCCTGTAGATGACAACGGGCAGAGCCACGGTTGTCAACGCAAAGCGGAAACATCCGCTTTTGGTGCGCTGCGGAAATACTGCGCGGCGAGGCCGCCCCGCCCCCACTGAGGGAGGTTGAACCTCCATTGAAGGCAGGCAGGGGAAGCCTTGTCCAGCGACAAATGAGCCGGAAGCGGCGGGGGGCTGGTTTCAACGATAAGGGAGCCTGAAAGGGCCCGAACGGGCAATAGGGATGATTGTGTCCGGAAAATCAGGGGCAGTACCAAGGATGGCTCAATGAACGCCAAGAAGATTGGGTCTTTCCGGGCAACACAGTGGAGGCCAGTACGGTGGAGCGTGTCGCGGAGCAGCGGAGCCTGACGGAACATACAGGCAGGTTTGCGGGAGATAAAACTTGCTGTCTGGCCCAAGAAGATCGAAGAGCAAAGACTTCACCGCCGATTCTTGACCTGGCCTGAGGCCTTTCCCGGACATACGGCTGGGGCCGTGCCAGCAAGTTGTTTATTTATATATAGAAATAGCGTTCTTGTGTAGATGAGCGGCGAAACCCGGGTCTGTGCTGAATCGGCGGGGCAGGCTGTTCGGGTCTTGCCCCCTGTGGGTCTGTCTCCGCCTGGCAGGGTTCGGGGCCTGCGCCGCCCGGCATCGTCACTGGCATCCATCACCCCGGGTCGCTGCTACTCCCACTCCAGCTCGCGGTAGCTGCGATTCACGTTGGTTGGATGCACCGCATCGAATAACTCCCAGCGGTCGCGCTCTGCCTGCCCGATCACGGCAGCGGCCTCCCCAAGAAATGTGCCGATGGCGATCTGTTGCCGCGTCTCGCGCAGTAGCATGGACAGGTAACGCGACTGATCTGCAGACGCTGCCTGCCAGCCCTGCTCACTGACCGTGCCATGCCCCGGAATGACGCGCTGTGCGTCAAGCGTGCCCAGTGACTCCATAACCCCCAGCCAGCCCCGCAGACTGCTGTCAATGATCGGCAGGCGCTCCCGAAACAGGAGGTCTCCCGTCCACAGGGTACGGGTATGGAGATCCAGTACTGTCAGGTCATGATCCGTATGTGCAGGAGCCCAGGCCTGCAGGATCAATATGCGATTTCCCAGATCCAGTTGCAGTTTGTCCTCAACCAGCAGCTCCGGTTTGATCAGTTGGGCATCACCCAGTTCGGCAGTAAATTCTTCACGAAAGAATTCAAGGCTGCCACGGAAGGCCCCGGCCAGCTGTACATGGCCTGCAAACTGCGCAGTTGTGTCTGTAAATGCTGCGTTGCCGAGCACATGGTCAAAATGCACATGCGTATTGATGACATAGCATATCGGTAATGTGGATACCTGACGGATAGCAGCCAGCAGTCGCTTCCCCAAGTCTGCGGAACCGCCAGTATCGATCACGGCGATACAACGCGCACCGATGACAAAGCCGATGTTGGCGATGTCGTGTCGGTGCGGTGACTGCACGGGGTGGTGTTTGCCGATGTGCAGGTACACGCCGGGTGCCAACGGTTCGACAAACGGTGCTGCCCCCCCGCTGCAGGGTGCAAGTGCCAAAAACAACAGCACTCCCCTGGCACACCATCGAAGCGCATCCGGCGAGGCCGTATCAGTGCTACCGAACATACCACGGCACCGTACCGGATCCCGAGCGTTACTGCAACCCCCGGCCATGCGGCCTGATGCTCCATCAGCCGTATGGCGTCTGCATCCGCGTATGGTGCCCTGACCAGGATTCGAACCTGGGACCTACGGCTTAGGAGGCCGTCGCTACTGTCCGAGCTGAGCTACCAGGGCAAATTGGTGGAGCCGAGGGGATTTGAACCCCTGACCTCAGCAATGCGAATGCTGCGCTCTCCCAACTGAGCTACGGCCCCCTGTCGACGGTACCGCATGGCGGACAGTCGATGATCGGCATTGTAACCGCCCGCCTGCCTGTCTGTACAGGGTAGCCCGGGCACTGGCATTTACGGTGGTATTCCCGACTGCCAGTCGGTGCAGGTCGGGGAACTGTGGTAAAGTGGCAATTGCGTAGCGGGTTCCGGGCGCTTGGAGTCAGCATGGATTCGCAATGAATGGAGTATACAGATGAGGGATGTTCTGCCTCTGCTGAATCGTTTTGGCTTTCCGGCCATACAGCGACGCGGGTTGGAAACCCTGCAGGTCAATATAGGCTTGCGTTGCAACCAGCAGTGCGTGCATTGTCATGTCAGCGCCAGTCCCCGGCGCCAGGAGCAGATGAATCTGGAGAACGTCAATCTGGTGCTCCGCTATCTCGCTGCCCATGCCGGGCTGGTACTGGACATCACCGGTGGGGCACCGGAACTGAATCCGCATTTCAGGTATCTGGTGCGAGGTGCCCGGGCTCTGGGCTGTCGTGTGCTGGACCGCTGTAACCTCACCATATTGCAGGAACCCGGCCAGGAGGATCTGGCAGAATTCCTTGCAGAATCAGAGGTTGAGGTGATCGCCTCACTGCCCTGCTATCTGTCAGCCAACGTTGACAGGCAGCGTGGGGCAGGGGTGTTTGCCGCCAGCCTCAAGGGGTTGCAAAGGCTGAATCACCTGGGTTATGGTCGCAAGGGTAGCGGATTGAGCCTGAATCTGGTATATAATCCGCAGGGTGCGGCCTTGCCCCCATCCCAGGAAGGGTTGGAGCGGGATTACAGGCGCGAACTTAAAGAACGCTATCAGGTTGAGTTCAATCATTTGTACACATTGTGTAATATGCCCATAGGGCGCTTCGGCGGTGCCCTGGCATCGCGTGGCGAGTTTGATGACTACATGCAACTACTGCATGATGCGTACCGTGCAGCCAACCTGGATCAGGTGATGTGCCGTAGCCTGCTGAGCGTGGACTGGCGCGGGTATGTGTACGATTGTGATTTCAATCAGATGCTTGATTTGCCCGTGCATCGGGAGGCAGGGGCTGAACGTGTGCACCTGTCCGGGCTGCTGGACAGGCAACTGGAGGGATTGCCGATTCGTGTGCGCGACCATTGTTATGGTTGTGTTGCAGGTGAGGGCAGCAGTTGCAGTGGTGCCCTCTCGGGTGAGTCGGTGCAACATTGAGTGATGTAGCGGGGTAACGATGGCTACAGGTATGAATATATGAATGACAGAGGCTCGGGAGACCGGTCACGTCCCCCACGTCGCGCCCCGCGTGACGAGGGGAAGTGGCGCGGTCGTGACACGGCAGGACCGCAGCGGAGGTCGCATGGTGGTGGCGGCGTATCCCGATCAGAGGGTGGTTATCGACGTCCGGAGCAGGACAACAGAGGCGCTCACTATCGTCAGGGCGGCGGCCATCAGCACCCGGAGCGGGGCAGCCACGATGACTCGGGTGGCAATCGCCCTCATCAGGGCGGCGGCTACAGGCGCCCGGAGCGGGGCAGTCACGATGACCCG
>DKIB01000009.1 GCA_002454015.1 Proteobacteria bacterium UBA6729
CTGCGCAAGTGAGGCTATGTGGCGATGCGCACCGCGCAGAACTTGAACTCGGGAATCTTGCCATCGGGGTCCAGCGCGTCATTGGTGAGCAGGTTGGCCGCGGCCTCGTGGTAACAGAAGGCCATGAATATCGTACCCTCACGGATACCGGGGTCGGTGCGGGCGATGGCCTCAACCGCTCCGCGCCTGGACTCAATGCGGATGCGGTCGCCCGCGGTGAGCTTGGCATGGGTGAGGTCCGCAGGGTGCAGGCTGATCACCGGCTGGGGTTCAATCGCATTCAGGGCGTGTGAACGGCGGGTCATGGTGCCGGTATGCCAGTGTTCCAGGTGTCGCCCGGTGGTAAATACCAGCGGATAGTCCTGATCGGGCAGTTCATCGGCATGGCGATAGCGGGCCGGGACGAGGCGCCCACGCCCGTTGGCGGTAGGGAATTGTTCGGTGAACAACACGGGTGTACCCGGGTCTCCTTCCTGTTCCAGCGGATAGGTCAGTGAGTCTTCCGCCTGCAGGCGTTGCCAGCTCATGCCGGCCATGCTGGGAGTGAGCTGGCACAGTTCCTCAAACACGGCCTCGGGCCCGCTGTAGTTCCAGTTGAGCCCCAATCGTCTGGCAAGTTCCTGGATGATCCACAGGTCCTGACGGGCCTCCCCGGGTGGGGCAACGGCCTGCCGCCCCATCTGCACCCGCCGATCTGTATTGGTGAAGGTGCCGGTTTTTTCGGGGCAGGATGAGGCTGGCAGGATGACATCTGCATAGCTGGCGGTCTCGGTGAAGAAGATGTCCTGCACCACCAGATGTTCCAGTTTGCTGAGTGCCAGCCGGGCATGGTTGAGGTTAGGGTCGGACATGGCCGGGTTCTCCCCCATGATATACATGCCACGGATGATACCCTGCTGGACCGCCTGCATGATCTCTACCACGGTGAGGCCGTTCTCGCCGGAGAGTGGGGTGCCCCAGGCCTGCTCAAATCGTGCCCGTACGGCAGGGTCGCTGACCGGCTGGTAGTCCGGATAAACCATGGGGATCAGCCCCACATCCGAGGCTCCCTGCACATTGTTCTGACCACGCAGCGGGTGCAGGCCGGTACCGGGCCGACCGATCTGGCCGGTCAGCAGGGCGAGTGCGATCAGGCAGCGGGCATTGTCAGTGCCATGCACATGCTGCGAGATGCCCATGCCCCAGAAGATCATGGCGGCGCGCGCCCGGGCGTACAGGCGGGCCACCTGACGCAGCTGTACGGCATCAATGCCACACACGGAGGCTACCCGTTCCGGCGCGTAGTCAACCAGGTTGGCCTTGAGTTCCACAAGGCCCTCGGTGCGCTCGGCAATGAAGTCATCATCCTGCAGGCCCTCATCCAGAATGACGTGCATCAGCGCGTTCAGCAGGGGGACATCAGTGTCGGGTCGGCACTGCAGGTAGTAGTGTGCATGGCGTGCCAGATCGGAACGATAGGGATCGATCAGGATCAGTGTCTTGCCGGCCTGTACAGCGTTCTTTATGAAGGTGGCAGCCACCGGGTGGTTGATGGAGGGTCGCGCCCCGATGATCAGGATGAGCTCGGTGTGGGTCACATCCTCTACCGGATTGGAGACGGCCCCGGAACCTATACACTCCAGCAGTGCCGCCACTGAGGAGGCATGGCACAGTCGTGTGCAGTGATCCACATTGTTGTTGCCGAAGCCGATGCGTACCAGTTTCTGGAACAGGTAGGCCTCTTCGTTGCTGCCCTTGGCTGAACCGAAGCCGGCCAGCGCTGCTGAGCCGTGCTCTTTGCGGATGTGCTGCAGCCCATTGGCAGCCAGTGCCAGGGCCTCATCCCAGTCCGCTTCACGGAAGTATTCGCGGAGCTGTTCGGGGGGCAGTGGCTGCTCCAGTTTGGGGCCCTGACGTATCAGCGGTCGGGTCAGGCGATCCGGATGGTGGGTATAGTCAAAGCCGTAGCGGCCCTTGACGCACAGGCGGCTGTGATTGGCCGGGCCATCCCGGCCTTGCACATGGACGATGCGCTCATCGGCAATGTGAAAGCGCAGCAGGCAGCCCACACCACAGTACGGGCAGGTCGAGTCCACCGTACGTTCCACGGCCTTGAGTCCAACCCCGGCGGCCGGCATCAGTGCACCGGTCGGGCAGGCCTGTACGCATTCGCCGCAGCTGACACAGGTGCTTTCCCCCATGGGGTCGCCGCAGTCAAACACAATGCTGGAGCGGGTGCCCCTGAAGGCGAAGCCGATTACATCATTGACCTGTTCCTCACGACACGCCCGCACGCAACGGGTGCACTGTATGCAGGCATCCAGATTGACGGCGATGGCCGGATTGCTGAGATCCGCTACAGGCGTCGTCGGACGCCCCGCAAAGCGGGGTTTGCACACCCCGAGTTGGGCGGCCCAGTGGTCCAGTTCAGAGTGGGGCGTGTAGGGTGAGGTGCCCTGCCTCGGCATATCCGCAAGCAGTAGTTCCAGCACCATGCGCTGGGCATGCTGGCTGCGTGCATTATCGGTGTGTACCACCATGCCAGCGGTGGGCTTGCGCCAGCAGGCCGGGGCCAGTACCCGCTCCCCCTCAATCTCTACCACGCAGGCCCTGCAGTTGCCGTCCGGTCGGTAGCCATCCTGATAGCACAGGTGCGGGATGGCGATGCCGATGCGACGCATGGCCTGCAGGATGGTTTCTTCGGGCCGGGCCTCTACATCCTTGCCGTTACAGCGAAAGCGGATGGTCTGTGCGGTCATCTCAGCGCACCTCTTCCGGGAAGTAGCGCAGCACGCAGCGCATGGGATTGGGCGCAGCCTGACCCAGTCCGCAGATGGAGGCATCACTCATGACCTGGGCCAGTTCTTCCAGCAGCGGGCCGTCCCACTGCCGGGCCTGCATCAGGGTGCAGGCCTTGGCAGTGCCAACCCGACAAGGCGTACATTGTCCGCAGGACTCGTGCTCAAAGAAGCGCATGGCATTCAGTGCCGCATCTCGTGCCCGATCCTGATCGGACAGGATAATGATGGCGGCCGAGCCGATGAAGCAGCCATGTTCATTCAGGGTATCAAAGTCCAGAGGGATGTCACCCATGGTGGCGGGCAGGATGCCTCCGGAGGCCCCGCCGGGAAAGTAGCCATAGAAGGTGTGCCCGGGCAACATGCCATCGCAGTATTCATCGATCAGTTCGCGCACGGTGATGCCGGCGGGTGCCAGATGTACGCCCGGCTTGCAGACCCGCCCGCTGACCGAGAAGGAACGCAGGCCGGTGCGGCCCGCGCGCCCATGACTGCTGTACCAGTCGGCCCCCTGCTCCAGGATGTCACGCACCCAGTGCAGGCTCTCCAGATTATGTTCCAGGGTGGGGCGGCCAAACAGGCCGCACTCGGCGATGTATGGTGGGCGCAGGCGTGGCATCCCGCGACGGCCCTCCATGGATTCGATCATGGCCGACTCTTCGCCACAGATGTAGGCCCCAGCCCCGCGCCGCAGATGCAGCGGTGGCAGTGCGGCTGGGGGGTCCTGATGCAGCGCCTGCAGTTCGGTCTCCAGCATCATGCGACAGCCTGCGTATTCATCGCGCAGATAGATGTAGATCTCCGCGGCGCCAACCGCCCAGGCGGCGATCAGTGCGCCCTCGATGAAGCGGTGCGGGTCACGCTCCAGGTAGTAACGGTCCTTGAAGGTTCCGGGCTCCCCTTCATCGGCATTGACTGCCACATACTTGGGTGCCGCCTGGGCGCGCAGGATAGACCACTTGCGTCCCAGTGGAAACCCGGCCCCGCCCAGGCCACGCAATCCGGAGGCACTGAGTTCCTGAATCAGCGATTCGGGGTCCCGGTCCCCGTCCAGGCATTCCTGCCACAACCGGTACCCGCCGTCTTGACGGTAGGTGGCATAGTCAATGCAGGATGGCGGGGTATCGTGGGTAGTCCCCTCGCGCACTGCGGCCTCCACCTTCGTCGGTTCTGCCTGTTCTATGGGGCGTTGTCCGATCATGGCCACCGGGGCACGGTCACAGCGGCCCACGCACGGCACGGCCTGCACCCGCACCTGCTTGCCCAGCCGCTTCTGCAAGGTGGTGATCAGTGCCTGGGCACCGTACAGCTCACAGGTGATCGAATCGCAAACCCGCACCGTGAGGGGGGGCGGGGGGGGCTGCCCCTCCTGCAACACATCAAAGTGATGATAGAAGGTAGCCACCTCGTAGACCTCGGTCATGGCAAGACGCAGTTCCGCGGCCAATGCTGTCAGGTGTGCCGGAAAGAGCGCCCCGTAGTGGTCCTGCAAACGATGCAGGCACTCCAGCAACTGATCGCGTTGCAGGGGCGGGTCGCCGATCAGTTGGCGCACCTCCTGCAGCGCCTGCGGCTCCACCCGTCGTCCGCGGGCGCGCCGTGTGTCCGCGGGGCTCACGGCAACAGGGGATGCCGGCCGGGGTGGCGGGTCGGGGGATGCATGAATACGGGGTGCATGGTGTGTGTGTACGTTCAGACCCGCGTCAGCTTCAGGACTTCTCCCACGCCGCCTACTGACAGATCGCCTGTATATCTGTGTGCCAGAATGCCCAATTTACGGAAAAATTTCAAGTGCGGGTGCAGGCTGGCGATGTGGCGGAACAGGATACGGAGTATTTGCATCTGCAATGGGCCCGTTGCGGCGAAGCCGACAGGCAGGGCTACCCGACCGCCACACACCAGGGTGCCGCGGCGCATTCCCAGCGCTGCCCGGGCTCCGGTGGTGCCGAGTACCACGATGGTTCCGGCCTGCATGCGGGCGGCACAATCCGGTCCGCTGCGGCCCTCCACGATGAGTAATCCGCGGCGCATGTGGCCCCCTGCACAGTTCTGCACGTTGCCACGCACCCAGACCAGCCCGCCCGTGGCATGCGCCGCCGCGAGTTCGGCAGTTCCCGGCAGCACGCCCCCGGCATGGTCCGCGGCATTGCCGTGTATCCTTAACTGACCCCCGGCGATGCCGGCCCCGGCATAGTCGCCCACATTGCCATGAATGCTGATCTGTCCGGCGAGCATGGCGGCCCCCACCAGCGCACCCGCATCCCCGTGCAGCACCAGTTCCCCGGCCTGCAGCCCGGCCCCCAAGCCTTCAAAATGCGGTGAGCCCCCTTCCACGCGCAGGGTTTCGGCCCCCGTGGCACCGCGCAGTTCAAACCACTCCCCCAGTGCCGTGGAGTGGCAGCCATG
>DKIB01000016.1:0-4287 GCA_002454015.1 Proteobacteria bacterium UBA6729
AACCCTGCCCCCCCCGCCGCGCCTTGAACAGGACTACAGCCATGAACACCATGCGCAGCGACGCCGGGGTGGACACACGATGAGTGACCCGGACAAGACGGTACTCGGTACAGCGACGCCCGACCCTGGCTCAAACCAGACGGGCAGCAGCGGGGGGCAGACCCCGCCACCGGGAACGGGTACTGCCCGGAGCAAACCCGCCGTTGCACTGATGGCAGGTGCCCTGGCACTGGCCGCTGTGGTCATCTGGTACCTGTACCTGTACTCACCACCAACCCCGACCACCATGCCGGATGCGACTGACCCGGTGATATCCCGGGAGCCCCCCGCAACGCAGCATACCAGTGACACTACAGCGACCAGCGACGCTGCGGAGGAGTACATCGGCGACATCACTCATCAGGGGGGTGCCATAGGCACCGCAGAGCTGGACCAGTTCATCACCCCCGAACAAAAACTGCGTTTGCGTGACGAGGATGCAGGCTACGCTGAACAACAGCTGGCTGACATGGAGCAGGACAAACCGCTCTCGGTGGTGCATACACAGCAGCAGGTGGAGTACCGCACCCTGGCGCAACTCAAAGCGGAACATAATGGCGATGTCACCGCCGTAATTGAACTGCTGGATGATGATGGGCTGGTCCGCACCACGCTGGGCGAACTGTTGCAACGTTATGCCGACAATCCTGACAAGACCCTGGCAACGGTGGTGGAATCCGAGCATGTTGAGCACACCACGGCAGGCATGTTGCGCGAGACGGGGGCAGAAACCGCGAAGATATTGCGAGAGCGTTTCCTGCCCGGGGAGGCCACGGTGCAGGATCTGTTCGGCGGTCAGATCAAGATACAGGAAGGCACGGTGTTCTATGTGCACTCAGTAAATGCAGACGACAATCAGGGCATCTGGGGGATCATCCATCATGGGCTGGTAGATAATTTTGCCAAGGGCATTGCCATCAAGCGTGGCGAGGATGTTACACGCTATCAAGTGGATATACCCCGGTTGGCTGATGAGCGGACAGCGGACCACACCAGCTCCTTTCTCGGCCGGATGATTGATCGCAAGGTCAGGGAAAGCTACACCTACAACCTGAAGAAAGGGCGCATGGGACGGGATCCGGATCTGGTGCACCCGGGCAAGGAGGTGCTGATCGTCAGTTTCGGCCGCGACGAATTAAAGGCGATCTACCAGCATTTCGTCGCCCGTGCAAACCGCCCGAACTAATCGCTGTCCAGATACGCGGTCAACGCACTGGTGGTCTGTTGCAGGCGCGCCACCAGCACACGGATGAAGGCCTTGGTGAACTTCAGCTGAACATTGGCCGGAAGTTGCTCGACCAACAGGGAGTTGATGCGGATCACGGCGGTATCGGGCTCCAGTGCGAGGATTGATGCGGTGCGCTCAATATTTGCCAGATAGCCCATTTCCCCAAAGCACTTGCCCACCCCCAGTTTATCGATCACCACCTGCCCCTTGTTTACCTCCACGCTACCCCGGGTAAGGATATAGAAAGAATTGTTGATGTGCCCCTCGCGAATGATATCCTCGGCAGGCTGGTATTCCTCGTAGAGGACATTCTCGGCCAGTGTACGCACCTCTGCATCCGTAAAATCCGCAAAGAAATCCAGGGTACGTATGGATTTATCCAGTTCTTCCACCACCGGATCCAACTTGTCATCGGCAATCTCCGGAAACAACAAACACAGGGCATCGGCCAATTCCTTGCAGGAGTTATAGCGCTGCCCCGGTTGCTTTGCCAGACATTTGTCGAGCACCTGCTGCAACCCGGCAGGCAGGCCCGGTTGCAACTCCGAGAGCGCCATCGGCTGCTCGCGCAATATGGCACGGATCATGGCCTTCAGGTCATTGCCATGAAACGGCTTCTGCCCCGTCAGGAGTTCATAAAATATGGCCCCCAGAGAAAACAGGTCGGACTTGTGGCTGAGTTCCTGTTGGAGCCATTGCTCAGGCGATATGTAGCAGGGGGAACCCGGAATATCCTCTTCCCCCGACTCCCGGCCCTCACGGAGCATACAGGCAATGCCAAAATCACCGATCCTGACGTTATCATCGGCATCATAGAGGATATTCTCGGGCTTGATGTCGCGGTGCACCACCCCGTGACGGTGGACATGGGCAAGGCCACGGGCGCACATGTAGATGATCCGGGCCAGCCAGGCACAATCGTGCACCGGCCCGGCCTTGATCAGGTCGCGCAGGGTACGGGCTGGAGTGACCAGTTCAGTGACGATGTAGGGATACCGGGCAGCCACGCCCGAGTCCAGTGCCCGTAATATATGCGGGTGTCGCATCAGCCGGGCGGCATGCAGCTCATTCTGAAAGGTATCTGCCCGCTGCTCATCATCCGGGGTCAGTGGCTCCAGCGGGACCTTCCCCCGTATCACCTTGACAGCCACCTCCTGCCCAAGCTCTGGGTCCCATGCCCGATAGACATTCCCCAGGGCACCCTTGCCGATCAGACTGCGCAACTCGTAGCGGGCAAACCACACCGGAAACGGTCCCCCGGCATCGGGCAGACCCAGCTCGTCTCCAACCACCCTCTGCTCATCAATCTCATTGATTTTACGAGGAATTTCCGGCTGACTAGCCTGTATTTGCTGCTCTTCCTGCATGGGCATAACCGCCTGACACCCCACCCGTCCCCCCCATTGCGGGGTGGACACGGAGGACTTGGGGTATACTCTATCCGACTATCGTACCAGAAACCACGGGCAAGGCAATATGCTGCCATACTGACCTTGTGGTGACGAACCAGACAAGCTATGGCTACCGACAAATTGAATGCAGCAGAAATCGCCGCCAGGCTCGTGCCCCTGAATGCGCTGTCACCACGCCTGCAGAGAGACCTGCTGAGGAAGGCCTCCATCGTCACCTACGATGAGGGCAAGATCATCTTCAAGGAAGGCAACAAGGACCATTTTTCCTTTTACCTGCTTGACGGTCAGGTGCAGCTGGAATCCAGGGGCCAGAAACGCAACTCCATCACCAAAGACAGCGCGGCCGCCAAGTATCCCATCGCCCAGTTGCAACCACGACGCTACTCGGCCAAGGCAGCCACCAGGGTCACCATGATGTTGCTCAACCGCCACCTGATTGACAAGATGATCGTGTTGCAGGAGAAAGAACAGGCCGATGAAACTATGGCCGAACACACGACGGGCACCTCGGTATCAGAACTGTCATCACCAGGCAGCTCCGCTGAGGCCACGGAAGAGGACTGGATGGCGATCATGTTGCAGTCCGAACTGTTTGGCAAGATTCCAACCGCCAACATCTACAAACTGTTCGAGGTCATGAAACCTGTTGAGGCCAAGGCCAAGCAGGTGATCGTCAAGCAGGGGGACAAGGGGGACAGTTACTTTGTCATCAAGGCGGGCAAGTGTGCCGTTGTGCAACAGGCCTCCAAAAACACACCCCCCAAACAGATGGCTACATTGGGTCCCGGGGACAGCTTCGGCGAAGAGTCGTTGATCTCCAGTGGTGCCCGAAACGCCTCAGTGGTCATGCTGACGACTGGCTCGCTGATGCAGCTCTCCAAACGGGATTTTGAGAACCTGATCCGCAAAACTGCTCTGGAAACGGTCTCATTTGCGACTGCCGAAAAACTGGTCAAGGAAAAGGGGGCTCGCTGGCTGGATGTGCGTTTCCCCAGCGAGGTGGACAGCAACCCTCTGCAGGACAGTTTGAACGTGCCGTTTTATACGCTGCGCAAGTACTTCCAGAAGATGAATCGCGACAAACAATATATAGTCTGTTGTGACACTGGCGAACGTAGCGCCTCAGCAGCCTTTCTCCTCGTGCAGAATGGCTTCAATGCCTGCTACCTGTCGGGTGGATTGCAGTCCGTCGGGCAAAACGAATAAGCCTGGAGAGGTGCCGGAGTGGTTGAACGGGCTCGATTCGAAATTGAGTGACCGCTCGCGCGGTTCGTGGGTTCGAATCCCACCCTCTCTGCCATAGCCGGGGGTGAGGCTTCCGGGAGCGCCCGAAAATCCCGGGCGACCCCCTGCCCTGCCCCTTCCCCTGAACCCCCCCTTAAACAGGGATACGGAGAGGGCTGCGAGAGCCCGGAACATTGGCATGCTTGGCGCTCCGCCATGGCCGGGGGGGAGTCTTGCGAAAGCACCCGAAAATTCCAGGGGACCCCTGTCCTGCCGATGCAGACCGGGAGGTGCGGCTCAACCTGCTGCCTGTGTAGCCCCCTCGTGATCCAGAGCAATCTTCATGGGCTTCGGCTCAACCCATGCGAACCCGCGACCGAATGG
>DKIB01000016.1:4330-4515 GCA_002454015.1 Proteobacteria bacterium UBA6729
CCCTGCCGGGCAAGGACGAGCCCCGGCGACACCGGTCGTCGCCGAGCCGGGCTCACCGACATGCCGGGGGGGCAGCTCTGCAGGCGGCACAAGAGCCAACCTCGCCCCGAAGCCCATGCTGATGATGAGCCTGCCTGGGGGGTCGGCTACAGGGTGGCCCCAAGTGTGCCTCAGCCGTGCTCGTG
>DKIB01000060.1:0-121 GCA_002454015.1 Proteobacteria bacterium UBA6729
AAACTACACCAACACTTCTACAACCATGTCCGTCCTCATCAGGCGATTGGCGGGGCCACTCCCATGGCTTATCTGAACGCCCTGAAGACCGCCTGAACCCCGGACTGCGCAAGGAGTGGAC
>DKIB01000060.1:186-14176 GCA_002454015.1 Proteobacteria bacterium UBA6729
CTGGAGCCATGGATGGCGACAGCAACCCAGGCAGGAAGCCCAGCGTTCGGGATCGCGTATCTCTGGGGTGTTGAGAACGCCCTGCACAGCACGAAACCCTTCCTCTATCCCCCACAGGTCCCAACCAGCAACCCCAGTTTGATGGAGCTATGGAACGGCCAAAACGGCACTGCCCAGGCAGAGTTCTGGAACCGACCCCTCGGCAAACCCGACCTTGATGCTATCCATCAGAGCCCCCAGAGGGACAGGGCCGGGACTTGCCGCCTGTACCTGACATCACCTCCCCTTGACCCGGGGGGCCTCCATGGCCTATCCTCGTCCTCAGGAGGCTACCTGACAGTCTCACATGTACTGAACCCGTACACGGGCTTGAATCTGCCGGGTGCCTTGACTATAATGGGCCGACGCCCGCTTGGACCGCGGGGGTGACAGCCACCGTTCCGGGGGCCGTACCGCTATGAACAGAGACCACCAGCAAATGCCAGCCAGACCTGACCGTGAGGAGACCCGCCGCCCGTGGGCGTACCACTGATCCAGCAATATCGAGTGGGCAGCTACCTGCTCGGCAAGAAATTGCGCGGCCAGCAGCGCTATCCGCTGGTGCTGATGCTGGAGCCACTGTTTCGCTGTAATCTGGCCTGTGCAGGCTGTGGCAAGATCGACCATCCGGAGAAAACCCTGAACAGGCGGCTGAGCTATGACGAGTGCATGCAGGCCATGGACGAGTGTGGTGCCCCCATCGTCTCCATCGCCGGGGGGGAACCCCTGATCCACAAGGAAATGCCGGAAATCGTGCGGGGCCTGATACAACGCCGGAAGTTCGTCTACCTCTGTACCAATGCCCTGTTGCTGGACAAGTGCATCCATGACTACCAGCCCTCGCCCTGCCTGACCTTCTCCATCCACCTGGATGGTAACCGTAAGCGACATGACAGCTCGGTGTGTCGCAAGGGGGTATACGACAAGTGTATAACCGTGATTCAGACGGCCCTCGCACAAGGCTTCCGGGTCACTGTCAATTACACCCTGTTCCAGGGGGAATCTGCCGCCGAGGCGGCAGGTCATCTTGATGATATGAAGGCCCTCGGCGTGGAGGGAGTCACCCTGTCGCCGGGGTACAGCTATGAGCGGGCACCACGTCAGGATGTCTTCCTGCAGCGCCGCCAGAGCAAACAGTTGTTCCGCGACATCTTCCGCATCGGCAAGGGGCGTGGTTGGTCTTTCAATCAATCCTCGCTGTATCTGGATTTTCTGGCCGGAAACCAGCGCTACCAGTGCACTCCCTGGGGTAACCCCACGCGCAATGTATTTGGCTGGCAACGGCCCTGTTATCTGCTGGGAGAGGGCTATGCCTCCTCCTTTGCAGAGCTGATGGCGACGACCGAGTGGCAACACTACGGCAGTGGTCAGAACCCCAAGTGCGCCAACTGCATGGTGCACTGCGGGTATGAACCCACCGCTGTGGAAGACACCTTCCGGCATCCCCTGAAGGCCCTGCGCGTGTTTCTGCGGGGGCCCCGGACCTCGGGCCCCATGGCACCGGACCCACCCCCGCCCATTCTGGGTACGGACGTGCCCCGCAAGCTGGATGAACAAACTGCCTGATGCTGCGGGGCAGGGCATACGCAGACAGCAGAACCGCCGGATGATCGGCAGCTGGTCAGACCATGTATCCGGGCAGCAGCACGCTGCTCATCAGGACGAGGCGCTGCACAAATGGACCCGCCTGCTCTGGATCAGCATGCTGGCCATCCTGCTGGGTCAGAGTCCGGTCACCAGCCCTGCCACAGGGGCCACTGCTCCAGTGGAATATCTGCACTCCGGTCTGAGCGGGAACCCGGGACCCACAGACCGTTACCAGCAGTTGGAGCCCCTGGTGCGGGACGGGTTTGACTTTCCGTTGATCTGCCGGGTGGTCCTGGGGCGACACTGGAGTCAACTGTCTGCAGAGCAACAGCAGCATTTCATTGAACGCTTCACGCAGGTCAGCATCGCGACCTACGCATCACGCTTCCCCGGCGATGCCCGGGTTGAATTTCAGATCAAGGGCACCGAACCCCTGAAACAGGAGCGCAAACTGGTAAAGACCGTACTGTTGCAGGCACCGGATGAGGCCGTGCAGCTGGATTATCTGGTACATCGTAACGAGACTGGTCAGTGGATGATTATCGGCGTGATCGCCGCCGGCATTAATGATCTGGCACTGAAACACAGCGAATACAGCGCTATCGTGAAACGTCAGGGCTTTGATGGTCTGATGGCAGCATTGGATAAACAACTGGCAGGGCTGCGACCATGAGTCGGGGCCCTTTGCTGCTCATATTGTGTGCCCTGCAGGGTTGTACCGCCATGGCGGCACAGTCTACGCACGCAGCAGATCCATTTGAGGGCACCAACCGCAAGATCCATACACTGAATAAAGGAGCAGACGACTATGTGCTCGGGCCACTGAGCCGTTACTACGGCAGGCTGGTACCAAAACTGATACACGAGGGCCTGTCAAACTTTTTCCGCAACCTGTCCGGTCCCGGGGTGCTCATCAACAACTTCCTGCAGGGCAAGATAGATGAGGGGGGATCTGACATCGCGCGTTTTGTCTTCAACTCCACCATCGGCATCGGTGGCTTGGTTGATGTTGCCAATGCCATGGGGCTGGTTGAGCACAGGGAAGATTTCGGACAAACGCTGGCCATCTGGGGGCTGCCACAAGGCCCCTATCTGTTGCTACCCCTGCTCGGCCCCACCACCCTGCGTAATTTGAGCGACATCCCCTTCAGCATCTACACCAACCCCCTGTCCTGGAGCGGTATCTCCACACCGGGGTACGCCGCGGTGCGTGGCGTAGAGGTACTGGAACAACGACACCGTCATGAAGACGCTATTCGCGGCGTGGCAGAACTCTCCGTAGATCCCTACGCCTTTGTACGTTCCGCCTTCCTGCAAAGGCGCCATGCGGATATCTTTGATGGTGTACCGCCGCTGGATGACGAGATGGAAGAACTGCTGGAGGAAGAAGATGCACGATTGCTTATCAGGTGACACGACTGTAGAGATACTGCTGGCCAACCCGCGCGGCTTCTGCGCCGGGGTAGACCGCGCCATTGAGATCGTTGAACGCGCTCTGGAAAACTTCGGGGCTCCGGTCTATGTACGCCACGAGGTGGTACACAACAAATATGTGGTTAATCTGCTCAAACAAAAGGGTGCGGTATTCGTGGAAGAACTGGACGAGATCCCCGATGGGTCGGTGGTCATCTTCAGCGCCCATGGCGTCTCCAAGCAGGTGCGCAGTAATGCCGCCAAACGCAACCTGCGAGTCTTTGATGCCATCTGCCCACTGGTCACCAAGGTGCATATGGAGGTAGGGCGCTATCAGAACGAGGGCCGTGAATGCGTACTCATCGGTCATGCCGGACATCCGGAGGTGGAAGGCACACTCGGGCAGTACCGGCCCGGTGACAGTGCGGCCGGTGGCATGTATCTGGTGGAATCCGTGCGGGATGTGGAGCACCTCACCGTCCGCAACCCGGAGCGTCTGGCCTATGTCACCCAGACCACCCTGTCCATGGACGACACCCGTAAGATCATTCACGCCCTGCGCCGGCGCTTCCCTGACATCGCCGGGCCCAAAAAAAACGATATCTGCTATGCCACACAGAACCGTCAGGATGCCGTCAAGAAACTCGCCGATGAGTGTGATCTGATGCTGGTAGTAGGCTCACAGAACAGTTCCAACTCCACGCGCCTGAAAGAGATCTCACAAAAGATCGGCGCCACCGCCTATCTGATCGACCGGGCGGACGAGATTCAACCACAGTGGTTGCATAACTGCAGGCGCATCGGTATCACCGCCGGCGCCTCTGCGCCCGAGATCCTGGTGCAGGATGTGATCAGCCGACTGCAACAGTTGCTGCCCTGCTCGGTGCGGGAAGAATCCGGAACCCGGGAGAATGTTACCTTCTCTCTACCCCGGGAACTGATCACGCACAGCTAATTGCAGAACTCCTGCTCCGCCCTGCGGGAATCTTCCAGCCATTGGGCACGTCTCTGCTCAGTCAGATACTGATACTCACCCGACTCGTCCTTGTACCGCACCCGGCGACCTGTGGAATAAGAGGCAATCTGCTCCCGCGCCGTCTCACAATTGGCCTGCCGGCGCGCCTGCTCCACGGCGGGCTCAGGCTCAGGCTCAGGCTCATTACCCGCCTTCGTGTCTTGTTGCCCGGTAGCTCCCGGCACCGCAGTGCCCCGCCCGGGCGTACGCAGCTGCAATTCCTCGGCTCTCTCGTCCTGTGACTTGCTGGAAAAATGCACTTGACCTTCTTCATCCACCCAGCGATAGTACTTCTCCGCCGCCCCCACAGTAAACACAGTAAACACCACCAGCCACAGTACCCAGACCCGTTTCATCGTCCCCAGCACTGTGCAGCGGTTAACGTGGCACTCTCCACGTCCTTCACACCCAGATCATCCAGCGTCAGGATATTACACTTGGCCTCCGGATTGGCCTTGCTGGGCGTGGCCTTCAATATATAGGTGGCATTCTTGCCTGCTACCCGCCTCGCCACGCTCAGCTCATAATAGCCATTCTCGGAAGCCACAGTACCCTTGCCATATCCCAAGTCTGTCAAGGCCCCGGCATAATCAGTATTACTGAAGGTATAACGCTCCTGCCTGGACTGCGCCTCAGCCAGCATCGCCTTGGCCTCAGCCCTGCGACCCCGCAACACCTGCTCCTGATAGGCCGGATAGCCGATCGCCGCCAGGATCCCGACAACCGCTACCACAATCATCAATTCAATCAGGGTGAACCCCTGCTGCTTCGCTACTCTATTCAAAGAACTCTCTCCAATTCAACTCGCCACTGCTCACCGGGGTTACCCCCTGGCCTTCAATTTGCTGGATCTCCCCGGTAGACTGCTGCACCACCACAGTAACCCTGCCCGGTGCATTCTGATTCGGCTGGCCCAGATGCAGACTCGGCGCAGAGGCCAGACCCGCACCCAAATCAATACTGCCCAGGGACTCCTGTATCACAGACGAACATACCGCCAGGGTACAAGCCTGCTGCCCAAACACACCGATGGTATGGGGCACTCCACTTCTGAAATCCACACCAATCAAGCGACTACTGCCGATATCCGCAGACCCGCAGGCATTCGCCACACCCGTTGAAAGCCCGGGGGGAGTAAAGGCTGTATTGAACAATACCTCCCCCAGCAAAGAAGACGGATTCAAACTACGCTCACTGGGGTTTGTAGCATCACTACTATAGTCAAGCCGCCAACCCCCCTTATCCTTCACCCGCTCACGAAATACAGCAAACCCCACCAGGGATGCATCATTGGCATCCCGAACCTGACCATTCGTCAGGGACACCGAATCTGTCACATCCTTCAGGGTAGATACCGCCACGGACTGGGTAGCCGAGGTGCTGCTGATATCATTCGGGTCTATATACCCGAACAGCCGCTGAGTCGCAACACTGTCATTATCCGGCCCGGCCATAAAACGCCCGGTACCCCCGAATACCCAACGGGCACCCTCTTCATCGAGCGCAATGGTAGGACGGGCAAACAAGGGCCGGTCCATGGTCAGGAGTTTGAAAGGACTCCCCCAGGAACCGGTACTCCCATTCTCTGCCACGGTCAAACGCCACAGATCACCATCATCTGCATCTGCATCCCCAACGGTACCAAAATACACCACCTCCGCCTGTAAATCCAAATCAAAATCACTGGTCGTGAAGCTGCCCACAAACGCCCCCTGCGTGCCTGACAGGGCATACGTCTTTGGTGCCGGGACAGCCGTCCCCAAACCGGAAACCAGGGCGCCCAGATCATAGGCATATACATGCCCACGCACCGGTGACGGGGTCACACCGCCTGCCACAGCAGCTGCCGTATCCAGATCCCCCGGACCACTGCCCAACAGCAGATACCACTTGTTTTCGGCAGCGATGCCACCCGCGGCAGGCCTGACTATCTGCACCACGCCGGGGCGGCCCGTGGCATAACTATCGTCCACATTCAGTTCAGCCAGCAATACGGGCGGATTCTCCGGATCGGTGATATCCATCACCACATAACTGGAAACAAAGGTAACATTATCCTCCGGAGTCGAATCAGGTACGGGACTGGTCAATTGATCATCCCCGGTATCCACCGGAAAGTCATTCAAATATGAACTTCCACCCAAACGCATACCCATGACCAGCACTGTGCCCCATCCCCCGGCATGCTTGGCGTCAGGGGTAAAGATCTTCGCATCAAAAATGCGCGGCGTGCCATCCACAAAATAGGTATGGTTATAATTCGGAGCCTTCAGCCATTTCAGGTAAGGCAACAAACTCTTCGGCACATAAGCCCACAGCTCAGCCCCCAGAGGGTGCCTGGTCTCACCCGAGCTGTCCAGGTAGAACGCTTTGTCCAGAGAATCATAAAATCCTGCATTGAAGGCATGAATCATCCCGTCATTGGCGCCTATATATACCACCTGACGGCGATTCCGCCAATATCTGCGATACTGGGCATAGTCTGCATCGCCCGCCAGCAGATCATAGTTCTCACCGGGCTCGGCTACGGAAACCGGCGAGGAATTAATGATATCTCCGAGCAGCAGAACCTCCGTATCCCCGTCTCCATCATAATCCGCTGTACGATTACGACTATTTGCATCTTCCTGCCCACGAATATAGTTAATTATGTCCATGCCCTCTTGAGCTGTCGCAACATTGAACCACCCATAATAGGAAGTTGCAGTGGTTTGAGAAAAACTCACCACCTCGTCTGTGGGGCTGTTGCCAGCTCCATCCGGAGTCCCATCATAATCCTTGTCAAGCCAGGTTATTATGTAACGCCGTGTGATACGGGGGTCGCCATAGACGGCCTGAATGACAGGCTCGGTTACCTCGTACAGGGCATCCCGGGCATTCCACAGGGAATCCAGCTGACTCAATGAAACCGTGCTTGAGCCACTTTGCATGAAAACACCAGCATCACTACTGTTGTAGACAAGCACCTCGGTCTCGGCAGCACTCTGGTTGTATCTCAACTCAACCACCTTGTCCCTGTCATATCCCTCCAATTTGCCGTTCCCATTGCCGTCCTCACGCAGAAACCCCTCGGCATCAATAAACAGGGCATGCAAAGAACCCGACCATGCCACGGTATTACCATCCGTATCGGTAAATGTAGGTTCAAACAGGGCCTGGAATACCGCACCAATCCCCTGCCGTTCATTCGCAACCACCGCAGCCGCTGTACCCGATGCGCTCCGCTGCACGGCCCCTCCCTGCTCAAACACGCGCACCAGCGCATCAGGCAGCTGGGACGGGTTCTCTATCGGAAAATAATTATCAGGGATGCCGTCTGCCCCGGACTCACCAAAGATATCACTGGTATCCCACTCACTTTGCAGGTCAGGCCGGTCATTATTATTGGCATCCCTGAACCCACCATACTTGGCCGCATACCAGAGCGGACGCTCCAATAAACGATTGGGGCTGCCGGAGTCTATGGTAAAGGTATGGCTTACTTCCGGGTAATAAAACGGGGCGATCCGGTCCAGTCCGTCGGGGTTTACCGAGGAAGGATCGTTGTAGATATCACACCGGGTCGGGTAAATTCTGCCCGTACCAAAATTACTGTTACCACCGCTGACCAGACGGTCATTGCTGGCAGAGCAAAACAGAACATCCGGCACACTGTTGCCGTCTCTATCATCTGCAACGCCATCGCCATCATTGTCATGAGGAGAGTCGCAGGCAGGAATGGCCACAGGGTTGGCTATGGTGTTATAGGGATCCCGATACGCAGTGATCCGCCTGCGAGGGTAGTTCGGACAACCGCTCTGTGCCTGGCGATCATGCCCGGAATAGGCATGATAACCATCCTGGGTGGTGCCCACGATCGAAAAACCAAAAAGATGTCCTCCAGCACTACTGAACGCCACCAACTGTGTTCTCACATTGATCGTCCCGGCCCCGGGGTCGTAAGTATAATCCAGCACCCCCCAGAGGTCCTGATCAAAGTCGCCACCCGCAACACCATCCTCATAGCTGATAAAATATTTGCCCACGTATGTCCCTGGATTCCCTGCGACCTCCTGATGCGGTGTCACCACCAGAAATTCCATAACCTGCCCGGCATTGATGCCAGTGCAGCTGGAGCAGGAGCCCCTTTCTCCCGAATAGATTGGCAGGATCACAACTGGAAAACTGGACGGATCCATCGGGTCGGGAATCCGAATGGCGGGGACATCCGGGGACAGATCAACCGCCAAAAAGTTTATGCTCTGTTCTCCATCTACATCCGTGCGCAGATCGTTGATGTGTGCCCAATAGGCCAGACCTGCTGAATAATAACTGCCTTCTGTCGTCGGGGCCTCCGGGCACAGGCCCCGAACATCGGCCAACCTGTTCACAACCCTCGGGGCACAGTAACCATCCGCAGCTGTCGTGGCGGTTACCCAGGAATTTCCATTGATCTGCTCCAGGCGACCAATATCATTGGTTGCTCCTCTTACGTCTGTCAGCCGGAGCCTGCCCCCTGTATAGACGGTATCGGATATATTATCAGCATCCCAGTCTACAACGCCGGAGTTCAATACCAGTATGTTGGTTGGGGCACAGGCCCCCACTACATCATCGGGTACCAGATCTGCATTGCTGTACCCGGTAGAGGAGAAGGGTACATGAGACAGTTCGTCCAACGCCCCGGCAGAAGACCGGCCTACCAGCAGGGGCTGAACAAGATTGGTTCCCGGCTGGGTCAGAAATGCATCAGCCGGGTCATAGGCTGCGGTCTCGGTACCCCCTACGATGTAGTTAACGGATTCCAAAAGAATCTCGGCCATCGGGTTGCCCCAACTTCTGCACTGCCCGTTATCATAGTCGGGGGCCTGGAACTCACAATCATCAGGACGATAGTTTCCATCCTGCATATCCCGGAAGGTGTTCGTGTAAGGAGCAGGTGCCCTGCCGAAAAAACGGCCAAATACACGCAATGCATCAAACGACTTCACAATATGCCCCGGCGATGCAGTACTGAAGGCCTTGAAGGTCCCGTCTGTACCTGTATTGATCTCACTGCCCAAACCACTGATGGCCTTGCGCAACACACCACCACGCTGATTACTACTGTAGCTGCCCGTCAACAACCCAAACTTTGTCCCCCCTGCCTCCCCATACTGCTGTAACACACCTATGGGCTTCCAGTTGCCGTCCGGATACTGCTTGCATCCCTCGTTGTTGTCTCCGTTTATCAGGGCGGCAACGCAAACCCGGACCCGAACCACCAGCTCTATATCATTCGGGATTACATAAGAGGCATCTCTGGTATTGCTGGCAACGAGGTTCGAGCCATTGAACCGAATTGCATCCCTGCCTATCTCTGGATCATAGTTATGGGACCCGAGGCCGCTAAGGCTTGCAATATTGTCATTGCGCTGCCCGCGACTCTCCCGAGTCCCCCGATTCCGGCCAACCTCCACGCCGTGCTCCCAGCTACACTGCAGGCGTTCGTTGCTGGACCAGAGTCTGGCGTCCCGACGGACCCAGCGCAGCAGGGGAAGACCGGTATCAAAATGAGACAATACATCAAAACTCGGAGTGGTTCGGCAGAAGGACACCATTCCAGAGTTGTCATTACTGCCTGCACCATTTCTCGGGGTAGCCTGCGCAATGGCGGTATCACCGATCAGGGCCTTGGCAAAACTGTGTCCGTCTGCCGGCAAATGCGCTGACTGCAGAACGGTATCCGTGGCACTGTCCGTAGAACGCATACCGCCGTACAGGATCTTGCGTACTATATCTATTCGTACCATAGCTACCCAGTTCAGGAAATTCCCGCTCCAGCGGGCTCCCGCCGAGGCACTACAGACCCGGGTATAGGCCCCCAGGGCATCTTGAGGACTGAAGACAACCGGGACAAACAGGCGATCAGCATTGTCGTAGTTGTAGCACTTGTCCGGGTCGAAGTATCCGTAATAGGAGAAATTCTGCAGGTATCTGTGATCGGGGATGCCATCCCCGGTGATATCCGCAAAATCCGCATAGGCCTTGAAAAACAACCGGTGATCCCTGGAGGCTGCTATCAAAAAAGTGGCCTCCCCGGGCGCAGAGCTCCCGGCACTGGTAGCCAGAAACGGTGGCAGGGCAGCATAGTCCGCAGCCCGCGGGACGCTGTTTACCACCGCCATCCCCTGGGTGGTTATGATAGACAGCAAGGCTGCCAGAACCGTACGATTTGTCGTCATGATCACTGCCCTCTCAACGAATCACGTGCCTGAAATCCGCCCCGGTCAGGACGCGCGCACCCCGGTCAGAGGATCCTGCACTGCGGATATCAAAGAATATATGCCCGCCCCCGGCGGCGGTACCAAAGCCCAGACCCGCATAGCCCTCTGCGGTAGCCGCCCCGGTACCTGCCGCCAACTCCCGGTCCAGACGGGTCACATAAATATCGCCCGTACTACCTCGGCCCTCGTCATAGACAAAATCCCGGGCGGCGCCCGTGAGAACGCCGAGCACTGCATTATTGTCTGCATACAACAATCCGGCCGCTGTGCCACTGTTGAGCACAATCACTCCTGCGGGGAGACGCACCCCCACCCAGCCCCGTGCATCAACATGCGCATCCATCACCCCGCTTACCCGACGCCTGGCATTCTCGGAGACCTCAAAGGCCCTGCCCCGCTGGTTTGCATTGGTTCCGAGCTTGTAGTCCAGGGCCACGGTACGCATGGATACAATCGCCGCTACCGTCAAGGCCAGTAACAACACCATGGCAGTGAACAGGGCAATGCCTTCCTGCCCCTGCCGGGCCCCGGGCTGATCGTTGTGGATATTTTGCATATCTGCTTCCTCCTAGTTATCCGGACGCGCGTTGCGCAACTGCACGCTACCAGAAAAAAGCCGCCGATGATGCTGCCGATCCGCAGCAGCTACCACATGTGCGTACTCATTGGCTGACCCGACACCCGGGGCGGTCAATGCATAGGTATTATCCGCAGCAGTGGTGGACAGAGCAATATCCTTCGCCCCGGCACGGATCAGCACTTCCAGATACGCCCCACGAACCTGTAGCCAGGGGTCTCCTCCCACCGCCAATGTATCCACCTGAGCCGGATTCAGATACTGCAAACTCCCCTGGGAGGTGGAAACCGGCTCATCCACCAGCAAGGTGAACTGTACACGCTCCACCCCCTTTACTGCCATGGCACTTACCATGCTGTTCCCCGAAAGAGCAGTTCGGTACAGGCCCACCTCCCCATTCAGAGAACCCGGGGTATAATAGGATTGTCGGTAGACGTAGTTCGTCAATCCCAATCTTGTAGTATCTACCCCCAGCGGCCCTCCAGGGAAGGCGGTAGCCACGGCTCCCCTGAACAGTTCGGCGGGTTCCCCAAAACGGGCTCGAACCAGCAAAACCGTTAATGCACCCGCCGCTGTATCAGTCAGGCGATTTGCCTCCGCATAGCGGACCAGCAAACCATGACCTGCACTCGCCGGCCAGGTCCTTCTCGTCGTTGCGACACAGGCCCCGCCCGAGAGGTCTCCCGGCTCAATCACTGCCATACCCTGCAATGTCCCCATTGCTGCACCTGTATCTGAAACGGTACAATCGTTGGTTATTGCCGGGGCAGGAAAGGCACCAGAGGCACTCAGGCTCACCCCCCAATGATTGGCCATACGCATCTCGCGGAGGAGCAGCCCTATCGTATATCTGCCCTTCTCGTTCAAGGCATTCAATGAGCGTTGAATGCGGTAATTATGATTGGTATTTACCACAAATGTTATCAACCCGGCCAAAACTATGCTCCAGACAGCGATGGCAACCAGCAACTCGACCAAACTCAGGCCCTGCTGCCTGGATAAAATGCCAGGAATTCCCATTTTCACAGCCCTCCCCCCAACACTTCCAGGGTTGCATAGGTATAATCCTGTGCACTCCCGGGGGGATTGGTTTCCCGCCAGCCGACCTTGACCACCACGGCCGCCTGCCCTGCCCCGTCACATGCCCAATTCCAGGTCCCGGTGCCATACGCCGAATCTCCCGGGCTTGCATCCATGCAAACTATCCCCCGACCTTCGGGCAATTCCGTCAATCGGGTCAACCAGCGAAACAAGACCAACTCCGCCACCGCCGATGGGGTGCAATCGGTTGCGTCATTCAGGCAGCTCACCTGATCGGTAAGCTGGGCCGCCGAATCTACCCCCATGTAATCGACAAAATTGTTCTCTTTCGCCAATTGATTGGCACGCATCTCCTCAACCATGCTGTAGGCATCCTGATAGGCCTGGGTACGCAAGGCAGAGATCCTGGTGTGTCGCATGCCACTGATCTGCAAACTCGCTATCGCCAGCATGCCTACAGAGAAAATCGTCACCGCCACCATCACCTCTACCAGGGTAAATCCTCGCTGAGAACGCATTATTCGTACCATCACTGACACTCCGCAGTCTGGGCAGTCCCGACCCCGGGCACAGACCCCACTACTGCCAACCCCGGCCCAACCGTCACCAGACGGTTCTCCGTCCCCTTCTCCCTGGGATCACAATAGACAAAACTCATGGGTGTATTCTGCTGTAGAACCGCTCCCTCCCGAAAATAAACGTCCCCGGTGCTACGGAAATAAATGATCCGATCCGCCCAACCCGTGGCCAAGGCAGCCCCTACCATGAAACGCCCCTGTCCGCTGATCGGCGGGTAAACCTTTACCAGACAATCTTCATCCTCAGCCATGGCATCGGTGCAATTTACAGCAGCGCCCTTCAACCCGAATGTCGTATCGGAATCCCTGAACACCGCCCAACCCTGATGATATCCAGCGGTACCTCCCCCATCACAGCTGCCCCCTGCATCAGTAGTCATACACAGCCCCACCCGGCGGCCCCGCTTGATGGATTCACTACGAGCCAGGGACACCGCACCACTGAAATCACTCAAAAAAGCCTCCCGGCGGTTGTTGAGCACAAGCTCGCGGAACCCGATGGCCCCCAGGGTCACCAGAATGGCGAGTATCGCCATGGTAATCATGAGCTCCACCAGGGTGAAGCCCTGCTGTTTGTGCATCCTCATGGGGGTCATGATGGCAGGCGGGCAGGCTTGTGCAAGGGCTTTGCAGACTGAAGGTAGCAGTCGGGCGATAAACGGTTTGGGCATCCTGTAGACTGTTGCCGCTATGGGGGCACTGCATAACCGGGGGGAGGGCGAGCGCTGTCTGGTCATCGGGGCCGGGATCATCGGCCTGTGCTGTGCCCGGGCGCTGCAACAGGCCGGTTGGTCCGTGGTAGTGATCGATGCAGGACACAGCGGGGCCAGCAGCGCAGCGGGGGGGATACTCTGCCCGCTGTACCCTTGGCGCTGCCACCCGGCGGTACAGACCCTGGCACAGGAGGGGCAGACCCTGTACCCGGGGCTGGCAGCAGCGCTGCAGGCGGAGACCGGGCTGGCACCACGGTGGCGAAAGGTGGGCATGCTCATGCTGGACGAGTCGGAACATGCTGCTGCTGTGGCCTGGGCGGCTCAGCACGACGGCGCCGTGGAGCGGCTGTCTGCGGCGGCGGCGGTCGCCCTGCAGCCCGGGCTCCGGCCTGGCCCGGCCCTGTGGCTGTCCGGGGTGGCCTGCATAGATGTGCGCCGCCTGCTGCGGGGACTGGCTCGCAGTGTCACCCTGTATCCCACGGTTCGAGCCCGGGGCCTGGAGGTGGAGGAGGGGCGAGTGCAGGCCGTGTATACCGATCAGGGCAGGCTGCCCTGCTGCGTGGTATTGCTGGCAACCGGGGCTCGCAATCTGCTCCCGGGGAAGAGCTGTGTGCGTCCGGTGCGTGGGCAGATGATCGCCATGCGTCCGCAACAGCCCCTGCAGCGGGTGATACTGTCGGCGGGCCACTATCTGGTGCCGCGAGGGAAACTGGTGCTGGCGGGCAGCACGCTGGAGGAGGTGGGCTTTGATCAGCAGGTGACGCCGGGGGCGGCCCGCCTGT
>DKIB01000060.1:14255-14386 GCA_002454015.1 Proteobacteria bacterium UBA6729
CTGCCACTCATCGGGGCGGTACCGAATATCACCGGGCTGTACATGGCGACCGGACACCACCGCAATGGCATCGTGAGTGCACCGGCCACGGCCCGGCAGATCGCTGCGCTGCTGACCCGGGGAATCGACCC
>DKIB01000060.1:14486-14765 GCA_002454015.1 Proteobacteria bacterium UBA6729
AATCAGCCTCGTCTCCACAGGAGACTGTTAAACCGGGAGGTCCTGGATGCAACATTATGAAATCGTGCTACTGGTACATCCAGAGCAGAATGATCAGGTTGGTGCCATGATGGAGCGCTACCGCTCCATGATCACCAATGGCGGTGGACATATACACCACAACGAAGACTGGGGCCGGCGACAGCTGGCCAGTCCGGTGCAGCGCATGCACAAGGCGCGCTACCTGCTGATGAGCATTGAGTGTAACGCCGAAACGCTGGATGAGCTGGAGCAGATGTT
>DKIB01000038.1:0-11693 GCA_002454015.1 Proteobacteria bacterium UBA6729
GTCGGCCCGGTGACCATCGCCTGCCTGCTGCGCAACACGGTGGTCGCTACCTGCCGCCAACACGGCATCGTCACGCCGCACGATTTATGACTGCTGTGCGCCTGACAGGGCTCAGGCTATCGGCAAGTCGCCGTCGCATCGCGAATAACCTTCAATACAACGCTGAAATGTGCTGTCCCTGATTTGCTGCGGCGGGGCTGATCGGGTCTGGGGGCCCGATTTGAACGCGCCGCGCGATACGCGGGGAGGCGGGCGGAATGCCGTGTCCGGGTCGTCCAGGATGTTGCAGGGCTTCCGGGGTGATGGGGGCTGGCCTCCAGGTCGCGTGCCGGGCTTGGGGTCCGCATCGCTTGCCCGGCTGTTGTAGGGGGCAATCTGGAGTTGGCCGCCGGGGCGCCTGTGGGGTGGGGGCGGCAATCCGGGCTGGCCTCTGCCGGTTTATCGCCGCCCGGGGGCGGCGGCGGTGCTATAATGGCGTACCCTGCCATGAATATGCATACCAACCAGCTCCGTGTAACCGCAGTATGGGTTCTACTCGGCACGGCCCTGCTCTGTAGCGGGTTGCCCCATGCCCGCGACACGGCGGGGGTGGCCCTGTTGCTGGACATCAAGGGGGCCATTACCCCGGCTGTCAGCGCCTATGTGCTGCGGGGCTTGGCCCATGCCCGTGACCAGGATGCCCAGCTGGTGATCCTGCGGATGGATACGCCCGGGGGGCTGGACAGCTCCATGCGGGAGATCATCCAGGGCATTCTGAACTCCACCGTTCCCGTGGTGGGCTATGTGGGGCCTGCTGGAGCCCGCGCCGCCAGTGCGGGCACCTATATTCTGTATGCCAGTCACATCGCTGCCATGGCAGAGGCCACCAATCTGGGGGCGGCGACCCCGGTGTCGCTGAGTCGCGTGGCAGTTGCCACGGCAGCGGATGAGGAGGCAGAGGAGGCAGATGAGGTGGCTGACAATGCCACTGCCATGCGTCGCAAGGTCACCAATGATGCCAGTGCCTATATCCGTTCCCTGGCGGAGTTGCGTGACCGCAACGTGGAGTGGGCCGAGACCGCTGTGCGCGACGGTGCCAGCCTGAGTGCAATGGAGGCCCTGCGCATGCAGGTGGTGGATCTGGTGGCGGTGGATGTGCCGGATCTGCTGGATGCGGTGCATGGCTGGCGTGTGGAGGTAAAGGGTGGGGACCGGCTGTTGAATACCGGGGGCGTCATTCTGCAGGACTTTACGCCGACTTGGCGGGATCGATTGCTGGCCGTGTTGAGTGACCCCAACATTGCCCTGCTGTTGCTCAATCTGGGGGTGTTGGCGATCCTGATGGAACTGTACAGCCCCGGCCTGATCATCCCCGGTGTGCTGGGCGTGATTGCCGTGCTGTTCGGTTTATACTCCCTGCACATCCTGCCGGTCAACTTTGCTGGTGTGGCCCTGCTGCTGCTCGGTTTTGCGCTGATGGCGGTGGAGCTGTTTGTGCCCGCTGTCGGTCTGTTCGCCCTGACCGGACTGGTGGCCATGGTGGTGGGGGGGCTGCTGCTGTTTGAGCCGCAGCAATACACGCGCCCCGAGGACTGGAACCTGGCCGTATCCCCGTACCTGCTGGCCATCGTCGTGGCGATCTGTGTGGCGGTGATGCTGGTGGTGGTGCCGATGCTGGTGCGATCCATGCGGCGCCCGCTGGTGAGCGGCGCGACCACCCTGATCGGTACGGTCGGCAAGGTGATGGCGGACTTCAGTGGTCGGGGGCGGGTGCGTATCAATGGAGAGGATTGGGATGCGACTGCAAATGTTGCACTTAAACGCGGTGATGCCATACGGGTATGTGCGGTCACCGGATTGTTGCTCAGGGTAGAGCCGGAATTATCCCCGGCACCTGTACAGGAGAAATAGCTTATGAGTACTGTAATGATGTTTTTGATCGGCCTGCTGGGCCTGTTGTTGATGGTGTTGATCGCCTCCATACGGGTGTTGCGGGAATACGAGCGTGCCGTGGTCTTTACCCTGGGACGGTTTACCTCGGTGAAGGGCCCCGGCCTGGCCATCGTGGTGCCGGTGATCCAGAGTGCCGAGCTCGTGGAACTGCGCACCATGGTGATGGATGTCCCCAGTCAGGATGTGATCTCCAAGGACAACGTGTCCGTCAAGGTCAACGCCGTGGTGTATTTTCGTGTGCTGGATCCGGAGAAGGCGATCATTCAGGTCGCAGACTTCTTCATGGCCACCAGCGAGTTGGCGCAGACCACCCTGCGTTCCGTGCTGGGCGGCAACGAACTCGACGAGATCCTCTCCGAGCGGGAGCGCTTCAACGGTCAGTTGCGCGCCATTCTGGATGAGCAGACCGATGCCTGGGGCATCAAGATCTCCAATGTGGAACTCAAGCATGTAGACCTGAATGAGAACATGGTGCGCGCCATTGCCCGTCAGGCTGAGGCCGAGCGTGAACGGCGTGCCAAGATCATCCATGCAGAGGGGGAGATGCAGGCCTCAGAGAAACTGCTCGCGGCCGCACAGACCCTGGACAAGAACAGCAAAGCCTTGCTGTTGCGTTACTTGCAGACCCTTACCGAGATCGCTGGCGAAAAAAGCAATACCATAGTCTTTCCATTGCCCATGGATCTGCTGGTACCGATGATGAAACGACTTGACACCCGGCCCGGGGGCGACCCTGCAGGAGAGTAATTGCCATGTATACCAAGGATATGAAAATAGCGGGGTTCGATGATGAACTGTGGACTGCCATGCAGGCAGAGCAACGGCGTCAGGAGGAACACATTGAACTCATCGCCTCGGAGAACAATGCCAGCCCCCGGGTACTGGAGGCGCAGGGTTCCGTCCTGACCAACAAGTATGCGGAGGGCTACCCGGGCAAGCGCTACTACGGAGGCTGCGAACATGTGGATGTGGCCGAGCAGTTGGCCATTGATCGTGCCAAGGAACTGTTCGGTGCCGATTACGTGAATGTGCAACCACACTCCGGGTCGCAGGCCAATGGGGCATGCTACCTGGCCCTGTTGCAGCCCGGTGATGTGATCCTGGGCATGAGCCTGGCGCATGGGGGTCACCTCACGCACGGTGCCAAGGTCAATGTCTCCGGCAAGATGTATCAGTCTTTTTTGTATGGTCTTGATGAGTCCACCGGCCTGATCGATTACGATGAGGTAGAGCAGTTGGCAACCACCCACCGACCGAAGCTGATCGTGACCGGCTTCTCCGCCTATTCCCGGGCGGTGGACTGGCAGCGCTTTCGTGATATTGCCGACAGCGTGGGTGCGCTGATGCTGGCGGATATCGCCCATGTTGCCGGTCTGGTGGTAGCAGGCGAGTACCCCAGCCCGGTGCAGATCGCCGATGTGACTACCACCACCACCCACAAGACCCTGCGTGGGCCGCGTTCCGGCCTGATCATGGCGAAGCGCAACCCGGACCTGGAGAAGAAGATCAGTTCCATGGTATTTCCGGGCTATCAGGGCGGTCCCCTGATGCATGTCATCGCTGCCAAGGCAGTGGCCTTCCTGGAGGCCATGCAACCGGAGTTCAAGACCTATCAACAGCAGGTGATCGCCAACGCCCGGGCCATGGCTGCTGTGTGCATGGAGCGTGGCCTGGACGTCGTCTCCGGCGGTACGGACAACCACCTGTTCCTGATCAGCTTCGTCAAACGCGGCATGACCGGCAAGGAGGTGGATGCGGCCTTGGGGCGTGCTCACATCACCGTCAACAAGAATGCGGTACCGGGCGACCCGCAGTCACCGTTTGTGACCAGTGGCATCCGTATCGGCACTGCCTCCATTACCACCCGTGGGTTCAGGGAGGCCGAGGCGCGTACCGTGGCCGGATGGATCTGCGACATCGTGGATGACATCAGGGATGATGCACTGAATCAGCAGGTTCAGGCCGGAGCGAAAGAGCTGTGCCGTCAGTACCCGATGTACGGGGTGTGAGTCTGTAAGGGGTGCGTTGCCCGAACTGCAGTCGGGGTGATACGGGTGTCATTGACAGTCGACCGACCGGGGCACGGGTGCGCCGCCGCCGCGAGTGCAAGCATTGTGGTGAACGCTTTACCACCCGTGAGGAACTGGCCCGGGAGTTCCCCAAGATCGTCAAGCGTGACAAGCGTCGCGAGGAGTATCAGCCCGGGAAACTGCGTACCAGCGTCGGCCTCGCGCTGCAGAAGATCGATATCTCCGAGGGGCGTTCCGAACAGCTGATCTCCGACATCGAAGAACTGCTGCTTAACATCAAGGAGCCGGAGTATCCCTCCCTCCAGCTGGGCATCCAGGTCATGCAGCAACTGCGCGCGCTCAACCATGTTGCCTATGTGCGCTATGCATCGGTCTATCTGGGCTTTGAAGACATCGGCGACTTCATCCGCCAGGTGGAGACCTTGCAGGAGGAACTGGCCCGGCAACAGGTCAACGACGAGCAACTCAGCCTGGATCTGTGAGCCCGCAGGCCTGTATGCAGCGGGCGCTGGAGCTGGCCGGTCTCGGTCGCTACGGTACCCATCCCAACCCCAGGGTAGGGTGCGTACTGGTCAATGAGGGTCAGGTGGTCGGTGAAGGCTGGCACCGCCGTGCCGGGGCACCCCACGCCGAGATCGAGGCCCTGCACATGGCCGGCTCGCGGGCTCGGGGTGCCAGCTGCTACGTTACCCTGGAACCCTGCCATCACCAGGGCCGCACCCCGCCCTGTGATCAGGCCTTGCTCGCTGCCGGGGTCAGGCAGGTCATCGCCGCCACCACCGATCCGGATCGGCGGGTCAATGGCCAGGCCATCCACATGCTGAGCGCCGCAGGCATCCATGTTGAAACCGGACTGCTGGAACACGAGGCCCGCACCCTGAACCGTGGCTACTTCAAACGGCATGAGCAACAGCGGCCCCATGTCATCTGCAAACTGGCCATGAGTCTGGATGGTCGCACCGCCGCTGCCGATGGCAACAGTCGCTGGATCAGCAGTCCGGAATCCCGTGCCGATGTGCAACAACTGCGAGCCAGCAGTTCCGCCATCCTGGTCAGTGCCGCCACCGTGCTGGCCGATGACCCGCGCCTCACCGTGCGTGACATAGATACCGCGGGCCGACAACCCCTGCGCGTTGTGCTGGACCCGCACAACCGGGTGCCTGCCACCGCCCGCCTGTTCCAGCAGCCCGGGGAGACCCTGCTGGTCACCAGCCAACCCCGCAGCGGGGTTCGCACCCTCAACACCGGGCGCGACCTCGGCCAACTGCTCCAGCACCTGGCCACCCATGAACAGGTCAACGAGTTGCTGCTCGAGGCAGGGCCCCACCTGGCCGGGGTCTTCCTGCAGGAAGGTCGCATCGATATCCTGCGTATCTACATGGCCCCCTGCCTGCTTGGCCCCACTGCGGCACCGCTCCTGCACCTGCCCATCCACAGTCTCGATGAGCGCATCCAGCTGCACATTCAATCCATGCGCCGCATCGGCCCCGATCTGTGCCTGGAACTGATCCCGTGAAGCGCTACACCCGGGAGCACCTCTGGCTGCATATCGCAGAGGAGATCACCATCGGCATCACCAGCTATGCCCTGCAGCAGCTCGGCGACATCGTCTACATCGAACTGCCCACCCCCAACACCCCCTGCCAGCAGGGCGACAGGGTAGCGATCATTGAATCCGTCAAATCCGCCAGCGAGATTCAAGCCCCTCTGTCCGGCACCATCACCGCCGTTAACACCGAACTCGCTGCCAACCCGGAACAGCTCAGCGCCGACAGCTGGCTGTTCAGGCTGCAAGCTGCCCAGGACCCTGACATCGGCATGGATCTGCACACCTACCAGCAGCAGCTGCCCGATCTCTGAGCCCGCTGTACGGTGCGGAGCAGGGGGCCTCAGCGCTGGCGTTTGAGGATGCGGTGGCGTTCGCGCTGCCATTCCCGCTCCTTGATGGCGGCGCGCTTGTCGTGCTTTTTCTTGCCGCGGGCCAGGGCGATCTGCAGTTTGGCCCGGCCCTTGTGCCAGTACAGGGAGAGCGGGACCACGGTGTAGCCGCGGCGGGTTACGGCAGTGCTGAGCTGGGCCAGTTCGCTGCGATGCAGCAGCAGTTTGCGGGTGCGCTCGGGGTCGGCCTCGGTGGAGGTGGTCGGCAGGGGGACGATACGGGCACCGATCAGGTAGGCCTCGCCATCGCACATCAGAATATGCCCGTCACTGAGTTGCGCCTGGCCTGCCCGCATGCTTCTGGCCTCCCAGCCGACCAGCACCAGACCTGCCTCAAAGCGGTCTGCCAGGAGGTAGTCATGCCGCGCCCTGCGGTTTTCTGCGATGGATTTGAATTGCACGGGATGAAGCCCTAGAATACGGGAGGTGATTCTACCAGCATTTTCCTGAATGTCTGCCGATAATACAATTCACGGACAGTGGTCCTCGCGTCTGGCCTTTGTGCTGGCGGCCACCGGTTCTGCCGTGGGACTCGGCAATATATGGCGATTCCCCTATCTGGCCGGGGAGAATGGCGGCGGGGCCTTTGTGGTGGTCTATCTGGCCTGTGTGCTGCTGGTGGGCCTGCCCCTGATGAGCGCGGAGATCCTGTTGGGGCGGCGCGGGCGGCGCAATCCCATGGATGCCATGCGCAGTCTGGCCCTGGCAGAGCGGCGTACGCCATGGTGGGGGGGCGTGGGCCTGATGGGCATCCTGGCGGGTCTGCTGATTCTGGCTTTCTACAGCGTGGTGGCTGGATGGTTGCTGTTTTACCTGTATCGGTCTGTGAGTGGGTGGGCAGCGGTGGGGACCGCCGGGCTGGACCGTCTGTTCAGCAGCCTGCTGTCCTCACCGCTGTGGCTGGTGGGTACGCATACCCTGTTCATGGTGTTGACGGTAACGGTGGTAGCCATGGGTGTGCAAGGGGGTCTGGAGCGCAGCGTGAAGATCCTGATGCCGACATTGCTGTTCATGTTGCTGCTGCTGTTCGGCTACGCCGTAGGTACGCCGGGCTTTGGTGAGGGGGTGCGGTATCTGCTGGTGCCGGATTTTGGTGTGCTCGCGGAGCGGCCTGCCCTGTTGCTGGAGGCGCTCAGTCAGGCCTTTTTCAGCCTCAGCATAGGGATGGGGGCATTGATGGCATACGGCGCATACCTGCCGAAGCATGCCTCCGTGTTCCGCATGGCGTGCTGGGTGACGGGTCTGGATACCCTGGTGGCATTGTTGGCGGGGCTGGCGATTATGCCCCTGCTGTTCAGCTATGGTCTGGAGCCTGCACAGGGGACCGGGCTGGTGTTCAAGACCCTGCCACTGGCCTTTGGGGAGATGCCTGGCGGGCGCCTGTGGGCCATAGTGTTTTTCCTGTTGTTGATCATTGCCGCCTGGACCTCGGCCATTTCCCTGATGGAACCGGCCACTGCATGGTTGATAGAGAACCGCCGATTCTCGCGACCGCTGGCCGCGCTGACCGCCGGGGGTGTGGCTTGGGTGTTGGGCGTGGGCTGTGCGCTGTCTCTCAATGTGTGGCAGGAATACAAGTTGTTTGACAAGAATCTGTTTGAGCTGCTGGATTATCTGACGGCAAAGATCATGCTGCCGATCGGGGGGGTGCTGATCGGCTGTTTTGCGGGCTGGGTTATAGCGCGGCGCCTGACCCTGGCTGAATTGCATGTGCCGGACGGCATGCTGTACCGGGCATGGCTGTTCGCGGTGCGCTATCTGGCACCTGCAGCGGTGCTGGTGGTATTTTTGGATGCCTTCGGCATAATCGGGTTTTCCGGCTGAGGTGCACCGCGTACACCGTACAGTTGCGTTGCCCTACACGCCACTGCAGGTCTATGAACTGGTGACTGATATCGAATCATACCCTGCGTTTTTACCGTGGTGTCAGGGGGTGCAGGTGCGGGCACTGGAAGAGCATGCCGTGCTGGCAACGGTGCTGATCGGGCTGCGCGTCATGCGCTTTCAGCTGGTGACCCGCAATACCATGGAACCCGGTCGTGCATTGCGTATGGATCTGGTGGACGGGCCCTTTACGCAGCTGGCAGGGAGTTGGCGATTTGAGGAGCAGGATGGCGGCTGCCGGGCGNNTCTTCAATATTGAATACGAGTTGCAAAAGCTCCCCCTGCGCGGTCCTCTGGAGGTGGCCTTCGGGCACGTTGCCGCAACCTTTGTGGATGCCTTTGTGGAACAGGCCAGGGAACGTTATGGCTGATGCCACCCCGGGGCGGCGCATCACTGTGGAGGTGATCCATGCAGAGCCCACACGTTGTTGGCGGAGGTCTCTGGAGGTAGCCGCCGGCACTACACTGGGTGAGGCGATAGCACGCTGCGGATTGCAGGTGGACCTGCAGACCTTGGGCATGGGCATCCATGGCCACAGCTGTCGCCCGGACCGTGTGCTGGCCGATGGTGACCGGGTGGAACTGTATCGCCCGCTGCTGATCTCACCGCAGGCGGCGCGTCGCCTGCGGGCCGCCCGGGCGCAGGATCGGTCTGCAGGGCCTGCATGACGCAATGGGGCGGTCATACGATGCACGCGGTTGGTGCAGGGGCAGACGCTGGGTAGTGTGAGACGTGCGGGTGGAGTGCGCCAGCCGCGATGCAGAACAGGAGGTTAGTGTGTCGGCTCCTGCACGCTGATGGTGATGACCCTGGAGTGCAGTGGCGGGTCATGCGGGATGTGCCAGTGATCGCCCAGCAGCAGTTGCAGGCGGTGGATCCCCGGGGACAGTTCCAGGGTGGACTCGGTCTGTCCGCCGCCGAAGTGGTGGTGGTGGGCATCACTGGGAATGGGCTGCGTCAGTGATGGCAGCGGGGTGTCAAGCAGCAGGTGGTGATGGCCGGTGTTGGGCTGTGCGGTACCCGCGGGAGCCACCCCCATGCCACGCAGTCCGAAGCGCACGGTTACCGGGCTGGTTACGGTGGCACCGTCTGTGGGGGAGATGATGTACAGCCTGGCCGCCTCGGGGGAGGGGGTGCCTGCCATGGCGGTGGCGCTGGTGAGCAGGATGAGCAGTGCCGATATTGTCCCGGGGGCTGACATGGGCGGGAGTGTATGGGATGGCTGCACGGGAGTCAACTGCGTTCACGGGTGATGGCCAGCTCCAGCCGTTCCTGTTCAATGTTGAAGTGCGCCTTGTGGTCGCCGCTCGGCTGCTCGCTGGGCTGGAGTTTGCGGGCCAGTGTTTCCCGGCGGATCCAGCCCGCATGTTGACGCAGTGCCGCATCCAGCTGGTCAGTGGCCTTGTATTCAATGGAGATGCGGTCGGTGAGTGCAAAGGCGTTGCGTTTGCGCATGTTCTGGATGCGATTGACGGATTCCCGGGCCAGGCCGCTGGCCAGCAGTTCCGGAGTGATGTGGGTGTCGAGCGCAACGATGATGCCCTCGCCGGTGTGCTCAATCTGCATATCTTCCTGCAAGGCATGGACCTGTACCTGGAGGTCGTCGGCCCCGAGGGTGATGGGGTCCTGCTGCAGGGTGAGGGTCAGTTCGCCATGCTCCATGTAGTCCAGGAGCTGGGCTGGACTGAGTTGGGTGACGGCGGTAGTCAGGGCCTGCATGTGGCGACCGAGTGTGGGGCCCAGTTTTTTGAAGTTTGGTTTTGCGGTGTAGCGGACCAGTGCACTGGAGGAATCCTGGATGTGGATCGTCTGAATGTTGAGTTCTTCCAGCATCAGGGCGCGGATGCCGTCAATGGCGGTGGCATGGATCGCGGGGGGCAGTACCAGCAGCAGTCTGGACAGGGGCTGGCGCACGTTGATACGGGCGCGGTTACGCAGTTGCAGGGCCGCCGTGACCAGGCTGCGGGCGAGCTGCATCTGTTGCTCCAGGGCCGGGTCCACAAGCGCCGGGTCAGCCGTCGGGTAGTCACACAGGTGTACGGAGGATCGCTGTTCGGGGTGCAATGCCTGATACAGCCACTCGGCGAAGAATGGGGCAATCGGGGCCATCAGCGTGGCAATCTGCTCCAGGCATCGGTGCAGGGTCTGGTAGGCCACCCGCTTGTCCTGATCAGCGGCGCTGTCGCCCTTGCGCCAGAAGCGATCCCTGGAGCGCCGCAGGTACCAGTTCGACAACTCGTCAACCAGGCGCTCAATGGCGCGGCTCGCGGCGTGGGTGGCGTAGCGGTCCAGGGCATCGCCGGCCTCACGGATGGTGCTGTGCGTGCGGCTCAGTATCCAGCGATCCATGGATTCGGTTGGTGCAATATCAGGCTCTTGGCCGGTGTAACCGTCAATGTTTGCATAGGTGGCCAGAAAGGCATACACATTCTCCAGCGTGCCGAAGAACTTGCGTCTGGTTGCGGTCAGTCCGGCCTCCCGAAAGCGCAGGTTCTCCCAGGGCAGTGCATTGGCGGTGAAGTACCAGCGCAGCACATCGGCACCGTGCTGTTGCAGGATGGTCCCGGGGTCTACGGCGTTGTTTCTGGATTTGGACATTTTCTCGCCGTGCGCATCCAGCACCAGACCGTTGACGATGACATTGCGGAATGCAGGCCGATCCATAACGGCGGTGGCCAGGGCGTGCAGGGTGTAGAACCAGCCGCGGGTCTGGTCCAGTCCTTCGGCGATAAAATCGGCGGGGAAATTCTGCTGGAAGGCAGCCTGGTTTTCAAACGGGTAGTGCCACTGGGCGTAGGGCATGGCACCGGAATCAAACCAGACATCCAGCACCTCGGGAATGCGGCGCATGGTGCCGCCGTCCGCATCCGGCCAGGTGAGTTCGTCTACCATGGGGCGGTGCAGGTCCAGGGGCTCGGGGAGTCGGCATTTTTTCGCCAGTTCGGCAATCGAACCGATGACCTCGATATGCGCGGTGCGGTCCGACTGCCAGATGGGCAGGGGGGTGCCCCAGAAGCGGCGGCGACTGAGGGACCAGTCCACATTGTTTTCCAGCCAGTTGCCAAAGCGAGCTGTACCGATGGCAGGCGGATGCCAGTGGATTTCATCATTCAGTTCCATCATTCGGGTGCGCAGCTGGCTGGTACGCATAAACCAGCCTTCCATCGGGTAGTTCATGAGCGGGGTCCAGCGGCGCCAGTCGTGCGGGTAGTTGTGTCTGTAGCGATCCACGCGATACAGAAGGTTGCGCGCCTGCAGATCCCGTAGCACCTTCGGGTCGGCATCCTTGAACCACAGCCCTTCCAGGGCCGGCAGTTCGGCGGTGAAGCGGCCCTGCAGATTGATCGGGTTGATGAGCGGCAGTTGTTCCTGTCGCCCGAGGGCATAATCGTGTTCCCCGAAGGCCGGGGCGATGTGTACAATGCCGGTGCCTTCACTGCTGCCGACGAAGTCGGCCGCGTAGATGCGCAGCGCCCGGTCATTGTCGGTCTGCGAGGTGGGGAACAACGGTTGATAGCGGCGACCCACCAGCGCAGCACCCGGCAGGCGCTCTCTGATCTCGCAGGCCACACCGAGGATCGGCAGACAGGCCTCCGCCAGCCACAGCAACCCGGTGCTGCCCTGTGGCTGCACCTTGACAAAGGCCGCGTCCGGTGCAACCGCCAGTGCGGCATTGGCGGGCAGCGTCCAGGGCGTGGTGGTCCAGGTCAGGTAGCAGGTATCGGCCTGTTCCTGATCCGCAAACTTTACCAGGGCCCCCGGGTCATCCACTTCGCGATAGCCCAGACTGACCTCGTGTGCCGAGAGCACGGTGCCGGAGGTGGGGCTGTACCACTGAATCCTGTGATCACGGTACAGCAGGCCGCGTTCATGCAGGCGTTGCCCCAGCCACCATACCGACTCAATAT
>DKIB01000038.1:11721-15934 GCA_002454015.1 Proteobacteria bacterium UBA6729
TAGCCGATGCGGCGGGTCAGCTGATCCCAGTGCTGCTTGTAGCGCAGCACGCTGTCCCGGCAGGCCTGATTGAAGCGCGCAATGCCGAAGTCCTCAATCGCCGGCCGGTCGGTCAACTGATATTCCTTTTCCACCTCGATCTCTACCGGCAGGCCGTGTGTATCCCAGCCGGCCCGGCGCTCTACATGGCGACCCCGCATGCTCTGGTAGCGGCAGATGATATCCTTCAGGGTACGACCAAAGATATGGTGCAGCCCGGGCTTGCCATTGGCCGTGGGCGGCCCCTCGTAGAACGCGAAGCCGGGCTTGCCGCGGCGGGATTCCTGGCAGCGTGCAAAGATGCGCTCCTGTTGCCACCAGGAGAGGATGCGCTCCTCCATGGCAGGCATATCCAGCCGCCGCAGTTCCTCAAAGCGTCCAGCCTGCATTATGCGGCCTGATGTTTATGCAGGTGGACACGCAGCAGGGCAAGCCCGACCGGGGTTACGCCGGGGACCCGTGCCGCCTGGCCGAGAGACAGGGGGCGGCTGCGATGCAATACCTCCACGACCTCGCTGGACAGGCCGCGTACCTTGCCATAGTTGAGTTCGGTCGGAATCAGCAGCTGACGGTCGCGCTGGCCGAGTGCGATCTCCTGTTGTTGCGCTTCAAGATAGCCGCTGTAGAGGGCCTCGTGCTCCAGCAGGGTGGCCAGCTCTGCGCTGGTCGGGGGATGTCCCAGCAGGGCAGCGAGTTCCGCATAACGTGTGCCGGGTCGGCGCAGCAGTTCCCACGCCGTCGTACCCGGCTGTACCGCCCCTCTTCCCTGCCCGGCGGCCCGGCGTGCCGTATCGGCATCCAGGCGCGTGCTGGCAAGGTAGTCGCGTTCCCGGCTCAGCCGCTCACGTTTGGCGGTGAAGCGCTGCCAGTCTGCATCGCCCACCAGCCCCAGTCGGCGGCCCTGCGGGGTGAGTCGCAGATCGGCATTCTCCTCGCGCAACAGCAGGCGGTGTTCGGCGCGACTGGTAAACATGCGGTAGGGTTCGGTGACCCCGGTCATGGTGAGGTCATCGAGCAGCACGCCGATATAGGCCTCGGCCCGGTCCGGAAACCAGGGGGCCTGCCCGCTGGCGGTGCGGGCGGCATTCAGCCCGGCGATCAGCCCCTGTGCAGCCGCCTCCTCATAGCCGGTGGTGCCATTGATCTGCCCGGCCAGATAGAGGCCCGCCACGGCCCGGTGTTCCAGCCATGGTTGTAGCCCGCGCGGGTCAAAGTAATCGTATTCAATGGCGTAGCCCGGACGGGTCAGGTGGGCCTGTTCCAGACCGGAGATGGAGTGCACTACCTCCACCTGCACCTCATAGGGCAGGCTGGTAGAGATGCCGTTTGGATAGACCTCAACCGTGTCCAGACCTTCCGGTTCGATGAATACATGGTGTGAGCTGCGCTCCGGGAAACGTTTGACCTTGTCCTCCAGGGAAGGGCAGTAGCGGGGACCCGGTCCGGAGATGCGCCCGGTATAGAGTGGGGAGCGGTCCAGGGCGGCCAGCACCCGCTGGTGGGTGACAGGATTGGTGTGGGTGATGTGGCAGGGCAGTTGTCGTGGTCGTTGCAGGGGTGCACCGCCATAGGAGAATGCCGGAGCCGGCTGGTCGCCATGCTGTACCTCCATGCAATCACGGTTGATGGTGGTGCCGTCCAGTCGGGGCGGCGTACCGGTCTTCAGGCGGGCCACCTGCAGCGGCAGTTCCCGCAGGCGATCTGCCAGGCGCACGGAGGCGGGGTCACCGGCCCGTCCGCCGCTGTGCTGGGCCAGACCGGTGTGCATACACCCACGCAGGAAGGTGCCTGCGGTCAATACCACGACATGGGCATGAAAGCGGATACCCAGCTGCGTCAGTACGCCGCAGACGCGGTCCGCCTGCATCAGCACGTCGCAGACCTCCTGCTGAAACAGCTGCAATCCGGGTTGGCGTTCCAGGGCGGTGCGTACCGCCTGACGATACAGCACACGATCGATCTGGGCGCGGGTGGCCTGCACGGCGGGTCCGCGACTGGCGTTCAGTGTACGTACATGCAGGGCACAGGCATCAGCGGCGCGGCCCATCATCCCGCCCAGGGCATCGATCTCACGGACCAGATGCCCCTTGCCGACCCCGCCGATGGCCGGATTGCAGGACAGCTGCCCCAGGGTATCGATGGCGTGGGTGAGCAGCAGGGTGCGGGCACCGCTGCGGGCGGCCGCCAGTGCCGCCTCGGCACCGGCATGACCGCCGCCGACCACGATGACATCATAGTGGTATGTGTTCATGATCGTTGCAGATATCGATCCTTGAGGCGGATGTAATGTTGGGCAGAGTATTCCAGAAACTCCAGTTCGCCTGTGCTCAGCGGACGCACCTGCCGTGCCGGCGCGCCCAGATAGAGATACCCGCCCTCCAGTTGCTTGCCCTCCGGCACCAGCGCACCTGCACCCAGCAGGGCGTGGCTGCCGATTACCGCAGCATCCAGTACCGTGGTGCCGATGCCGATCAGTGCATAGTCCTCAACGCGACAGGCATGCAGTGTGCAGCGGTGTCCCACCGTGACATAGTCGCCGACCTCCAGACCCTGGCCACCGGGCACATAGCTGCTGTCGTGGGTGGCATGCAATATGCAACCGTCCTGAATATTGGTGCCGCGACCGATGTGGATCCGTTGCACGTCTCCCCGGGCCACGCTCAGCGGCCAGAATGAGGCATCCTCGCCCACATGCACATCACCGATCAGTATGGCAGCGGGGTCGACGTATGCAGACTGCGCCAGCTGCGGTCGCTTGTGGTCGTAGGTTCGAATGGTCACACGGCTTTCCTCAACCCCCAATTATACCGCCTTTCCGCTATAATCACGCCTTGCCATGTCCCGGGGCCGCACCGGGGAGTGCAGGGGGCACACTGACGATCCGATGAATGTACTTGCATTCATGAGACAGCCCCCTGCGGATTTCAGGCCATGGACACACGGGCTTGCCGGGGCTGTGCAGGTAGCACCTGCGCTGTATGTTGCTGTGCTGTGCATGGCTGGTGTCGGTCGGCGTGGAGGGGGGGCAGCCGGACGCCCACGCCCCCATCGGGGTGATACGTGACCATACCCATGCCGTGGGCGAGTGGATGCTTGCCTGGCGCTACAGATACATGAACATGCAGGGCAGCCGGATGGGCACGCGAGCCGTGACTGCGGAATACTGCACCGAGTCGTTGTGCCCACCATTTGTGGATATGATACAGAGGCCGGTTGATTTCCTTTCTCCAACTCTCAATCTCTGCTACATCGCTCAGTGCCTCAAATGGAAAGGCATCATCTTCAATAGCTCGTGGTCGGCCCGCGACTTTGCTGTCAATATCGTCATCAATATAAATTGTGCTACCCGCTAAACAGGATATGAAGTTACTCACGAGATGACTCTCCTGAAATCTGGACGGGACACATCAATTGTGCAGGGCGTTCAAAAAACTTCCTGCACAGCCCGTCCAGGGCAGTCAACATGCCTGATTAATCCTTTTCCATAACAGAAACATCCCTGGTAACATCTCGCTACAAGACTATAAATGCCTGCTGGATGCTCTCANNAAGTTGGCTGCCAGCCAGCCCTGATCTGCAAACACAAAACGAAGCTCGCGGGAGCTGCCTTGCCGAAATGCCATGTCCAGATACCCATCGCACACGCCCGTGTGGCGTGGTCTACACCATAATTGCGTATATTTCCAACCGACGACATTGACTCCTGACCGGGTACGCTGAATCCGTGTCAACGTTACCCAATATTTACCATCTCATAGACAGCAGGACGTTGTTTATCTATATGAATCAGTAACTTATAGTGCGGCCCCGCCGTGTACACGGGCAAGGCCCCAAGCCAGCTCAAGAATCGGCGGTGGGGTCTCCATATATAATCTTTTCAATCACTTGCATGAAGGTGGCTGGGGTTCTGCCAGCTGCCGTGCCATCCAGGATTGACTGGGGACGCGCCCGCTGGCGTGACTCCGGTGTCCGGAAGATTGTGGCTGGCCCCTTGGCTCAGGATGGGTGTCACCTTCACAGCAAGTCACTGATTAATATATAGAAATAGCCTTCTTGTGGCGATGGGCTGTCAAACTTGGGCTGGGCGCTTGACTTGAATCTAAATAAGAATTACTATCAATTGCAGTCAGGTGGATGCGGTGTGCCACATCCCTTCAATCGGGGCACGAGGGAC
>DKIB01000038.1:16031-20284 GCA_002454015.1 Proteobacteria bacterium UBA6729
GGCGGGGAGATAGAACAACTCACCATTATCGGTGCGCGGCAGGATCGCTCCACTATCCCCGGTTCAGCGCATGTGCTGGATGCGGTACAGTTGCAGCGCTTCAACTATACCGACATTCATTCCATACTCCGGAGCCTGCCGGGCCTGCACCTGCAGGAAGAGGAAGGCTATGGTCTGCGGCCCAATATCGGCATCCGCGGCAGTGGTGCCGAGCGCAGTGCCAGGATTACCCTGCTGGAAGACGGGGTGTTGATCGCCCCGGCACCCTATGCCGCCCCGGCGGCCTATTACTTTCCGACCTCCGGTCGGCTGGCGGGGGTAGAGGTGTTGAAGGGGCCTGCTGCCATTACCACGGGCCCGTACACGGTCGGGGGTGCAGTAAACCTGCTCACCACGCCCATCCCTGCACAGAGCGGCGGCATGGTCAGGGCGGAGTTGGCCGAGGATGCAACATGGCGTACCCATGCCTGGTATGGCAGCGTCGGGGAGTCATGGGCCGGGTTGGTTGAGACCCATCAATATTTCAGCGATGGCTTCAAGGATATTGATGCGGTCAGGACGGATACCGGCTTTGACAAGTCAGACTACATGGCCAGATTGCGCTGGCAGGGTGACCCCCCGGCGGGCACTTGGCAGATCAAGTTGCAATCCTCCCGGGAAGATTCCAACCAGAGCTATCTGGGGTTGACGGATGCAGACTTTCGGGCCAACCCGGAGCGGCGCTATGCGGCCTCGCAGCTGGATAATTTTGATGCCGATCATCAGCAGATCGCGCTGCGCTGGAATGCCTCCACGGCAGCTGGCAGCGAGTTCAGCATGACCGCCTATCATCATGAGTTTGAACGCTCCTGGTATAAAACCGAAGGCTACTGTGGTGTCGTCGAAGTCAAAACCATGCCCATGCCCGACCCGGAACCGGAACTGAGGTGTACCGGCTGGACCGATGTTATTGATAAAGCGAATGCCGGGCAGAAACTGGTGTTGGCCGTGGCCAACAAGGCTGAGGGTGAGGGGTTTGACAACCCGGCAGCGGCGGTGCTGAATACAGATGAGTTGCAGGCCCTGCTGGCAGGCGATGCCCCTCAGGACGGGGTGATCCGGGTGCGCGACAATGCCCGGGAATACTTCAGTCAGGGCGTACAGATTCGCCTGCATACGTCCTTTGATACGAGGGCATTGCGGCACCATCTGCAAGTGGGCGCACGTCTGCACAGGGATGCAGAGGATCGCTTGCAGCCGGAACACTACTATGCGTTGCGCAATGGGCAGATGACCCTGCTGCCGGTGTGGACACGCACGACCAGCAATCGCATTCAGGAGGCTGTTGCACAGGCCGTCTATCTGCGCGATGAGCTGCACTGGGGAGACTGGATGTTTATCCCCGGGTTGCGCTATGAGCACATTCAGCAGCGGCGTATGAACTGGGGCGGCACAGCGCATCGTGATGCGGCCCCCGGGCTGCGCAGCAACACGAGCAGCGTGTGGTTGCCCGGGTTCGGCATCATCCGGAAGTTTGGCAGGGCAGTGACCGCATTTGCCGGTGTGCACAAGGGCTTTGCGCCTGCCGGCAATACCCCGGGGGTGGGGGAAGAGAGCAGCCTGAACTACGAGTTGGGCGTGCGTCTGCGCAGTGACTTTCCGGCCTGGCTGCACCTGACCGCCTTCTATAACGATTACGAGAACCTGATCGGGGTGTGTACACAGTCCTCCGGGGGCGACTGTCAGGATCAGGATGGGGAGCAGTTCAACGGCGATGCTGCTGCCATTCTGGGCATGGAGGTGGATGGCCGCGCCATGCTGCCGCGTGGCTTTCTGGCAGAGTTCAACTTCAGTTATACCGATGCAGAATTCAAATCCACATTCGACAGTGATTTTTTTGGTCAGGTAGTGAAGGGCAGTGCCCTGCCCTATGTGCCCCGCCGACAGGGCCGTCTGAGTCTGGGTTGGGAGGGGCTGCTGTCGCAACATGCCGCAGCGGTATGGTTGGCCATCAACTATCAGGATCGGGTTTGCGTGTTGGCAACTTCCTGTCAACAACAGACTGACAGTCTGCTGAGTTCAGACCTGAGTGTGCGCGTGGCACTGGCCCGGCAGTTCAGTCTGTATGCACGTCTGGATAATCTGCTGGACCGGCGCGCAGTGGTGGCCAGGCGTCCCTACGGGGCACGACCGAATCGACCGCGCACCCTGCTGGCGGGCGCACAGTGGCAGTTCTGATCGGGCCGCACTACCACTCCTGCTCCTGCAGGATGGCCTGCAGTTGCAGCTCATGGTCTATATGGGCCAGCCATTGCGAGGCCGCCTGGTGGTGCTGCCCGGCATGTTGCAGGGCTGCCATGAAGGCCTCACGGGCGGCCTGCAGGTGGCGCTGGTTGAACAGGGCGATACCCAGCATGAGGTCAGCCGTATGACGCAGCTCCAGGCCCTTGTCCAGCGCCTTGCGCAGGGCGGCAACCGCCAGTGGCCACTGTTCCAGGTGGAGTTGTGCCTGCGCCAGTTGCACATACAGCTGACCATCGTCGGACTGTAGTGCGGCCTGCTCCAGTGGCGCGATGGCCCGGGCATACTCCTGTGCCTGCTGCCAAGCCTGCGCCAGCAGCCGCAGACGATACACATCTGCTGCAATGTTGCCCGCATCCAGGGCATCCTGCAATACCCGGGCAGCCTTGTAGGGGACGCCGTGTTGCAGGTAGAGGTGCGCCAGGTTGACGGTGTGCTGTGCAGCCACCAGGGCACCCTTTTCATACAGGGCATCCAGCAGCGCCAACTGCCGACCCGTGTCATCCAGTGCACCGTAAACCCCGGCCAGCGAGAGCAGGTGTTGATCCCGTGGATAGAGCCCGATCAGTTCCTTGAGTACGCTCAGCAGACGCGGATAGTCGGCCTGCTCATGATGGATGGCATACAGCAACAGCAGCCAGTTCTCTGCGGGTTCCACATCGCGCATCCGGTAGATGTGGATCGCCTGCTCAATGGGTTGCAGCGCCTGCTGGTATTGACCCAGCTGATAGTAGGCCTGCCCCAACAACAGTTGCAGTTCCGGGTCGGCCTGTTGCAGTTGCTGGTGCAGCAGCAGGGCAGTGGCCACGGCACGCGGGTAGCGCTCTGCGTTGAAGTACAGCTGTGCCAGTGTCTTCAGGGTGCTGTGTGCCAGGGCAGTCGGCAACTCCGGGATCGCGCTGACCTGCTCGTAGGCATCAATGGCCTGCGTGTACTGTTCCTGCAGGTAGTACACGTAGGCACGCAGGTTCCAGAGCTGAGCCTGCTCATAATCGCTCAGCCCGGAGCGCTCATGCAATTCATCCAGCAGCAGCAGCGCCGCGGCAGGGTCCCCGGCCTCTACCTGTTGCTGGGCCTGCAGCAGACCCGCATATACATCCTGGCTTACGGCTACGGTCTGGCGTACCGATTCCGGCTCCGATTCTGCTGCCGCATCCGCGCAGCTGGCGGTCAGCGGCACCAGCATTGCCCATAGCCATGCCAACAGCCATGCCAGCCAGCGCATCAGTGTGCCTCCTCCAGTCTGTACACAAAGCGGTTCCGTACCCCGGTTACCTCCACCGCCTGACCATCGATAACTCGCGGTTTGTACTTGAAGTTCCGGGTCGCCTGCAGTGAAGGTTCGCGGAACAGTTCATGCGTGCACTGTCCCTCCAGCACCCGGGCATCCCGGGTTGAGCCCCGCAGGGTTACGGTGTACTGCACGGTGCACTGCCCCTCTATACCGCGGTTGATGGCGCGTTGCGGATAGTTCGGTGCCACCTTCAGTATCGGCAGATAATCACCATCCCCCGTGCCCAGGCTGAAGCCCCCCGCCTGCAGTTCAATGCCGATAGCAACCCGGGGTGCCGCCACCGCGATGCTCCCCGGTGCAGCTGTGGTCTGTTGCAACTGTGGCAATGGGGGTTCCGGTGGTGGGGCCTGCGTGGGGGGTGGCTTGTGTGGACGCAGCCGTGGCTGACGTTCCGGGACCCGTTGCTGTTGCAGTCGCACAAAGTCCAGCAGTGCCCGGGCACGGGGTTCCCGCAATGTGCTGTCCCCGGAAGTCAGCAGGTACTGCATGCCCCACAGCAGGCTCAGGGTAACGGCTGCCGCGGGGACCAGCCCGGCCAGCAGGCGTGCACCGCCCCATTTGTCAGCCTGCAACATCTGTCACCGTACTCATTCCTCTGCCCGGGCTGCCAGCGCAACATAGTCCACCCCGGCAGCACGCGCCGCATTTGTCAGCTTGCAACATTCGTCACCATACTCAT
>DKIB01000082.1 GCA_002454015.1 Proteobacteria bacterium UBA6729
GCCATTTTGCCGTGGTCTGAAAGGGGCTTTTTCAGGGCCGACTATATTAGATTCAACGGCTTGGGAGACCACAGGATCGCGCAGGGCACTGCAAACCACCTTTGTGTACAGCGCCCCGGCGGCCACGGCCTGAGTCCCGGATGCATTGGGGATGGATGCCCTGAACCTGACAGTGTCGAGCGATGTCACGGCTTTTGACCGTCCTGCACGGGTGCCTCGTGGTGCCTGTCCGCTGTCGCTGTGCGCTGCCTACAGACGTGGTAGCATGCGTGTAATGCTCAATTGGCATCATCGTGAATCTCGGCTTTGTTGCGGATGCAGCTGTGGGGCGGCATCCGGAACGGTTGGGCCCGGCGCGGGTAGATTGGGAACTCCCCGCTACAGCCGGGGGGCGCAGACAGCTGCGGCGAGCTGACTCAGGGTTGGAGCGGCTTGCGTGCCAGCAGCAGGCCGAGCTCAAAGAGTATCCAGACGGGCAGGGCGACCAGGATCTGGGAGACCACGTCCGGGGGGGTGAGGAGCATGCCGACCAGGAAGGCCATGACGATTACCAGGGGGCGGCGGGCGCGCAGGGTCTGCTTGCTGCAGGCTCCGGTACGTACCAGCAGGTGAATGGCCACGGGGATTTCAAAGACCAGGCCAAAGGCAAAGAACAGTTTCAGGCAGAAGTCCAGGTAGCGGCTGATATCGGTCATGATGGCCACGCCCGCGGGAGCGACTGCATGGATGAAGCCGAACAGTATGGGGAGGACCGCGAAGTAGCAGAAAGCGGCACCCAGATAGAACAGTCCCACGCTGCTCAGGACGATGGGCAACACCAGTCGTTGTTCGCGCCTGTACAGTCCGGGAGCGATAAATGCCCAGCCTTGGTACAGCAGGTAGGGCATGGCGATGAACAGCGCACACAGCAGGGCCAGTTTCAGGGGGACCAGCAGGGGGGAGGCCACTTCGGTGGCAATCAGGCTGCCCCCGTCCGGCAGGCGGTCCAGCAGGGGGCCGGAGAGGAGGGTGTACAGGTCTCGCGCCACGAAGGTCAGGGCCAGAAACAGCGCCAGTATGACCAGCACCATACGCAACAATCGGGCGCGCAGTTCGGCGAGGTGCGCCAGAAAGGGTTGTCCCTCCGGGGCCGTGTCAGCGGAGTTCAGGATGGTGTGCCGGAGTCGTCGTCGTGCTTCTCGCGTTCCACATTCTTGTTATCGCTGTCCACCGCGTTGCGGAAGCCGCGCACGGCCTTGCCCAGATCGCTGCCGATACTGCCCAGCTTGCCGGCACCGAAGATGACCATCACGATGACCAGTACGACCAGCAGTTCCCAGATGCCGAAGTTCATTCGTACTCCAGTTCCGGTGCGGACTGTATGCGGCTGCCCTCGGTGAGGGGCAGCAACCTGGCCCAGCGTTGTGCATGGCCCCCGCCACAGTGGCGTGCATCGCCGGTACGCTGGTGGCAATACGGGTCGTAGGGATAGCTTTCCACCAGACAGTCGGCGCCGCCTGGCATGATGGCCTCGCCCTTGCGGAGCGGGAAGACCACGGCCTGTAACTGCTCCTCTGCCCCGGTGCGGTACACGTAGCGCACCCCGGGGACGAGGCGGGTCTCCAGAGCGGCCCCGGCAGCCCCGCCTGCCAGCACCCCGGCCGCCGCCCCGGCATAGGCCCCCGCGCCGATATCAGAATCCCCATCGGCCACATCCACGGCAGCACCGAACAGGCCCCCCACAATCCCGCCGATCAGCGCGCCCGTTTCCTTGTCAAAGTCGCCCGGGACCGTAACCGCCACCGCTGCAGAGGAGTGGATCGTACAGCTCGCCAGCGCGGACACCCGCCCGGCCTCCGAGAGTTCGTAGGTTCTGGCGGTCTTTACCTCCGGCGCACACCCGCCCAGCAACAGGATCAGGGCACAGCTACAGATGCAGGTTCTCATACCGGGCAGTATAGCAGACCCCTCAGGGTTTGGGAGACTCCTGCATACGTCGTTCCAGCTCGGCAAGCACTTCTGCGTACCCTATGTCCAAGTGGCTAAGCATAACCATGAGGTGATACCAGAGATCCGCCGTCTCGGCAACGATCTCCCGGCGGGTCCCCCTGTTGGCGGCCAGAATGATTTCTATGGACTCTTCACCGACCTTGCGCAGGATGGCCTCCAGCCCTCCCTGATGCAGTCGGGCGGTATAGGATCGTTCGGTGTCTCCAGCGACCCGGCGCTGTTGCAGGATCTGGTACAGGCGTTGCAGGATGTCTTCACTCATGTTCGGGGATACTCCTTTTTAGTGCATCGGGCAATTCCGACCAGCGACCGTTATCCAGCTGCTGATGGAAGCAACTCCAATGGCCGGTATGGCAGGCCACCCCCACCTGCAACACGAGTAGCAGCAAGGTATCGCTGTCACAGTCCAGACGCAGTTCACGCAACTGCTGCAGGTGCCCGGAGGTCGCGCCTTTGCGCCACAGACACTGGCGGGACCGTGACCAGTAGGTGGCATAGCCACTGTCTACGGTGCGCTGCAGCGATTCGCGATTCATCCACGCCAGCGTCAGTACATCCCCGGTGTCGTAATCCTGGGCGATGGCAGGCAGCAGGCCACTGTCATGCCAGCGCAGCACCTCCATCCAGTGGCTGTCACTCATGCGGGCGGTCGCACCGGGATGGCCTGTGCAGCCAGCCACTGCTTGGCTGCGGTGATGGTATGCGTACCGAAGTGGAAGATGCTGGCTGCCAGTACGGCATCGGCTCCGCCCTCCCGCACCCCCTCAACAAGATGGTCCAGCTGACCCACCCCGCCGGAGGCGATCACGGGGATCGACACGGCATCGCTGACCGCACGGGTCAGCGCCACATCAAAGCCTGCCTCGGTACCATCCCGATCCATGCTGGTCAGCAGGAGTTCCCCGGCCCCCAGCGTGGTCAGGCGAACCGCCCAGTCCACTGCATCCAGCCCGGTGGGCTTGCGTCCCCCGTGGGTATAGACCTCCCAGCGCGCCTCTCCGGGCACTTGGCGGGCATCGATGGCGGCGACTATACATTGCGAACCGAAGCGGGCGGACAACTCGCCGATACGTTCCGGCTGTTCCACTGCGGCGGTATTGATGCTGACCTTGTCCGCGCCGGCGTTCAGCATGCGCTGCACATCGTCGGCGCTGCGAATGCCTCCCCCCACGGTAAGCGGGATGAAGAGCTGTGCAGCCGTGTGCTCCACGGTTTCTGCCATGGTAGCGCGTCCCTCATGGCTGGCCGTGATATCCAGAAACATCAGTTCATCCGCGCCCTGCTGGTCATAGGCACGCGCATTCTCCACCGGGTCACCGGCATCCCGCAGATCGGTGAAGCGCACCCCCTTGACCACGCGCCCGGCATCCACATCCAGACAGGGGATGATGCGTATCGCCAGGGCCATCAGTGCTCCGGGGGGCAGAGCTGATCTGCCAGGGCCTGCGCCGCAGCAAAATCCAGTGCGCCCTCGTATATCGCCCGCCCGGTGATGGCGCCGCTGATCCCCTCATCGGCAACCGCACACAGGGCCTTGACATCGTCCAGGTTGGCGAAGCCTCCGGCCGCGATCACCGGGATGCACACCTCCTGACAAAGTTGTACCGTTGCGTCCACATTAAGATGACTCATCATACCATCCCGGGCGATATCCGTGTGGATGATCGCCGCAACCCCCTCATCCTCCAGGGTATGCGCCACATCGGTGACGGTATGGCGTGACCTGCGCGACCACCCCTCCACGGCCAGCAGCCCATCCCGTACATCCAGCGATACGATGATATGCCCGGGGAACTCTACACTGGCTGCGGAGATAAAGTGCGGGGTGCTGATGGCCCGGGTGCCGAGGATAGCATAGCTGACCCCGGCCTCCAGGCAGCGCTGTATGGTGTCCTCGTCGCGGATGCCGCCCCCCATCTGGATCGGCAGCTCCGGGTACTGCCCGGCAATCTCCCGGATGATGGGCATGTTCTTCGGGGTGCCGCTGCCGGCCCCATCCAGATCGATGATATGCAGGCGACGTGCGCCCGCCTGCACCCAGCGCTCTGCCATCTCCGCCGGGTTCCTGGAGTAGACGGTCTGACGTTTGGGGTCGCCCTGGCTGAGCCTTACACAACACCCATCCAGTATATCAATCGCGGGGATAATCAGCATGGCATCTCTCGGGAGTCCCCCGCATTATAGCGCGATACCTGGTCGGGTCAATGGGCAGCCTCCCAATCTCCCCCGCAACCCAGGGTTACTTTGAGCGGCACCTCCAGCTGGCCGCTGCCTTCCATGATGTGGCGCACGGTGTCGCACAGTTCGGCGCTGCGCGCCTCCGGCACCTCAAACACCAGTTCATCGTGCACCTGCATTACCATGCGGATGCGGTGCTGGTCCGCCTCCAGCCATTGATGCAGTTGAATCATGGCGTACTTGACAAGGTCTGCGGCGGTGCCCTGCATGGGCGCATTAATCGCCGCGCGCTCGGCAGCCTGCCGCCGGGCTCCGTTTGCAGACCGCAGCTCCGGCAGGTACAGCCTGCGCCCGTACAGGGTCTCCACATAGCCCTGCGCACGCGCCGCCGTGCGGATGCGCTGCATATATTCCTGCACCCCGGAGTAGCGCGCAAAGTACCGCTGCATGTATTGCTGCGCCTGCTCGAGGCCGATATCCAGCTGGCGCGCCAATCCGTAGGCTGACATCCCGTAGATCAGCCCGAAGTTGATCGCCTTGGCGGTGCGCCGCTGCTCCGTGCTGATCTGCTGCGGCGCCAGTTTGAATATTTCTGCGGCGGTGCTGCTGTGTACATCCTCACCATTTTTGAAGGCCGCACACAGCCGCGCATCGCCGGATAGATGCGCCATGATTCGCAGTTCGATTTGTGAATAGTCGGCGGTCAGCAGCACGTGGCCGGGCGGGGCAATAAAGGCCTGCCGGATACGCTGGCCTGCCGGGGTGCGTATCGGGATGTTTTGCAGATTGGGAGCCGAGGAGGACAACCGCCCGGTGCTCGCTACCGCCTGGTGGTACACCGTGTGCACCCGACCGCTGTCGGTGCGTATACAGTTCGGCAACTTGTCTGTATAGGTATTCTTCAGCTTGTTAAGCATGCGATGCTGCAGGATCAGGCCGGGCAACTCGTGTTCGCCGATCAGCTTCTGCAACGCACTCTCTGCCGTGGAGGGCTCCCCCCCGGGGGTGCGCTCCTGAATGTCCAGGCCCAGCTGATCCGGATCAAACAGCACCTGTTGGATCTGTCGGGGGGATGACAAGTTAAACGCCGTACCTGCCAACGCCCGGGCCTGCTCCTGCAGGACAGCCAGCTGTGCGCTGAGTTCACGGCCCTGCGCTGCGAGCCGCCCGGGGTCTATGAGTACGCCATTGCACTCCATCTGTGAGAGCACCGGCAACAGGGGCATCTCCATGTCTTCAAACACCTTGCGCAGCTGCGGGTGCACACACAGCTGCGGCCACAGCTGCTGGTGCAGCCGTAGCGACAGCAGCGCACTGCTGCCCGCATAGGCAGCCGCACTGTCCAGCTCCACCTGATCAAAGGAGATGCGCTGTGCCCCCTTCCCGACGACGCTGTCAAGGGGCGGCGGCGTGCGGTCCAGGTAGCGGGTACACAGGGCCGACAGTTCATGGGCGGCAGTGCTGTTGTGGACATAAGACTCCAGCATACTGTCAAAGGCCGTACCACGCAGTCTGATGCCATACCCGTGCAGGGCATTCATGCTGTGCTTGAGGTCGTGTCCGGCCAGCCGACCAGAGACATCCTCCAGCAGGGGCTGCAACCGCTGCAGAGTCTCCCGGATCGGCATCCCCCTGCGGGAGACGGTGGTGTGGCCCAGTGGCAGGTAAGCGGCCGCATTGTCTACGGCGAATGCGATCCCGACCAGCCCGGAGCGCGAGTCCTTCGGGTCGCGCGTTTGCACCTGTATGGCATACAGATCTGCATCGGCAAGGCGCTGCAGCCAGCGTCGCAGCGCGACCTCCTCACAAAGCAACTCCGGGCGCAGCGGTGCGGGGGTTGACGCCCCGGTAACCGCGCTGTCCGATGCCGCCGGCCCCTCGCGCAGGGTCTGCAGCCAACGGCTGAACTCCCAGCGCTGCAGCAGGGGTTCCAGTGCCTTGCGGTCCAGCGGTGACGGCACCAGATCATCCAGCCCGAGGGGCAGCTGCAACTGGTCGCGCAGGCTGACCAGCTGCCGGGTGGTTGGCAGGCGGGACAGGCTGTCGCGCAGATTTGCTCCCGCCTTGCCCTTGAGCCCGGCTGCTGCTTTGATGATCGCATCCAGATCACCAAACTTGTGCAGCCATGCAATTGCTGTCTTTGGGCCAACCAGCGGCACCCCGGCAATATTATCTACGGCATCACCAACCAGGGCCAGATAGTCCACCATGCGTTCTGGTGGCACCCCGAACTTGTCCTGCACAGCGGCGCCATCCAGCAGCCGACCCTTGGCATCGATCAGGCGGATGCGCTCATTCACCAGCTGCGAAAGGTCTTTATCGCCCGTGGCGATCAGGGTTTGCAGGCCCGCCCGGTCAGCCTGTCTGGCGAGGGTGGCGAGGACATCATCCGCCTCTTCACCGTCTATGCACAGCAATGCCAGACCCATTGCCCGAATGGCACATTGCAGGGGCTCTATCTGGCAGACCAGATCCTCCGGCGTGGGCGGACGGTTGCTTTTGTACCCTGCGTCAATGGTATTGCGGAAGGTCTTGCCGCGGGGGTCAAAGACCACCGCCATACGCTCCGGTTGATACTCCCTGAGCAGGCTCCGCAACAGGTTGGTAACGCCAAGGATGGCATTGGTGGGAAAGCCTGCGCTGCTATGGATGCCGGAAATGGCATGATACGCACGAAACAGATGATAGGAGCCATCTACCAGAATCAGGTCCACGGCGGCGGGGCGGTGCCCCGGCGGCGGCTCAGGCTTGCATCCGTCTGTTGACGGCTGTATCATGAAGACACCTCGGTGCCTGTGGGCGGTCGCATAATGTTGAGCAGATTATCACATCACATCTCGTTCCCGGCAGTCTTCGCCCTGCTGGTTGTTGCCGCCGCCGTCCCGGTGGTGGCTGAGGAGGATGCACGGGCTCTGCCCGCACCGGAACTGCCCGCCCCCATTGAGGAAGGCGCCCTGATCGAACCGGGGATTATCATCATTGAGCAGGACGACGGGCAGGTTGTGGAATATCGCGTCAACGGGCGTTTGTACATGATCAAGATGACCCCGATCATGGGGCCTGCCTATTACATACTGGATGAGGACGGCGATGGTCATCTGGAATCCGTGGTGGATAATCTGCACCAGCAACCTGCCGTACCCCAGTGGCTACTGTTTAGCTGGTAGCCGGAACGGCCCGGGCTCACGGGCTGGTCGTGCACAGTATCCATGTCCGTCTACACCTCGGTATCCCGGCAACAGCTGGAGCGTTTTCTGCAACCCTTTGAAGTCGGGCGCGTTGAGTCTTTCGTCGGCATCTCCGCAGGCATCATCAACAGCAACTATTTTCTGGACACCGCCCGCGGCCGCTATGTGCTCACGCTGTTTGAGACCCTGGGTTTTGACGAAGTCCCCTTCTTTCTGGACCTGACCGCCTTTCTGGCCACCCGGCAACTGCCCTGCGCGGCACCGATCCCGGATCGTAACGGCATCTGTCTGCATGAACTGAATGCCAGACCCACTGCCCTGGTAATGCGTCTGGAAGGCAATAGCGTGACGCTCCCGCATGCGACACAGTGTCTGGAGGTGGGCCACTTCATGGGGCGCATGCATTCCCTGACCCCCCACTTCACGGGACAGCGCCCATCGACCGAGCATTCCCTGCAGTGGTGCCTGCAACAGGCCACTGCCCTGCAACCACGGGTAGCGCGCGAGGATTGGGCCCTGCTACAGGAAGAGCTGGACTACGAACAGCAACAACCACGCGAGGAGCTGCCCTCCGGAATTATTCATTCCGATCTGTTTCGTGACAATGCGCTGTTTGCCGGAGACCAACTGACCGGAGTGCTGGATTTTTACTGTGCCTGCCACGGCTCCTTCCTGTACGATCTGGCGGTTGCAGTCAACGACTGGTGCCAGGGCGACCCGGCGCTGACCCGTGCCCTGCTGCACGGCTATCAGCAGGCCCGTTCCGTGTCGGCCGCGGAGACTGCGTGCTGGCCCGCCATGCTGCGCGCCGCCGCCCTGCGCTTCTGGTTGTCGCGGCTGGTCAATCAGCACTTCCCCAAGGCGGGAGAACTGACCCACGTCAAGGTTCCCCATGTGTTTCGCGATCTGTTGCGCCACCACGTGGCGCAGGGGGCCCGCCTGCGTGAGCCCTGGTTTCAGGCCCCGGACTGCCGGGCGCAGTAGGCGCAAGAGCGGGGCCACCACCCCGCATTCATGAAGACCCAAAAATCAACTTTCTGGGGGATTGCACAGCACGGCGGCTGCGGTAACACTACCTCTCAGCGTGCGAGGATGCCTGCTGCCGGACGGGAGGTCCGGCAGCCCATCGTTGCTGCAACGAGGTCTGGCGTCCAGGAAGACGCTACTCATTACCAAATAAACAAAGAGGGCAATAATTATGTCTGAGAAGGTTCAGGACAAACCCCTTCGGGAAGGGGTCACGCTGGTGCTGATGTCCCGGCAGGGACAGCGACTGGTGCATGGCCGTTCCATGGAGGTCGCAAAACACAGTGATCGCTCGCCCATCATCGGGTTGCTGAAGTTCGCTGCCATGGTGCGCGTCATCTGGTTGAGTGCTGCATACGATGACCCTTACGCGGACTGGTGGCTGATTCGCATCGATCAGTCCCTCAGGGATTCGCGCAGCGGGCTGGATGAGGAGGTGCAGGGCCTGCAGGACTGCCTTGACAAGGTGCCTGCCGAGATCAATATGGAATCAATGGCATTGATCAATCCGACGCGGGTGCCGCTGAAGTTTTCTTGCCCTTACGCCTTCATCGCTGCCTACCTGCTGGGGGATTACGACCATTTCGTGCAGCGCTCCCTGTCTGCCAGACATATCGGGGCCCTGTCCCGGGATGAATCAGAGCGGAGCATCGCCCTGTGCGGTCGGCATATCCGCAGGGCGTTCATCAGCGCCTCCGGGTATCGCTGCCTGGGGCTGACGAGGGATGATGTCAGACAGAATACGGCGCGGGGCCAGGCCGCAAAGATGCGGATGGGTACCGTGCCTGCAGATGTACTGGCCAGCGTTCAGGAAGCCGTACACATGCCGTTGCGCCGCGGCCTGACGGCGGGAGACAACCCGGTATTGGCGAAGGTGGCGGAAGTGGCGCCTGCATCGATCTATATGCCCGGGCCGCCCGACGAGGTTGATGCCGCAGCGCCGGACAAATCCTGACGAAGATACCATGCAGCCTGGTTATGGCTGTCCTCCCTGTGGCTTGGGGGTGCCGTTTTTGCGGTACAGGCCACACGATGTCCCGTACAGCCACTCCGGACATCAGGCGCTCTGCGTCTGGCTGATATCACGTGGCGCTGTATGCGTCATATTCGTCAACCCGCAGGGGGAGTCACTCCCCTTGCGGGTCGTGTCCTCTCCTTGCACTTGTTAAGGAGGGATCGACCATGTCGAGACACAACTCTGTCTACAGGAGTCGGGTGACGGTCTTTATTGAGCTGACACTCAGCATCGGTAATGTGATCGTCTACCTGTTCATCAGCGAACAGATGCTTTGCATCGTGTTCGCGTAGTACGACAGCAACATTCCATAACCGCCTCTTTATTGAGGTTTAGGCGCTGCTCGTGCAGCGCCCTTTTATTTTCTTGTGTCCCACCCGCGCTGCGCCGGGCAGGCTTGCGGAGCAACGGTTGGTCCCGGCTGCACCGGACCTGACACCACAGACCACAGCGGTTTGAATGCCCCCATGGTCCCCCCAAACTCCCCCTCCACCCGGATTGGCC
>DKIB01000070.1:0-307 GCA_002454015.1 Proteobacteria bacterium UBA6729
ACATCTCGCAGGGTGCTTTCCCTATATCCTCGACGCAAGCTGGTTTCAGCGTCGGGACCGCTAACACAGGAACCGCCATCATTGAAAAGCTGTCGTACGCGGGTACTACTAAAGCGGCAACCATTACGATTAGCTACCTGCCCGCTGTTGGCGGTACGGTTTCTGCGAAAGCAAATACCATCTTTTTTGTGGGAAAATCTGCAGCAGGACAGGGCGTGCAATGGACCTGCACGGGTGGTACTCTGGAGGGGAAGTACCGTCCTGCCAACTGTCGCCCGTAGGCAATTCCCGGCACGGTTGAAGTCAC
>DKIB01000070.1:319-2094 GCA_002454015.1 Proteobacteria bacterium UBA6729
CTCGGCATCGTACTCGTCTACCTGCAAAATCTGGCAGGCCCGTTCCTCTTTGATGATCACCCCAATATCGTTACAAACTTCGCAGGCAGCCATACCACCCTGAACGCGTGGCTGGATGCGGCGCTGTCCGGACAAGCCGGTCCCCTGGGACGTCCGGTCGCCATGCTGCGCTTCGCCCTGAACCATCAGCCCGGGGGGACTGGACCCCTACCATTTCAAACCCACCAGGCTGATTCCGCTGGCCGGTTTTGCCGGCACAGTACTGGTACCTGCGCTCATGGCACGGGTTCGGCTGATCCAGCACGGGGCGCTGCTGCACGTCGGCATCTTTCGCGAATACGACTATGGCCCGGGTACGCACCTGCTGACCCGGGCGCGCATCCTGTGGGCCTGCCCGCAGATAACTCTGTTGCCGAACGCAGGCTGGTTCACGTTGTCCCACGATGATGCACAGATCCCGGCTGGCTGGCCGGGGACACGGCAATGAACCGCCCGGCATGGTCCACCATCCTGCTGCTCACCGCCCTGGGGGCGGCAGGCCTGTTGTATCTGCCCAATCTGCAGGGGAGGTTCATACTTGACGACCGCTATAATCTGATCGAGAATGAAGCAACCCATATCCACACCCTGCAACCGGACCGATGGCTGAACGCCGCATTGTCAAGCAACAGTGGACCGCTGAGGCGTCCGCTGGCGATGCTCAGCTTTGCACTGAGCCATTACCTGGGAGGACTGGACCCGGCCCACTACAAATCATTCAACCTGTTGCTGCATCTGGCCTGCGGGCTGCTGATCTGGCTGTTGGTGCGCGGCCTGCTGGGCAGACTCGCACATTGCACGGCGACCGCGGCACAGTTCACGGCGGCGGCGACTGCCGCGCTCTGGCTGGTACACCCCATCCACCTGACCGTGGTGCTCTACGCGGTGCAGCGCATGACCAGCCTGAGCGCACTGTTCTGCCTGCTGGGCATGCTCTGCTACCTGCACGGCCGACAACGTTGGGAGCAGGGACGGGCGGGAGGGACATGGCGGGTCGTCGGGGCCTTTGTGGTCTGCACCCCACTGGCCCTGCTCAGCAAGGAAAACGGTGCCTTGTTACCCCTGTATCTGTTACTGATCGAACTGTTTTTCTTCCAGGACAGTGCCCTTGGCAGTGCTGCCTTACGGCGGCTGCAGATGCTTTATGCAGGCACCGTATTGCTGCCTGGAATCCTGGGCATGATCTGGCTGGGGTTGCACTGGGACAGCCTGCATGCAAATTCTTTCCGCAGTTATGACTATGGCCCGGGGACACGGCTGTTAACAGAAACCCGGATACTCTGGGAATATCTGCGGATCATCCTGATACCGGACCTCAGCTGGTTTACGTTGTTTCATGACAGCCCGACGGTCTCACAGGGCTGGCTGGCACCCTGGACCACCCTGCCGGCGGCCCTGGGTATGGTTGTGCTGGCAGCACTGCCCGTGCTGCTCCGGCGACGGGCACCTGTGGCAGGGTTCGGCATTGCCCTGTTCCTGAGCGGACACCTGCTGGAATCCACTGTACTGCCTCTGGAGCTGATGTTTGAGCATCGCAACTACCTGCCTGCCCTGGGGCCATTGATGATGTTGTGCTACTACCTGACTCATCCACGGCTATCCCCCTCTGCCCTGGCGTGCTGCAGGGCTGCCCTGCTGATCATGGCGCTGTGTTATACCCTGATCGGCTGGCCGCGTGCGGAGGCCTGGGGGCGGGAATTCCCCGACCCCTACGCGTATGAGCTGCAGAACAATCC
>DKIB01000070.1:2126-2254 GCA_002454015.1 Proteobacteria bacterium UBA6729
GCAGGACCGATACTATCAGTCGGCGGTACAGCACCTGGAACATTGTGCGGGCCTGGCACCTGATCCTGCGGTCTGCCTGCTGATACATCACCGGCTCAACCACCAGTTGGGGTACCCGGTGCAACCGG
>DKIB01000070.1:2317-2616 GCA_002454015.1 Proteobacteria bacterium UBA6729
ACGGTACGGGAGATACTGGGGTGGCTGCGGCTGTGCGAATCGGATACAACGACAGACTGTCCGGCCTCCCGGAAGCAGCTGGATACACTGCTGGATATCCTGACTTACAAGCGCTATCACAGCGAAGCTGCGAAAGTGCAGGCCCTGTTGCTGCTCGCCGGGTATTATACGTTCGGCAGTCCATGGCCGGAGCAGGCTTGGAGGATATTGCTGGAGCTGCGGCAACTGTCCGCTGTGCCCCATGCAGCGTTGCTGGTGCGACTGGAATTGATTCACTTTCTGCTGCTGACGGATCTGGG
>DKIB01000070.1:2703-4096 GCA_002454015.1 Proteobacteria bacterium UBA6729
CCGGCCGCAATACAGGACTGACTGTATATACTGGTAGGCCATGAGCATCAGTATCATTCTGCCGGCCCGCAACGAGGCCGCATCCCTGCACACCCTGCTGCCCGCCCTCACCGCCCGCTTTGCGGATGCCGAGATTCTGGTGGTCGATGATGGCTCTACCGATGCCACGGCACGGCTCTGTCACAGCTATCGAGTGCGGGTGCACAGCCACCCGGTAGCGCTGGGCAACGGGGCCGCCATCAAGGCCGGGGCACGGGCCGCCACCGGCGATACCCTGGTATTCATGGATGCCGACGGGCAACACCGCCCGGAACACGTAGCGGCCCTGCTGCATGCCTATGAGCAGAGCGGCAATGCCATGGTGGTCGGTGCCCGGCCCGCCACCGCCCAGGCCAACCGGGCGCGCCGCCTGGCCAACCATTGCTACAATCGCCTGGCCAGCTGGATGACGGGCCACACCGTGCCGGATCTGACCTCCGGTCTGCGGGTGGTGGATGCCGCCCGGTTCCGCGAGTTTCTGTACCTGCTGCCCAACGGCTTTTCCTATACCACGTCGATCACCATGGCGTTCTTCCGCTCCGGCTACCCGATCCACTATGTGCCCGTGGATGTGCAGGCACGCACTGCCAACCAGAGTTACATTCGCATGAGCCGGGATGGCCCGGCCTTTGTGCTGGTGATGATGCGCGTCTGTACGTTGTACTCCCCGTTGAAGATCTTCGCCCCGCTCAGCCTGCTGCTGTACGCACTGGGGCTGCTGCGCTACCTGTATACCTTCGTGCTGTATGATCGCTTCACCAACATGAGCCTGCTGCTGTGGCTGTGCGCCTCACTGACCCTCCTGCTGGGTCTGATATCCGAACAGATCACCCTGCTGCTGTACAGTCGCAGCAGCGGCACCCCGGCGGCACCGCCCGCGGAACGGCAGTAAGCCGTAATGCAGGTATCCCCCGGACCCATCAGCCGCCGCCGACTGCTGCTCGGCGTGGTCCTGCTACTACTGGGCGCGGGTGCGCTGGAGGGATTGGCCGGGTACCTGCAGTACCGGGTACGCGCCCGGGTCTCCGAGGCACTGGGCTATGCCACCCTTGCCAAGGCCAGTATCAGCATACACAATGAGATACACGGCGAATTGCCCGCAACCCTGCATGCTGCCGGCATGCCCGCCCCGGCTGCACAACACTACCTGGCAGCCGTAGCCTGGCAACCCACATCGCTACTGCACGGTACGTTGCACCTGCACTTCAAGGCCATCGGGGGGGGCATTCAGGGCGGTGCACAACTACGCTACCATGCCACCATCAACCAGCACGGTCGGGTACGCTGGCGTTGTGACACGACTATCGGCACGGGTTGGTTGCCGGGGCGCTACCGTATCCCGGCCTGTCTGGAC
>DKIB01000057.1 GCA_002454015.1 Proteobacteria bacterium UBA6729
GCACGGCTCAGTCGCGCCAGGCGAGTTGGCTGCGGAGGGTGACCACCTTGCCGATGATGAACAGGCTGGGGGGCTTGATGTCGTGGGTTTTGACGAGCTCGGGGAGTTGTTGCAGGGGCGCTGTGTAGACACGTTGTCTGGGGGTGGTGCCATGTTCAATGACGGCGGCGGGTGTGGTGGGATCCATGCCGTGTTTGAGGAGGCCGGTGGTGAGGATCTGGGCAGCACCGACGCCCATGTAGACGGCAAGGGTCTGGAGGGGTTGCACCAGGGTCTGCCAGTTAAGGTTGAGGGTATCGTCCTTGATGTGACCGGTTACGAAGATGCAGGTGTGGGCATAGTCCCGGTGCGTGAGGGGGATGCCTGCGTAGCAGGCACAGCCGGAGGCAGCGGTGATGCCGGGCACAACCTGGAAGGGGATGTGGTGGGCCGCCAGGTCTGCTATCTCTTCCCCCCCGCGTCCGAAGATAAAGGGGTCGCCTCCCTTGAGGCGCAGTACCCGGCGGCCCTGCCCGGCAAGTTTGATCATCAGTTGGTTGATCTCGGCCTGGGGGATGGTGTGGCAACCCTGTTGTTTCCCCACATGGATGCGCTCTGCGTCACGGCGTACCAGGTTGAGCAGGGCAGGCGCTACCAGGCGATCATGGATCACCACTTCGGCACGTTGCATCAGACGCAGGGCACGGAAGCTCAGCAGGTCCGGGTCGCCGGGGCCGCCGCCAACCAGATAGACTTCTCCACGCATGGGTTCCCTGTGCTGGAGCATGGCCTCCAGTTGCTGTGCGGCGGCTTGTTCCTGACCGGATACGGCCAGTTCGGCAATGGACCCGTCCAGCACCTGCTCCCAGAAACGGCGGCGCTTGTCAGGGTCGGTGATGCGCTCACTTACCTGCCCTCGGTAGCGGGCCAGCAGCGCGGCCAGCAGGCTATAGCCTGCTGGCAGCCAGGTCTCTATACGGGTACGCAGGGTTCTGGCCAGCAGGGGGGCTGCCCCGCCGGTGCCGATGGCGATCTGTATCGGTGCACGGGTCACCACCGCGGGCAGGGTGAAGGTGCACAGTTCCGGGCTGTCCACCACATTGACCGGCAGCCCGCGGGCCTGTGCGGCAACGGATACCGCACGGTTGACGGCGGCATCTGAGGTGGCTGCCACAACCAGTCTGACAGATTCCAGATGGGCGGGCTGGAAGCACTCTGCCCGATGCTGGATGTGCGAGTGCTCTGCCAGTTCCGGACATAGTTGCGGTGCCACCACGGTCACCCGGGCAGCCGCTTCCAGCAGACGTTCCACCTTGCGTGCAGCAACCTGTCCACCCCCTACCACCAGACAGGGCTGACCCTCAAGTTGCAGGAAGACAGCAAGCCCGGCGTTCAAGTCTTGGGCAGGGTGACTCCGGTCTGCCCCTGATATTTCCCCTGACGGTCCAGGTATGACACATCGCAGGGTTCATCGGATTCCAGGAATAGTACCTGTGCCACACCTTCGTTGGCATAGATTCGGGCGGGCAAGGGGGTGGCGTTGGAAAACTCCAGCGTGATGTGCCCCTGCCACTCCGGTTCCAGCGGGGTGACGTTGACAATGATCCCGCAGCGCGCGTAGGTAGACTTGCCCACGCACAGGGTCAGTACGTTGCGGGGGATGCGGAAGTACTCCACGGTACATGCCAGGGCAAAGGAGTTGGGAGGAATGATGCACGTATCGGCACGCACCTCTACAAAGCTGTTTACATCAAATGCCTTGGGATCTACCAAGGCCGAGTTGATATTGGTGAAGACACGAAACTCCGGTGCACAGCGCACATCGTAGCCGTAACTGGAGGTGCCATAAGAGACGACCGCGCCGGCCGCCGTGCTCTTGACCTGATTGGGCTCAAAGGGTTCGATCATGCCATGGCTGGTTGCCATGCGGCGGATCCAGTGATCTGATTTTATGGTCATTCTACGACGATCTTCGGGAATTTGGAGCTGTAGTCACGACCCTGCAGTGCCAACCGGGCGGATGCCCGCCGGGCGATCTCCAGGTAGATGTGGCTGATAGCGGAATCCGGCTGCATGGCGACGGTGGGGTTGCCGGTGTCGGCACCTTCGCGTATGGATCGATCCAGCGGTAGCTGGCCGAGCAGGGCAACGGAATACTGTTTTGCCATGCTCCAGCCACCGCCGCTGCCAAAGATATCCTCTTCATGCCCACATTGCGGACAGCGATAGCCGCTCATGTTCTCAACCAGACCGAGTATCGGAATGCGAACCTTCTCAAACATCTTCAGGGATTTGCGTGCATCCAGCAAGGAGATGTCCTGTGGTGTGGTAACGATCACGGCACCACTGACCGGGATCTTCTGGGACAGGGTCAGCTGGATGTCCCCGGTGCCGGGGGGCAGGTCAATTATGAGGTAGTCCAGATCCTGCCAGTGCGTCTGCACCAGCAGTTGCTGCAGGGCCGAGGTCACCATGGGACCACGCCAGATCGTCGGGGTCTCTTCATCAACGAGGTAGCCTATGGACATGGACTGCAAGCGATGGCTGATCAGGGGCTCCATGCTTTGCCCGCTGGTTGCCTCGGGACGACGGTCGCAACCCAGCATACGCGGCTGGCTGGGGCCATAGATATCGGCATCCATCAACCCGACCTGCGCCCCGTTGTGTTGCAGGGCCAAGGCCAGATTGACGGCCGTAGTGGATTTGCCGACGCCACCCTTGCCGGAGGCCACCGCAATGATGTTCTTGACGCCGGGCAGCGGCTGTATGCCAACCTGTACGGCGTGGGCAAGAATGTTGCTCTCTACCGTGACGCTGACCTCCTGCACCCCGTCCAGGGCCTGCAGCTCTTTGGTCAGGGTCTCGTGCAACGTCTCGGCCCAGTCCCCGGCCGGGTAACCCAGCACGATCCGTACGCGCACCTGCCCCGCCTCCCCGACCGCCAGCTCCTGCACCACTCCGGCGGACTCCAGATCCTGGTCCATGTAGGGGTCATGGAACGCTCCCAACTGCTTTCTGACCTGCGCCTCGGTTAACATGGCGTACATTATAGCGGGTTATCGGCAATCTGGGCAGGACTCCTGATATAATCAGCCCTGGTAGACTCGGCCCATGCAGCAAAGAAAGATACTGATCACCAGCGCGTTGCCCTACGCCAATGGCCCAATCCATGTGGGGCATCTGGTGGAATATATACAGACCGACATCTGGGCCCGGTTTCAGCGCCTGCGTGGTCATAGCTGCTACTATGTGTGTGCGGATGATGCGCATGGCACGCCGATCATGTTGCGCGCAGCTGACGAGGACATCAAGCCGGAGGAGCTGATCGCCCGCTTTCTGGAGGCGCACCAGCGCGATTTTGCGGATTTTCATATCGCCTTTGACAACTACCACACCACCCATTCCGGGGAGAATCGCCAGCTATGTGAATCCATCTACCATACCCTGGATGCCGCAGGTCACATCCACCGCCGCAACATCAACCAGGCCTTTGATACCACCCGCAAGATGTTTTTGCCGGACCGCTACATACGTGGCTGCTGTCCGTGTTGCAATGCCGAGGATCAGTACGGTGACTGCTGTCAATCCTGCGGCGCAACCTACAGTCCGGCAGAACTGAAGAATGCGATCTCGGCGTTATCCGGCACCCCGCCGGTAGAGCGCGAATCCGAACATTATTTTTTTGATCTGCCGGCATTCACGGAGGTGCTGCGCAAATGGCTGGACTCCGGACAGTTGCAGGATGAAGTAGCCAACAAACTGCGTGAATGGTTTGCCGTGGGCCTGAAGGAGTGGGACATCTCCCGGGATGCGCCCTACTTTGGTTTTCGCATACCGGATACGGACGACAAGTTCTTCTATGTATGGCTGGATGCCCCGATTGGTTATCTGGCAAGTTTTATGGAACTGTGTCGTCGCCGGGGACTGAACTTTGATGAATACTTCCAGCCCGACAGTACTGCCGAGCTGTATCACTTCATCGGCAAGGATATCATCTACTTTCATGGTCTGTTCTGGCCTGCCATACTGCGGGCTGCCAACTATCGCATGCCCACAGCGATATACGCACACGGTTTTCTGACGGTGAATGAGCAAAAGATGTCCAAGTCGCGGGGCACCCTCATCACGGCACGCCGCTATCTGGAGCATCTGGATCCGGAATACCTGCGCTACTACTTTGCCTGCCGCCTGGATGCGGGCATCGGCGATCTGGACCTGAATCTGGAAGACTTTACGCTGCGCGTGAATGCCGATCTGGTCGGCAAACTGGTCAACATCGCCAGTCGCAGCGCCGTGTTTATCGATCGGCATTTTGCC